>CAYLJE010000001.1:0-68424 GCA_964383915.1 uncultured Rikenellaceae bacterium
GAAAGTATCGAGGCTATGGGATAGTGGTGCTTATTTCAGTTGAAAAGTATACCAGGATATTAATTCAAAAGTATACCATTTTATTTAAAAAAAGAACAATATTCGAAAATAGCAAAGCTGTATAAAATTACCTGTCAGGAAGATACTAAAAAAGGAGTTGTAACTGATATTCAATGGGAAAAACAAAAAGAGAGAGAAAAGCCCAAGGGAGAGTATTTTTTGCGTTATTCAAAAAAAGAATTGCAGGAAAAAGAAATATGGGATATCTATAACTTGACAAGAGAGGTGGAGGCTTGTTTTAGAATTCTAAAAACAGACTTGAATATCAGACCTATACACCACCAAAAAGACGCTTATATTGAGCCACATATATGGCTTGGTATTGTGGGATATCAAATTGTAAATTACATCCGGATAAAATTGAAAAAGCAAAACATAAATTTTAGTTGGAATACTATTGTTGAAAAAATGAGGAACCAACAAATTTCTTTGGTTAGCGTTAATGCCAAAGAGTCTGAAAAAATATATACCAAATTAGTTACCCGACCAACCAATGACCAAAAAAGAATTTACGATGCACTGGGTTTCAAAAATCGTCCTTTTATCCGAAAAACAAAAGTAGTGTCCCAAATGTAAATTTACAAGACGTAATTTGTTGCTATGGAATTATTTACAATATTTTATTTTCAAGTTGGGTTAAGAAGAAATAACTTTATATTTTTGAATAATAATATTTGTTATTTCTTTGAGAGATCAACACTTTAGGTAAATGGATCCTTATAAAATATTAATCGTTGATGATGAACAAGATGTGTTGAACTTCCTTTCCTATAATCTTAAGCAAGAGGGTTTCTCTGTTTATACTGCCTGTAATGGAAGTAAGGGGGTACAAACAGCCATAGAAGTAAAACCACACCTGATTTTACTGGATATAATGATGCCGGAGATGGACGGGATGGAAACTTGTGAGAAAATCCGTAAGATTCCGGAACTGGCTTCTACAATCATCGCTTTTCTGACAGCAAGAGGAGAGGACTATTCACAAATTGCCGGTTTTGAGGCAGGAGCTGATGATTATATTGTCAAACCTGTAAAACCCAAGGTGCTGATTAGCCGGATCAACGCATTGTTAAAAAGAATAACAACTGCCGAAACTAAAACAGAACCAGAAAATCAGGAAAAATTGATGAAAAAGATTATAGTTGACCGGGACCGCTATCTGGTAATTAAAGAAGGAAAAGAAATAAATCTGCCGAAAAAAGAATTCGAATTACTTTCCCTTTTGGTTTCCCGCTCCGGAAAAGTTCTTACCCGTGAAGAAATTTTTTTGAAAATCTGGGGCGACGATATTATCGTGGGTGACCGCACCCTGGATGTGCATATTCGCAAATTGCGCGAGAAGATTGGAGACCATTACATTGTAACCGTAAAAGGGGTAGGGTATAAGTTTGTGGAATCACCGGATAAAAAAACTACGTAATTTCATACGTAGTTTTTTTATGATGGGAAATGAACCATGACAAATTCCCCAATCATAAATATGCCGAAAAAGATAAAGACAAGGCCTGTTATCAACCTGATGATTGCGAGATGCCGGTCTGTAGTCAGATTTTTTAGTTTGCGGGCTGCCAGGATTTTTATGATATTCATGATTAACAAAACTGCAAAGGTAACTACAAAGAAAGTGACGGTATAAAGAATGTGTCTCTGGAAGTCTGAAATAACCAATGTGATGATTGTAATCCAAAAAATATATACAAACGGATTCAGGGCATTGATAAAAAAACCTTTTAGAAAATCAGTATGAGCATTGGCTTTAAATTTTTGTTTAATTTTTTTTGAGAAACCATACGCTATGCCAAAGATAATAAAAATAATTCCCCCAACCAGCTTGAAAACAGGACTCTGTAGTGTAGGCACTAAGAAGGTAAGTGTGCCGGTAAGAAGGAGGGTGACCAATAGCAGATCACTGATATACGCTCCCATACTGAAGAGGAAACCTTTGTTAAAACCTCTGGATATACTGGTATCTAGAAGCATAAAAAACACAGGACCTATTGAAATTCCAATCAACAGGCCCAGGATGAATCCC
Organism: uncultured Rikenellaceae bacterium; assembly: GCA_964383915.1. Lineage (GTDB taxonomy): Bacteria > Bacteroidota > Bacteroidia > Bacteroidales > VadinHA17 > DRPN01. The sequence continues at coordinate 2,093 of CAYLJE010000001.1, forward strand.
TTTATAATCGCTTCCAACATTTTTCCCTGACTTAATCATTAGAAAGAAAACTTATTTATATTTGATTTATTTGATATGTTACAAAAAATATTTTATGTATTTTATCTGTGTAATGTTCCGTTATCAAAAATATAAACCATAAAATCCCTTAAAACAGATCAGGGAAATACATAGGCTGCTTTTTGTAATTCCTTCAGGTTTTTCAAAGGACAGGGTGGATGCAGGTAGCCGGCGAGAAATTTATATATCTCCAACCGGATTTCTTTTGCAGATTTTGTATCCATCCTGTTGAATGAATGGCCCCCGGGTATGTTTTGATATATCTTATATTCAAATTTTTTATTGGCTGCTTTTAATGCCTGTATCAGGTGTTCTACCTCCAGTACGTTGACATCCGCATCATTGGTGTTGGTATGGATGAGTAAGGGCGTTTTCAATTTTTCCGCATTCCAGGCCGGTGAGCGGCGACGGTATTCATTTACGTCCTCATAGGCTGTTTTTCCGATATGGTAATCAGCCGAATACAGATCCCTGTATCCTTGCGTTTTATATCCCATACGTGCCACCAGATCACTGACAGGTACTCCTGCATAGGCCACTTTGTAATGAGTCGGATGGTTAAAAATATTAAACAAGGTGATTAATCCTCCGTGACTCCAGCCAATAATCCCAACTCTGTTTTTATCTATTATATTATAGTTGTCCAGCATATATTGCCGGCTGGCATCCACGTCTTCTACTTCTAACCCTCCATAATCAATTTTACGGTAGAAAGAAGCTCCATAGCCGGTACTACCACGGTATTCTGCTGCTACCACAATATATTGTTGATACATCAGCTCCCTGATGATGTGGGCATAATAAGTAGTAAAATTACCATGGACACCCCCGTGTGGAAAAACCAGTAAAGGGTATTTTTTGGAAGGATCAATATCTTTGGGAATGAAAATATAACTTCTGAATTTAACCGGATTTCCGGCACCCTGTGCCGTAGGATTTTTTTCTTTAGCCAACGGTGGACCTGCTATGTAAACTTTATCTATAAAAGCCACATCACCCACCTTGTTATACCAGTATATGTCATCAATAGCCTTTTGCAATACATCCAAACGGTGGTTCAACTGTTTGAAATAATCATCAACTGTCCGGATTACTTTCTCATTGTCCGGGGATGGTGACTGGGAAAAACTGATGCCGGGCATTAAAAACATACTGAAAAACAGAATGCCCGACTTTAATAAACATGCCTTTTTTTTCATGATTTTATTGTTTAAGTGTTTTAATCTGAAATTATTGTGGTTCCTTCAAAAACTGAGGATGCCGGCCCCTCCAGCCATATGTCCGTAAAGCTGTTTTCTTTTTTTTGAGTAAAATAAACATGCAGTATCCCTCCCGGGGTATTGACCGTGACAGGACTACTGACATTTTGTCGCTTTATAGCCAATGTGATAGCTGCAGCCACACTGCCAGTGCCACAAGAGAGTGTTTCTTCTTCAACACCCCGCTCATATGTGCGATTGAATAAAGTATTGTCATTCACGATCCGTACAAAATTCACGTTTGTTCCTTCAGGCTGAAAGGAAGAACTGTATCTGATTTTTTTCCCTTCCCGGGCTACATCGTAATGTTCCACGTCTTCCCGGAAGGTCACATAATGGGGGGATCCGGTATTGAGAAAAAAGTCTCCGTCCATCTCAAGGAATTTATTGACATCCTGCATTTTTAGACGGATCTGATCGTTTAGAACCATCCCTTCATGTTTCCCGTCCACAGCCTTGAAAGCAGTATGATTGTTACAGATTCCCAGATATTTTGCAAAGGCAATGGCACACCGGCCACCGTTTCCACACATACTTGCTTCTTTCCCATCTGCATTAAAATAACGCATCGAAAAATCCAAAGAAGGATGATTTTCAATAATGATCAGGCCGTCGGCTCCAATCCCTGTTCTCCTCCTGCACAGGGAAGAAACTGTTTTTTCACCGGAGATAAAAACATTCTGCCGGTTGTCAATCATGATGAAATCATTGCCTGTTCCCTGGTATTTCCAAAATTTGAGGTTCATGACTGGCAGGAATCGTTAAAATTTGTTAATAGTCCTGAATAGCGCAACATGCTAATATTTTGAACGTTTCTATCACAAAAGTTGTATAAAAGACATAAAAGGGGCATGATATTTGAAAATGATGTTTACAAATTGCTAAAATAATTGATATTAAACTAACTAAAAAACATTTTATCATGAAAAGTAAAAGAATAATTGGATCCCTGCTTATGGGACTTTTCGGTGGACTCACAGCAGTGTTCCTATATTTTATTGTATTTTACAAAGAACCTTCCACTGCAAACCTGGGAAATAGCATTGAGCGGGCACAGCAGACGCAGCAGGTTCGTCTTGTAAATCTGCCCTCCGGTTTGGATACGGGGACGACTGACTTTAATGCTGCCGCAGAGCAGGGAGTAAAAGCAGTGGTTCATGTAAAAACGGAAATGGAAATGGAAACGAATGCAGTCAATCCGTTTTATTATTTCTTTTTTGGTGATAAGGGAACCCCTCAGAAACAACCGGTGCTTGGATTTGGTTCAGGGGTTATATTGTCTCCCGACGGATATATCGTCACCAACAACCATGTTATTCAGGATGCGAAAAAAATCGAGGTGACCCTGGATGACAAAAGGACATTCAAAGCTGTAGTGGTAGGTACCGACCCGACCACAGACCTTGCACTGCTGAAGATCAAAGCAAAAAATCTCCCTTATCTGGTTTTCGGGGATGTGAATAAGGTGCAACTCGGCGATTGGGTGCTGGCCATAGGAAATCCTTTTAACCTGACTTCTACGGTTACAGCAGGGATTATCAGTGCGAAGGGAAGAAATCTGGGTATGCTGGGTGACCAGAAATACAGAATAGAGTCTTACCTGCAAACAGATGCTGCCCTGAATCCTGGAAATAGTGGAGGTGCTCTGATAAACCTGAAAGGGGAATTGATAGGTATTAATTCGGCTATCATATCTCCCACGAGAGGATTTACAGGGTATTCATTTGCAATCCCTGCAGATATTGTTAAAAAAGTAGTGAGCGATCTGGAAGAATACGGACAGGTACAAAGGGCTATCATGGGAGTAACTATTGAAGATATTACTGCCGACCTGGCCAAAGAAAAACATCTGGACAAAATGGAAGGCGTTTATATCAATGATATCACAACCGGGGGTGCTGCAGAAAAAGCAGGTATCAAAGCCGGAGATGTTGTGCTGGCTATCAATGGAGTGAAAGTGAACTCGTCATCCGAGTTGCAGGAAGAAGTCAGCCTCTATCGTCCGAAAGATAAAATAAATGTTTTAATAAAAAGAAAGGGGAAAACGCAACAATATGTGGTCACCTTACGTAATCTACAAGGAAATGCCGAACTCGTAAAAGCTTCTGATTTTATTGACGGTGCTAAATTTGAGAATATTTCCAAAAAAGAAAAAGGGCATTTGAAGTTAGATTATGGGGTAAAGATAACGGATCTGCGGCCCGGAAAGTTTACGGATATTGGATTACGAAAAGGATATATTATCATCAGTATTAACGGAAAACCAATGCGCACGCCACGGGATGTTTACCAGATCCTGGGAAGTGGAAATGATATTCGCTCCATTGAAGGAGTTCAACCCAATGGAACATACTTTAGCTATCAATTCAGAGACTGATATCATTTTCTCTGAAGATTTATCTTTTCAAGCCTCTGTAATCCCTTGCGGTTGAATGAGGCTTGAATTTTCTAAGTAACTTGTGTTTTAGGATAGAATAGCGTAATTTTGTAACAAAGTTTTGAGGGTGAATTATGAGACAGTTAAAAATAACCAAGTCGATTACCAACAGGGAAAGTGCATCGCTGGATAAGTACTTGCAGGAGATTGGGAAAGAAGAACTTATTAGCGTTGAGGAAGAAGTTGAACTGGCCCAACGGATCAAGAAAGGAGATCGTGAGGCACTGGAAAAGCTGACCAGGGCAAACCTGCGTTTTGTCGTTTCTGTAGCAAAACAATATCAAAACCAGGGCCTCAGCTTACCGGATTTGATTAATGAAGGGAACCTCGGACTGATCAAAGCAGCAGAAAAGTTTGATGAAACACGAGGTTTTAAATTTATTTCCTATGCTGTATGGTGGATACGTCAGTCTATTTTGCAGGCGCTGGCCGAACAGTCCCGCATTGTCAGGCTTCCGCTAAATCAAGTAGGTTCTCTGAACAAAATTAACAAGGCATTTTCTAAGTTTGAACAGCAGTATGAACGAAAACCTTCCACCGAAGAACTGGCTGACGCATTAGATCTTCCGCGAGAAAAAGTTTCGGATACATTGAAGGTGTCTGGCAGACACGTTTCTGTAGATGCTCCTTTTGTCGAGGGAGAAGACAACAGCTTGCTGGATGTCCTGCCAAACAATGATTCTCCCAATGCGGATAAAAAACTAATGAACGAATCCCTGACACGGGAAATTGAGCGAGCACTGGCTACCCTCACTGAACGTGAGAAAGATATTATTAAATTGTTTTTTGGTATTGGTATTCAGGAAATGACACTCGAAGAAATCGGAGAAAAATTCGGACTGACACGTGAACGTGTACGTCAGATTAAGGAAAAAGCCATCCGGCGTTTGCGTCATACCTCCCGGAGTAAATTGCTTAAGTCTTATCTTGGGTAATCGGGGAAAACAAGAAAAAAAACTCCTGCCACAACGGCAGGAGTTTTTTTTCCTTTTTAAGTGATTACTCGTTTTGAAACTTCTCTAATGCTGTCAGTTCATCACGGTAACGGGCTGCTTCGATAAAATCCAGTTTTTTGGCTGCCTCTTCCATGGACTTTTTTGTTTTTTCAATGGTTTTATCCAGGGCATGTTTATTCATGTACTGAACAACCGGATCAGCAGCGATGTTGATAGTATCTTCCCTGCCGGCATAAGCTTTTTTCCCTGTTTTCAATTGTATGCCTGACATAATAGATTCTCCTGTTTTTACAATCTGTTTAGGCGTAATATCCATCTCCCGGTTATATCTTAATTGTTTTTCTCTGCGCCGGTTGGTTTCATCTATTGTTTTTTGCATCGAGTCGGTAATCTTATCAGCATACATAATCACTCTGCCATGCAGATTACGGGCTGCCCTGCCTGCAGTTTGTGTTAATGAGCGTTCTGAGCGCAGGAATCCTTCTTTGTCTGCATCCAGGATGGCAACCAGTGAAACCTCAGGGAGGTCCAGCCCTTCCCTTAACAGGTTAATACCTACAAGCACATCAAAAACACCTTTACGTAACCCATCCATGATTTCTACCCGTTCCAGCGTGTCTATATCCGAATGAATATAGCGTGTCCGGATATGGAGATTTGTGAGATGATTGGCCAGCTCTTCGGCCATACGTTTGGTGAGGGTGGTTACCAGTATTCTCTCTTGCTTGTCTATCCGGTTGTGTATTTCTGCAACAAGGTCATCAATCTGGTTCAGACTGTGTCTGACTTCGATAGCCGGATCCGGAATGCCGGTAGGCCGGATGAGTTGCTCGATGATAATACCTTCCGATTTACCCAGTTCGTAATCTGCAGGGGTAGCACTCACGAAGATCATTTGTCCGGTAAGTGTTTCAAATTCTTCGAACTTCAAAGGCCTGTTGTCTATGGCTGCAGGAAGCCGGAATCCATACTCTACCAATATCTGTTTTCTTGAGTGGTCTCCTCCGTACATGGCCCGTATCTGGGGAATTGTTACGTGACTTTCATCTATGACTGTCAGAAAATCCTCAGGAAAATAATCCAGCAGGCAAAAGGGACGGGAACCGGGAGCTCTCCCGTCGAAATAGCGCGAATAGTTCTCAATGCCACTGCAATATCCAAGTTCCCTGATCATCTCCAGATCATAACTGACACGTTGTTTCAGCCGGGCTGCCTCTTCACGTTTTCCAATCTCATGGAAAAAATCCACCTGTTTTTGCATGTCTTGTTCAATCATGAAAAGTGCTTGCTCCATCCTCGATTTACTGGTGATGAAAATATTGGCCGGAAAGATGGTCACTTCTTTTATTTCATCAAGGATGTCCCCGTTTAAAGGGTCAAATACTTCAATATCTTCTATTTCATCCCCCCAGAAAACCATCCGGTAAGCTTTGTCTCCATACGCCAGGTGTACATCTACGGTATCTCCCCTCACCCGGAAAGTACCCCGTGGAAAATCGGTTTCATTACGGGCATATAAACCATCTACCAGTTTCCGCAGAAAAACATTACGGCTTATTTTTTCACCGGTATGGACATGTACGGTTTGTTGATAAAAGTCATCAGGATTTCCGATTCCATAAAGACAGGATACTGAAGATACTACAATGACATCCCGGCGTCCGGAGAGTAGAGAAGAAGTAGTGCTCAAACGTAATTTTTCAATTTCGTCATTGATAGAAAGATCTTTCTCAATATACGTATCCGTAACCGGAAGATAAGCTTCCGGCTGGTAATAATCATAATATGAAACAAAGTATTCCACGGCATTGTCGGGAAAAAACTGTCTGAACTCACTGTACAATTGAGCAGCCAAAGTTTTATTATGGCTTAAGATAAGCGTGGGTTTCTGTAATTGTTCGATGACATTGGCAATTGTAAATGTTTTTCCCGAGCCGGTAACGCCCAGAAGCGTCTGATATTGTATTCCCTGATTAAGCCCATTAACAAGTTGCTGTATGGCCTCAGGCTGGTCGCCCGTAGGGACATATTCAGAGAGTAACTTGAATTTCATATTGGGTTGCTACCTTTTTGTGTTATTTTCTCTTCTTCCCGGTAAGAAGTTTGACAAAAACACAATATACAGGCAGATGGTCACTTACGCCACCAAAATAAATAGGACCTGCATACGTGCGGTTGGGGACTTTCCTGCCTGCTTTGGGATTATCGTACAACATCCATTCTTCTGAAAAAATATGACCTCCCTGATAATTCGTGTGCCATCCCTTTGTATCCTGCAGAAAAGGATAAGAGACAATGATTTGGTCCAGCATATCCCAATGACCTTTATAACTGTATGTTCCAGTATCATGCAGGTTATGAAGATCGTACATTAGATTGTATAAATCACGCCGTCCGATATTCTTTCGCTTATTGGTGGCATTGAGCATTTGCATGATACTCATATTGGTAGGTTCATCATTAAAATCTCCCATAATCAGGATGCGGGCTTCGGGCTCAAAATTCAGGATCGAATCCACTGTACGTCGTAATACCACCGCAGAGTAAACCCTTTTTTGTTCGGTGGCCTTAACTCCTCCATATCGGGATTTCCAGTGGTTTACAAAAAGATGCAGGGTCTCTCCACCCGCTTTTCCTTTTACATACAGGATATTCCGGACTTTCATGGTATCATGTGGAAAATGAATGGAGATAGAACGATGGGTAATGGTCTTAAAAGTTTCTTTTTTATATAACAAGGCCACATCAATTCCACGAAGGTCAGGGCTGTCTTCATGTACGATTCCGTAGTCTGTTTTTTTCAATTTCCCTGTATGAACCAGGTCTTTCAGTACGGTAAGGTTTTCGACTTCGCTCAAGCCAATGAGGTCGGGTAATTTGTGGGGTGTTACATCCGTAATTACTTTGGAAATATCTTTGAGTTTTTTTTCATAACGTACCGGGGTCCAATGCTCCTGTCCCGAAGGAGTGAATTCATCATCCCTTGTTTTCGGGTCATTGATGGTGTCAAAAAGGTTTTCCGTATTATAAAACATAACCACCAGTCTTGGAGGTTGCTTAGCCTGCAATGAATAGTGACCCGTAAAGAGAAACACGACGATTAAAACCAGTTTTATCAAGAAATCTTTCGTTATTTTCATCTGTTTACTATTTTTCATGGTCTGTGGTTTTTGATAAAGTCAAGGATATCCTTATAAAGAATCACTTTTTCCGGCGTGTTATGTTTTTTAAAAGCAAAAATCAGGTTATTCACCATTCGTCCAATGGTTTCCATTGGAGAACAGGGTAAATAATATTGTGGCTCGAGGGGAGTATTGTTTAGCTGTTTCAGATAAGTTTCAATTTCATGGATTCCTACCACCGACCCTTTCTGTACCATGCTTATGTAAAAAAGGATATCTTCCGGCCCCGTGACCGGTTTTTGGCTGGCGGCTACCACAGGATCTATATAAGCCAGGATAAATTGACCGGGAAGGTTAACTCCTTTTATAGGCAGTTTCAGGCGCCGTGCAATTTCCTCGTAGATAATTGCTATAGATACGGGGTTTCCTTTTTTGCTTTCCAAAACCACATTGATAAAATTATTTTGAGGAGAAAAATAATCACCTTTGTTTGGACCCAGTTTATATATATCATAAAGAATGTGATTGATGATCCGTACCTTCTCCAGGGCTGTCAGTTGATCATTCAGTTCGATCCAGACATCTTTCTTAATTTTTTCTATTTTATCTTCCAGGGGTATATAAGACAGGTTGGGATATTGCGTACGGGCGATCAGGTATGCTCCTTTCAGCAAACTCGGTTGATCCTCCTGGAGCCACAAGTATAGTTCTTCTTTCAGTGCATTTAGCTGGATATTATGAATAATGGACTCCAGACGTTCCTGAACCAGATCATTAAATGATATTTCCCACTCTTTTTCAAGGTGAGGTATGACCTCTTCACCGATATCAATCAGATATTTTGATACTTCTTCAAAGACAGTTAAATCGGGGTCATCCAGAAGCTGTATCAGTGCTTTGATTTTAGGGTTGTTATCTTTTTGTGTTTCCATAGCTTCAAGCGGTTAGTTTGTTTAACACAAAATTGATTAAACGTTGCATTAACGGCTCATAATGATCATTTGTTTCTTTGGTCACCCGGTTGGCGATAATGGCACACAGTGTGATGGCTTTGTGTCCCAACAGCCTGGATAAACCATATAGTGCCGAACTTTCCATTTCATAGTTGGTAATTCTTTCTCCCCGATAAGAAAAATTCTCAATTTTACGATTCATTTCAGGATCAGCCAGTAGGATACGTAACTGACGTCCCTGAGGGCCGTAAAACCCAGGTGCCGAAATGGTAACTCCCTGTTTTACTTCATCGCCTGATATTTTTGTAATCAAATCTTCCGATGCAGCTATTACATAGGGAGTATTCCAAATTTCAGGCCAATGCACTTGCTTCATAAAGGAATCTATAAATAATTTATCCGATATAGAATCTAAACCATGGTAAAAATACATCATGCCGTCAAAACCCATCGCTTTCTGTGTCATTAAAAATGAATTAACAGGGATCTCTGGCAGTAATGATCCGGAGGTTCCGATACGTACCAGGGTGAGTGTCCGGTGTTTTTGTTTCTCCATTCGTTGCCTGAAATCAATATTCGCCAATGCATCCAACTCATTCATTACAATATCAATATTGTCTGTTCCTATGCCTGTTGAGATAACCGAGATCCTTTTTTTATGAAAATAGCCCGTATGGGTTACAAACTCCCGGTTATGCTTTTTTAATTCTATGGAATCAAAAAAAGAAGATACCAGGGGAACTCTTCCCGGGTCTCCTACCAGGATAATCAGATCGGCAATATCCTCCGGTTTCAAGTGCAGATGATAGATGTATCCTTCCTTATCCAGTATAAGTTCCGATGCTTCAAATATCTTTTTCATTCTATTTTTAAAAGGGTTAAAATTATTCAAAATTACCCATCCTTCCAAAAACTGTTTTTCTATATGGTATATATTTTATTATTTAGAAAAACGAGTGAATATGATAACATTATGTTAGATTTGCAGACTTGTTTTGAGAGCAAAATTAGATAAATAAAATCAAAGAGGGAATAATCTGGTTTTATTGTTTGTCAAATAAAAATGACTGGTGGCAGAATAATGTAGAATTCAAGGGATGGAAAAGATACAATTTATTTTTCTGATATTTTTTTTTACAGAATTAATTTCTGTATATGGTTCTGGGATTAATCCGGTAGAGACACGTAAGTCTTTGACAGCCATTAAAGTGTCTGTTCCTCCAAAAATTGACGGGATACTGGATGATCCTTGTTGGCAGGAGGCGCCTGTTGCCGGAAATTTTATTCAATATGCTCCATACAATGGCAGGCCGGCTACTTTCCCAACGAAGGTCAAAGTCGTTTATGATGATAAGGCTCTCTATATTTCAGCCGAAATGTATGATCCTCATCCGGATAGTATTCTCCACGAGTTGGGAAAGAGAGATGCCGACAGAAATATTCAGTCGGATAATTTTAGTGTGGATCTGAATCCTTTTCATGACGGAGTAAACGGAGAGACATTTAAATTATCTGCCTCCGGTGTACAAACCGATCTCAAACGCAGTCCGTCAGTACGTCACGGAAGAGATATGAATTGGGATGCTGTTTGGCAAAGCGCTGTTAAAATTAATAAAAATGGCTGGGTCGCTGAGATGAAAATACCGTACTCTGCCATTCGTTTCTCGAAAGTAGATACAGCAGTCTGGGGAATCAACTTTTGGCGGGAAATCAAGCGTTACCAGGAATATTCTTCATGGAACCGGGTGGACCGCGTAGTAGGAAACAGTTTTAATTATATGGGGGATCTGGTGGGTATCCATTCCATAAATCCTCCTTTGCGCTTGTCTGTTACTCCTTATGTTTCGGGATATCTTCAGAACTATTCAGAGACCGGAGGGTGGACAAATACATACAATGGAGGAATGGATCTGCGATACGGTATTAACGAAAGCTTTACGCTGGATATGACACTTATTCCTGATTTTGGTCAGGTACAATCGGATGATAAAATATTGAACCTTTCCCCGTTTGAGGTGAAATATAACGAAAAGCGTCAGTTTTTTACCGAAGGGACCGAGTTGTTTAACAAAGGAGGCATCTTTTATTCCCGTAGGATCGGTGGGAGACCGAATGAATATGATAGCGCATACAGTGTTTTGGCTCCTGACGAAACGGTGGTTACCAATCCTGAAGAAACGCAACTGATAAATGCTACCAAAGTATCAGGGCGAAACAAAAACGGTTTAGGTATCGGGATATTCAATGCTGTAACAGAAAATATGTATGCGCTCATTAAAGATAATGAAACGGGGAAAGAAAGAAGATTACGGACCCAGCCGATAGCTAATTATAATATGGTTGTTTTGGATCAGAGCCTGAAAAATAATTCATACCTGAGCCTGGAGAACACCAATGTTTACCGGTTTGCCCCCAAAGATGAATATAATTATACAGCCAATGTGACAGCTACTGATTTCCTGTTTAAGGAAAAAACCAATAAATATTCTGTAGGAGGGCAGGTCGCTCTGAGCCAGAAGTATTATGATTCACTGGACACACAACTGGGTCACCGAATTTCCTTAAAGGGTGGGAAAACCGGCGGCATTTTCAGAGCTGAGTATCAAATGACACTCATGAGTGATACGTATGATCCGAACGATATGGGTTATCTGAGACATAATAATGAAATCTCTCATGAGTTGTCTTTTAGTTATAATATGTACAGGCCAAAAGGAATATTCCTGAGTTCACGGAATGAACTTAATTTTGAATATAGTGGAATTTATAATCCACGTGCCTTCTCTAACTTTCAGGTTTCATTAAATTCTTTTAACCAGTTTAAGAATTACTGGTTTGTCGGCGGGAGATTGAAATATTCACCCCTGGGGGAAGATGATTATTTCGAACCGCGGGTACCTGGCTGGTTTTACCATACCGGTCAGAAAGGCAATATAGATGTTTTTGCCATGACCAATCGTAATAAAGCTTTTTCAATGGGGATGCATGCCAATGCAGGAGGTGAGTTTACCAACTATAAACAAAGATATTTCGGATTCAGTTTGTCGCCTACATACCGTATAAGTCAACGGTTTCAGTTATCACACGATTTTGAATTTAGCAGGAGAATCCGGGATATCGGATATGTTGAAAGAAATGAATCCCAGGATTCAATCTGGTTTGGCATGAGAAACGGGACCACCGTGTCAAATACTTTCACTACGAGTTATATTTTTACCCGTGATATTTATTTGTCTTTCCGTGTGAGACACTATTGGTCCATGATAGATTATTCGGATACATATTATTTGTTGAAATCTGATGGTAATATAGATAAATCAAACTATCAGGGATCCCATAATATCAACTATAATGCATTTACCATTGACATGGATTTTGTCTGGCGTTTTGCGCCCGGCAGTGAAATGTCTTTGGTATGGAAGAATTCTGTTTATTCAAGCGGAACAGAACTTATTCCTAATTATGCTGATAATCTCGGGAATGTTTTTTCTTCTCCCCAGGTAAATAGTTTTTCACTGAAAATTTTATATTATCTCGATTTTCAAAGTCTGAGAAAAAATATTAGTTAGTATCTTTGTGTCTGGTTGTAAAAACATTAAATTATGATTCAACGCATACAGACATTGTATCTTTTTTTATCCGTGTTATTCCTCGGATTCATGTTTGCTTTTCCTTATACTCTTTTTATTGATCAGAATACGATAGCTTATGTGTTTGATTTTTTTGGTGTATATAAGCTGGAGGCAGGGACCAGGATCATGGGAGTTCTGCCTCTGGAGATACTTATCTCAGTCGTGTTTCTTATCAATCTGATCACTATTTTTCTTTTTAAAAACCGGATTCTGCAGATGCGTCTTTGTGTTTTTAATATGTTACTGATGTTAGGGATATTGGTGCTTTCCGGGTACTACATTACTTATATAAAAAAACAGTTGAATGCGCAGGTGTATTACAAGATTACACTTCTGTTACCGCTGATCAGTTTATTGTTTACCTGGTTGTCATTCAGGAATATAAGAAAAGACGAATTACTTATTCGTTCTGTGGACAGGATCAGATAATCGTCAGATGTTCCTCGTCAGTTATTTTTTCGCAGTATAGACACTTGAGTCGCAATGGTTTTTTTGAGATAATCTTGAATTTTGTTTTTACCGATTCATGGTTGGTGATGCAGGTGGGATTGAAACATCGTGCAATACCCTCTATATAATCGGGGATGGTCAATTCATGTTTTTCAACCACTTCATAGTTCCGTATAATATTAAGCCTGGCATCCGGAGCTACCAGGGCGATCTTGTTGATTTCTTCTTCTGTAAAATAAATATCGGAAACCTTGATAATAGCCTTCCGGCCAAATTTTTTACTTTCCAGATTGGTGCCAAACGTGACTTGGTTCTGTATGTTTTCCAGACCTAGGATATTAATTACGGTAAACAAATTATCTGCGGGAATATGATCGATCACGGTTCCGTTTTTAATTGCACTGACACTTAGTTGTTTTGTTTTTCCCATATTTGAATATTTAAACCACGTTCAAAATAGAGGCAATGATGGCCTGTCGTATATAGACACCGTTCAGGGCCTGTTCAAAATAATAGGCTTTGGGGTTATTGTCCACGTCGTTATCAATTTCATTTACCCGTGGCAACGGATGAAGTATCCGCAGGTTTTCTTTTGTATTTTTTAACATCTCATTTCGAAGAACATATACGTTTTTGACTTTTTCATATTCCAGAGGATCGGAAAACCTTTCCCGTTGCACACGGGTCATGTAAACAATATCAGCTCTTGAGATAATATCAGTGAAGTCATAGTGTTCATAGTATTTCAGCCCTTTCTTATCTAAGATCAGCTTGTATTCATCCGGTAATCGCAATTCACCGGGAGAAATGAAATTAAAGGTTGTATTATAGTTAGATAAGGCGATAATCAATGAATGGACAGTCCTTCCGTATTTCAGGTCACCAACCATAAAAACATTCAATCCATCGAGTTTTCCCTGGGTTTTTTGGATAGAATACAGGTCCAGGAGTGTTTGTGTAGGATGTTGGTTGGCCCCGTCTCCGGCATTAATGACAGGTACAGGAGATACTTCACTGGCATACCGGGCACTGCCTTCAATAGAATGTCGTATGATGATCAGATCTGAGTAATTACTTACAGTCAGAATGGTGTCTTTTAACGATTCGCCTTTGGTGATACTGGACGTCCCGGAATCTGCGAAACCGATAACCCTGCCCCCCAGACGTTTCACTGCACTCTCAAAACTTAAACGGGTACGGGTAGAGGGCTCAAAAAAAAGGGAAGCAATCACTTTGCTTTCCAATATCTTACCGGGAGGATCTGTTTCGAAACGATTTGCTGTCTGAAGAATCTGTTCAATTTCTTCAGGCGAGTAATCATTGATGGATACCAGGCTTTTGTTTCCCAAAGATTTCATAAGTTTCGTTTAAATAATGTGCGTTAAAATTAATAAATTCCATCCTTTTTAAGGAATCTTTCAGCCTGTTTCGTTTTTTTTGACATTAATTTTTCCTTTTGATAAGAACAGATTTATCATTTTTTCTGTGCTTGTTCTCCTTACTTTAAGCTCTAACCGACAGGATGTTCCAAAATCCTGCGTCAGAATTGTGAGATGTTCCCTGTTCATTACCTGCATTACAGCATTCATCTGATCATAATCAAAATATAATGTCAGGGTATCTTCTATCACCTTATGGATGATTTTCGAATGATTGATTGCATCACGGGCAGCCAGTTTATAGGCATTGAAAAGGCCTCCGGTACCTAGTAATGTGCCACCAAAATATCTTACCACAACAATTAAAACTTCATAGAGACCGGCAGAAATGATCTGTCCGAAGATGGGTTTCCCGGCAGTGCCGGAGGGCTCTCCGTCATCACTGTAACGAAACAGATTGTTCTCAGGATCTAAACGAAAAGCGTAACAGTGATGTCGTGCATCATGATATTCTTTTTTCAGATATCCTATCATCTCTTTCACTTTTGCTTCCGATAAGACCGGATAACCAAAAGCCATAAATTTACTGCCCCGGTCTTTGTACTGTCCCGTGGCCGGAGATGCAATGGTTAGATATGTATCACTTTTTTCCTTCATTTATCATACGAAGATAATATATATACTGATTAGTGACAATGTAAAACCCACCCAGTTTATCAAATTTAACCGTTCTCTGAAAAACAATACCCCTGTCAAAACCGTCAAAGCAAGAATACCTGTATTATTGATAGCAAAAATAAGAGAAGTCAGGGCCAGCATGATTCCTGTAATTTTTATCGTGCTAATGCTTTCATGAAAAAACAAAATACTAAACGTAATTGGGATGGCAACCGATATCTTGGCAGAAATAGTGCTGATGCCCATGCCGGCTTTTTGTACAGATTTTCCCAGCACACGAAACATGACAACAAACAGCATGCCTATGATTAATGCTGATAGCAGCTCCCCGCTCTCCATAGTCAGAACCATTATCATTTCTTTCCTTGTTAGTAAAAACCCAAGGACGAAAGCAGTCAGATAATTGATGATGATGGCCTGAAAGGTGTTTATCCCTAAACGGTCGTATAACTTGAAGCAAACAACAATTGTTATTCCTGAAAGAATGCTGAGTAGTAAGAATATCATAAAAATTGTTTAGATTCCCAAAAATAAAAAAAAGTAAGGAAAGTTGCTTTGATACAATATTTTTCTTCTGGTTTTATCAGGCTTACTCTAGGAGGATTGGCTAAACATTTTGCAAAAATCATCTGAAAAATAACCGGAGACAAGAAATATTTATTAAGATTGCATTAGGAAAAATACTATTTAAATGTTTTAGATGATTATTTCCCGGATACTTAAACGATAAAACCTGTGATGAATAAAAATTGTTAAACCCATGAAAAAAACGTCACTTAGTGATATTGCCAGAGCCCTGGGGGTTTCCAAAACGCTGGTGTCTCTTGTCCTGAACAACCGCGGTAATGAGGTGGGAATCAATAAAGAAACCCAGAAAAAAGTCATTAAAATGGCTCAGAAGTTAAATTATAAGCCGAACCTGATTGCCAGAGGGCTACGACTGGGGGCTTCTAAAACCATTGGGCTGATCGTTCCCAACATTGGCAATCAGTTTTTTGCCAATATTGCACGAGTAGTTGAGGATGAAGCCGGTAAAAATGATTACCGGGTTATTTCTGTGAGCTCGGATGAGAATCCGGTGAAGGAAGCCAGCCTGATTAAAGTGTTGTTGGAGCGTCAGATTGACGGGTTGATCCTGGCCAGTTCTTTGAAAGAAAGAAATGAGATCCTGAGCCTGAAAAATGAAAAAGTCCCTTTTGTATTGATAGACAGGCATTTTCCGCAGATTAAAACCAATTATGTAGTGGTAGATAATTATAGTGCGGCTTATAACGTAGTGACACATTTGATAAATCAGGGATTTAAAAAAATTGCGCTGGTGAAAATAACACCATCCTATCTGACCCCTATTAAATTGCGTTTCGATGGATACCGGGAGGCATTGCATGATCATGGGATACGTTTCGATAAAAGACAGGTAAAAGAAATTCCGTTTGGAGGAATAAAAGCTACCATGGAACAGGCTTTACCTGAACTTCTTTTTCGTCCGGTCAGTGCGGAAGCCTTGTTTTTCCTAAATAATGATCTGACGGTGGCAGGTTTGGGAATTATCAATAAGTTGGGATTACGGATACCACAGGATGTGGCGATTGTTAGTTTTGATGATCTGGAGTTGTTCCAGTTGCTGTATCCTCCGATAACTGCAGTGGCACAACCCTGGCAGGATATGGCGAAAAATGCGGTACATATTCTTGTACAGGAGATGCAATCCCAGGGGAAAAATATAGAAAAAACACAAATTGTTCTTCCAACTAAACTGGAGGTAAGAAAATCATGTAACAAGTTTTAATATTCTCATAACCCATCATAATTCCGGATATATGAAGTTATCCATATTATTTTTAATGTTTTTCTTTGTTTCAGGGATTGCCCTGTCACAAAATACAGGTTCTGGACTTATCCGTTATACTTTGAACCAGCAAGCAGAAAATTGTCTTGAAGGTTTTGGTCACAGGATATCAGGGGAGGAGATTTCGTATCATAGCAGCAGGGTAGATTGTAAGAAAGCCATCATTACAAGGGCAACGACAGGGAAAATGGCTGTTGTCTGGGAAACAGCTCCTGTCTCTATTGATTATAAGCAAAAACAGGTGCGTTTTATATGGTTGGCCGGTTTGGATATAAATCATGGTTCTCATGATTTCTCATTTGAAATAAATGGGGAATCATTATTGGTTTTACAGGGAGAAGATGGTTTTCATCATGAGATCAGCGGAAAAGAAGGAAGTAAACTTTCTTTTTATGTAATATACAAAGATCAGTTTGGGGATGCATTTGGGTACATGATCCTTACCCTGCCAACAGCCAGCGTGCATACGGGTAAACCGGTAAAAATAAAAGTTACGGGAGGCAACGACGGTTCCATGGCATGGTATATGACTTTCCAATGTTCTGATGCGGCCCATTTCCTTAAAGAGCAGGCTGCCCATGAGGGTTGGCTGGATCTTGTTGTTGAAAAAAACTCCAATAATCCCATTGCGACTATTACGGCACCTGTTACGTGGAAGGGACGGAAAGTTACGGCTTTCATAGGAGAACAAATGTTTAACCTGATGCTTGAGCAAGATGCGTCCGGCCATTCAGAAGCTCAATTTCGCTTGCATAATATTGGGTTGACCCGGAATGCAACACTGGAAGTTATGCTGAATCAATCTCCGGTTGTCTATCTGCCCGGTTTATTTTGGGAGGGCGGAGAATATCAGTTGGGGAAAGTCACCTTAATCAGACAGAAAGGATATTCCGATCAACAATTGTGGAAACTGGAAACCCGTATTATTTATTCTCCGCAACTGGTGCGTTCTGTCAGGGATATTACTTCATCCGTATTACGGAACGGATCGGTTGGTTTAATGAATTCCAGTCATCAGGATATAGCGTGGATGGATAGTCCTGAAAAATGCATGATTGACAGAGACACCATGCTACTGACCCCCTTAATGAAGAAACTAAAAATGAATCCGGATTACCGGTTTAATATTGAAGATGTTCTGATGATCCGGGAATATCTGCACCGACATCCGGAAGTCAGAAATGTTCTTTCACAGTTTTTATTAAATGGACACCTTCAATGCGGAGCTTCTTATAACATGCCTTATGAGGAGATGTATTTCGGAGAGAGCCTGATCCGGCAGTTTTATCTGGGGAAAAAGTGGTTGGAAGAACAATTTCCGGGATATAAGTCACGCATATACTGGAGTGTGGATGTTCCCGGGCGTACATTACAAATGCCCCAGATATTAAAGAAATCGGGGGTGCCTTATATGGTCCTTAGCCGGCAGGAAGAAGGGATTTATCATTGGTACGGTCCCGATAGTTCTTATATCACTGTTTACTCGCCGGGCCATTATGCAAATGCATTTCCTGCATTGAATCAGGGGTTTGAGAAAGCCGTTCTTTTTCTGGGGAAGGAAGGGAAGAAATGGGAACAATTTTATGTGGAACCTTCTCCGGGACCTGTTCTCCCGGTATTGTCAGATTGGGATATGAGTGTAGCCAGGGATTATTCTGCACTGACTGAAAAATGGTCGTCACTACGAGCAGACCTGAACCTGCTTCCTGGTTCTGATCGTTTGCAATTACCGCCGATCCAAATGATTACAGCCGAAACTTTCTTTAAGAAACTGGAACAGAACCATGTGGATTATAATAAGATTGAAGGAGAACGTCCTGATATCTGGATATATATTCATGGTCCGTCGCACCATAAGGCACTGAATGCAAGTCGTCGGGGAGATATATTATTACCTGCTGCCGAGAAATTTGCAACCGTCAACGCATTACTGGAAAAAACGTTTGCCAAATATCCTCAGAACAAACTGAATAAGGCTTGGGAAAACAAAATCTATCCCGATCATGGTTGGGGAGGAAAACATGGAGATATTACAGATGGCCTGTTCAGAAGAAAACTTGAGAATTCGGCATTTTTAGCAAAAGAAATATTGAGAGACCAGCTGTACCGGATTGCAGGGAAGATCAAAATGAACAGGAAAGATAATATTCCGCTGGTCGTATTTAACAGCTTGTCCTGGAAGCGAAGTGATCCGGTAACGGTTGAAATCAAACTCCCCGAAGGATTTGGGAAAGATATTACATTGGTCGATTCTGACGGTAAAGACATGATCACGCAATTAGATCATATAAAAACTTATGCAGACGGGTCTTTATGTTCCGCAGGTTTGACTTTTATTGCAAAAGACATTCCATCGGTAGGATACCGGACTTATTATATTAAAAGCCTGAATGCAATACGAAAGAATGCCCCGTTGTTGAAATCCGAGTCTCCGGCGATTCTTGAAAATTTTTTTTACAGAGTTACCTTGTTTCCCGGAGGGATCCAGCAGGTGTATGATAAACAACTGAAGAGGAATCTTTTTGATGATAGTAAGTTTGCAGTAGGAGATGTAATTACCATGCATTCTTTTGGTAACGGAGCCGGAGAATTTGCAGATGTTCAGCAACCGGATATGAAAGGTTATGATCGTACCGGCCTGCATGAACTGATATGGAGAATAATCGCTGACGGTCCCGTATATACAACAATTGAATATAAACAGCCCATAGCTCATGCTATTGTCAGGCAGGAAGTTGTATTATATAAACAACTGAAAAGAATTGATTTTCATACTTATTTATTGAATTGGGATGGCACCATGTATCGTGAATTCAGGCAGATGTTTCCTGTAGCAGCTTCTCCTGATAAGGTGCGTTATGAGGTGCCTTTTGGGAGTGTGAGGGTAGGGAAGGATGAGTTAAAACAACCGGCCGGAGAAAGATATATTTACCCTTGTTCGGAAACCCGGCCACGTGGTATTGAAAACTGGATGGCTGCCGAAATGGAAGATGCTACCGTTCTCTTTACCTCTTCTGTGGTTGCCTGGGATTATCTGGATCCCACCAGTAACCCGCTTCCTTCTGCTGTTTTACAGCCTGTGCTCTTGGCCAGCCGGAAAAGTTGCCATGGTGAAGGAAACGATTATGATCAAACCGGAGATCATGCTTTTTCTTTTACACTGACCTCATTTTCTCCCCGTACTATGGATGATTTTCATCTGGGCCGACAGACCAACGAACCACTTTTTCCGGTTTTTAACCCTCCGGGGTTTGAGAATGAAAGCTTGCCGGAAGAAAAAAGTTTCTTCTCAGTAGATCAGAACCAGGTGATTATCTCTACCATCAAGAAGAGTGAAAGTGATGATGCCGTCATTATCCGCTTTTTTGAGCCGGTTGGCCAGCAGGTGTTCGCAACTGTTCATTCTGCTTTCCCAATAATAAAAGCATGGCATACCAATCTGATTGAAGAAACAGGTACATCCTTTCATGCGAATAAACATGATTTTCAAGCAAAGACAGGCGCTTATTCGATCGAAACTATAAAATTAGTGTCTGGAAAATAAAGAATGTCCTACTCCTCAGATTCGACTATTTTAAAAAACCTTAACAGATTATTACAGGAGAAAATAATTGTATTTAAATTTTTTCATAAGGACGTAAATTTGTAATTTTACATCAAAGTATGTTATGTTTTTCCGGTAGATAGTGTTCAATGATTGCATCTCAGGGCGTTATAAATATTAAGAATATTTATATTGGTTTAGTCTTGTTGTTTTTCGGGTATTTTACTGAAATATTTTCCGACAGGATGTTTTAAAAAGATACAAAAGAAAAAAAATAATAATGAATAATAAATACGGGTTCTTACTTTCAATACTGTTTGTTTTTTTATTTTTTATCAGTGCCTGTGATTCCGGACATCTGATCAGAGACACTCATTACAGGCAATTGGTGCAGAAGGAGTTTAAGAAAGTCAGGGTACTTGCTTCTGCACGTCAACAGGAATTGTTCGGTGTTTTTTCTGAAAATCTGACAAAACAGGAAAGAGAGGGACTGTTATTTTTATATGCTTTTATGCCGCTGAATGATCTGGCAGAATATTCCGGTGATTTTTTTCTGAGGCACGTGAAGGCTTCCATACGGTCTCAAAAAGAAATGCCCTGGGGGAAGAATATCCCTGATGATATATTCCTGCATTATGTATTACCTTACCGGGTAAATAATGAAAACCCGGATTCATTCAGAATAGTATATTACGATGAGATTGCCCGGCGTATAAAAGGTCTCACCATGAAAGAAGCGGCGTTGGAGATTAATCACTGGTGCCACGAAAAGGTTGCTTACCAGCCGGCTGACATACGTACATCTTCCCCCATGAATACAGTAAAAAATGCAAGGGGTCGTTGCGGGGAAGAATCTACTTTTACGGTGGCTGCATTACGAACAGCCGGGATTCCTGCCCGGCAGGTATATGTTCCCCGGTGGGCACATTCTGATGATAACCATGCCTGGGTTGAAGTCTGGGTTGATGGACAGTGGCATTATATGGGGGCTTGTGAACCAGAGCCTGCTTTGGATATGGGTTGGTTTACCGAGCCGGCCAGACGCGCTATGCTTATACATACCAAAGCTTTCGGAGCTTATTTCGGGAATGAACCGGTGGTACGTAAAGCTGAGAAATATGCTGTAATCAATACATTACATAGATATGCGGAGACAAAAACACTGGTTGTTAAAGTACAGGACAGAACGGGCGCCTGTGTACCACAGGCTTCGGTAGCATTTCAATTATATAACTATGCCGAATTTTATCCATTGGCTATCTTGCCTGCCGATACTTCCGGGATAGTTACTTTTACCACCGGATTGGGAGACCTGTTGGTGTGGGCCCATAAAGGAGATCGTTTTGGTTACGGGAAAGTGACTGTATCAGAATCAGATACCTTTTTAGTTACACTAAACGGAGAATTGGGCAGGGAATATACAGTGAACCTTGATATGATCCCCCCGACTCAAAAGAAACCTTTGCCTGTGCCGACAGCAGGGCGAGATGAAAATGCTATTCGCCTGAAAACAGAGGATTCAATCCGTCTGGCTTATACGGCAACATTTTTTGACTCTGCCAAAGCCTGTACCTGGGCTGAAAAAAAACAATTTCCCCCGGAACGTACCTGGCCGCTTCTGGTTAAAAGTATGGGGAATTTTCCGGAGATCACCAGCTTCCTGAGCAAAATCCCTGATACACTTAGGGAAAGAGCGCTAACGCTGCTAGAAAAAGTCTCTGCCAAAGATTTGCGGGATGCTCAGGCTGCGGTGCTTTATGATCATTTGATACATGCTGCTGATTTCGCCGGAGGACTGGAAGAAAGTGATCCTGAACGATTCAATGACGATGTTCTTGCACCCCGTGTTGATAATGAACAACTGACGGCTTACCGTTCCTTTTTTATACGTGTTTTTTCCGGAGAACAGGTGGATATATTCAGAAAAAATCCGGAGAGACTGGTGAACTGGATAAATCAGCATATACGGTTGGATGATGCAGACAATTATTATGATGTACCCCTGACGCCACCGGGTGTTTTTTCTTTGAGATATACTGACCGTCATTCCAGAAAAATATTTTTCGTGTCTGTTTGCAGGACGTTTGGAGTGCCGGCACGGATTGAAACAGCAAGAGAGGTGCCGCAATACTGGATCAAGGATCAGTGGAAAGATGTGTTTTTTGAAGGAGATCAGGTGCTGCCGGGAAAAACAGCATCGCTGAATTTGGAATATGAGGGACAGGAGAAGAGCATACCGCAATATTATAGTCAGTTTACACTGGCTCGTTTTGAGGAAGGTCAATATCATACATTGCCGTTTCCTTATTTTTTAAAAGTCACTGATTTCCCCCTTCCTTTAAAGATTGATCCTGGAAATTATATGTTGGTAACCGGAAATCGAAAAAGCGATGGAAGTGTGCTGGCATCGCTGCATTTCTTTCAGATCAAAGAGAGAGAGGCAAAGAAAGTAAAGGTGTTTATCAGAAAAAGTTTTGATACATTGAAAAGTTGGGGAAAACTACCTGTGGAAGCATCCCCAAAGATTTGGAAAACGGGAAAAGATACCCTGTTGATGGAGTTGACCCACGGGAAGGGTTTGATCTTATGTTGGATAAATCCGCAGCAAGAGCCCAGCCGGCATATAATGAATGAGATACCTGATGTCTTGCCCGGTATTCAGGCCTGGGGCGGCAGCCTGGTTTTTTTGCTAACGAATGACAAACAGACAGAATCTTTTTCACCTGCTAATTATAAAGAGCTTTCAAAGAATGCCGTATTCGTGTTGGATAAGCAGGGGACTATACTCCGTCTGGTCAGGGAACAATACGGAAAAACCGGCGGTATAAACCTGCCGGTAATGGTAGTAGCAGATGGTTCTGGAAACCTAATAGATTATATGGAAGGCTACCACATCGGCATAGGAGACCACCTGATAAGAGTTGTTCAATCCTTAGGGACAATGTCTGATAAACAATGAATTTTTATCCGGCTGATTTTTATATCATGATAACTTTGATCTCGAAATATATAATTAAACAAGAATTGTAATGAAAACAATAATGCAGACAATAGGATTATTTACAATAATCTTTATTTCATCTTGTGTGACGAACCATCAAACCACGGAAGACCTCACGGCTTATGTGGATCCGTTTATTGGCACCGGAGGTCATGGTCACACTTTCCCGGGGGCGGTGTTGCCTTTTGGCGGGGTACAGCTAAGTCCTGATAACGGACGCAGCGGATGGGACTGGTGTTCGGGTTACCATATTTCCGATACTATGATTGCCGGTTTCAGTCATTTACACCTGAGTGGTACCGGGATAGGCGACTTGTGTGATATCCTGGTTCTCCCGGCCACAGATACTTTTCCGGATGACACGACCGGCGGAGGAATAAATTTTATGAAACCCCACTGGTCATCTTTTTCACATACAAATGAGCATGCCGAACCAGGGTATTATTCTGTTTTCCTGGAAAAGCCGGATGTATTAGCCGAGTTAACTGTGTCCGAGCGGACAGGTTTTCACCGGTACACATTCCATAAGTCCGGAAAAGGAAATGTTGTTTTCGATCTGGGTTTTCATATTAACTGGGATCATCCTGTTAATACCATGATCCGGGTAGATTCTACCGGGTTGGTTACAGGATACAGGATGTCAGAAGGATGGGCTCACGATCAAAGGGTCTATTTTGCTGCCAGGTTTTCCCGGGCATTCAGCAACTTTATCCCGGTTGTCGGTGGAAAGAAAACAGAAGACAATAAAGTGCAGGGAACAAATGTGCAGGGAGTTTTTGTTTTTGATGATGCCGCCTCGTCACCGGTCTTATTAAAAGTAGGCATTTCCTCGGCAGATATCAGAGGCGCGATAAAAAATCTTGAAGAAATCCCCGGGTGGGATTTTGACCGTGTCAGGAAACTTGCACATGATGCCTGGTCCGGGGAACTGGCAAAGATTCGAATACAAACTCCGGATACAACTTGCAAGAAGATATTTTATACAGCGCTGTACCATACTATGATGGCTCCTTCCCTTTACTCTGATGCGCAGGGGAATTATAAAGGGGTGGATGGGAAAATCCATCATAGTGGGAAATATCCGCGTTATACAGTATACTCATTGTGGGATACTTACCGTGCCGAACATCCACTGTTGACATTGATACAGAAAGATCGCCTGAATGGGATACTGGGCTCAATGATGAGTTTTTACCGGGAGTATGGTCTCTTGCCTGTATGGGCACTCATGGGAAATGAGACCAACACCATGGTAGGATACCATGCTATCCCTGTTTTGGCAGATGCTTATGCCAAAGGATTGTTGAAAGAAGATCCGGACACAGTGTTCCAAGCCATGAAAAAATCATCCATGACAGACATTGAAGGGTTACGTTACGTCCGTGAACGAGGCTATATCCCGGCCGATAAAGAGAAACATTCCGTTTCCAAAGGCCTGGAATATGCCATTGATGACTGGTGTATTGCAGATATGGCCAGACGGTTAGGGAAAAAAGAAGATTATAAATATTATTTAAAGCGTGCTGGCTATTATAAGAACTATTTTGATCCACAAACGCATTTTATGCGGGGGAAAATGTCTGACGGCACCTGGCGGACACCTTTTAATCCTTTGTTCTCCAGTCATGCAAGTTTTGATTATACAGAAGGAAATGCCTGGCAATATACCTGGCTTGTTCCACAGGATGTGCAGGGGTTGATCACCCTGATGGGAGGACGTGAAGCTTTTATACAAAAGCTGGATACGCTGTTTACACTTGATAAACCGGTAGAAGGGGAAAATGCTTCCCCTGATATATCAGGCCTGATAGGACAATATGCCCATGGAAATGAACCCAGCCATCATATTGCTTACATGTATGATTATGCCGGTGCTCCCTGGAAAACGCAACAACGGGTAAGGCAGATACTAACGACTCTTTATTTTGATGATCCCAATGGCCTGAGCGGAAATGAAGATTGTGGTCAGATGTCTGCCTGGTTTGTACTAAGCAGCCTGGGGTTTTATCAGGAAAATCCGGCAGATGGAAATTATGTCTTTGGAAGTCCCCTCTTTAACAAAGCAGAGATACAGGTGGGCCACGGACGTACATTTACTATTATTACCCGCAACAACAGCCCGGAAAATATGTATATCCGGCAGGTAACCCTCAACGGAAAAATCCTGAAAAGAACGTATGTTACTTATCGGGAAATTAACAACGGAGGTACTCTGATGTTTGAGATGTCATCCAAACCGGTAAAGACCTGGGGACACGATCCTTCCTGGGCTCCTCCGTCAATGACTCATTAGTTTTTCATTCATTTTATAGGTTTGTTTGTGGTTTTATAGTTGTGTTTCATTATTGAAATTAGTTTGAATTGATAGTGTTTATCTAAAATATTTAATAATTTTTGTGAGATTATAATTATTTTATTTATTTTTAGGAACTTAAACTCGTATGAAGATTCTGTTTGATTTGATAGTTCGCGTTCTAAACCAATGTATTGTTTAATTATTTACTAGTTTATTTAATAATCTTTTTATCAAATGAATAATTTATCTTTATCATTATCCAAAGAAGAAAAAGCCGAAATGATCCAGTTTTATGAGGAAGAACTTGATAAGACAGTAAGGCGGTTGGAACATATTAAGTCTGTTTTGGAAAAACTGGAACCCGGTTCTGTAAGTATTGATGTGCATGTGGAGGCCGAGATTAAGTCTG
Source organism: uncultured Rikenellaceae bacterium (assembly GCA_964383915.1). Classification (GTDB taxonomy): domain Bacteria; phylum Bacteroidota; class Bacteroidia; order Bacteroidales; family VadinHA17; genus DRPN01. The sequence continues at coordinate 28,118 of CAYLJE010000001.1, forward strand.
TTGGTAAAACGAAGACTTATACTGAGAAAAAAGAACTTTCTGCCCAAAAGAAATCAAAACGTAAAAGAAAACCGGGACCTAAAGCTATCTGGGGAAATTATATATTGAAACGTCTCCGCCAGTTGGATCGTCCGGTTACTTATTCCGAGTTGATCCAGGATGCTCTTTTGTTTTTTAAACTTCCGCCTACCAGGAAAGATACTGTCCGTCAGGCAATTATGAACAGTGCTTTCCGACTGAGAAATAAACAGGACAAGGTCAATACCTTTAGAAAAAAAGGTACTAAAGAGAAGTACATTGGTTTAAAAAAATGGTTTGACGCTGAGGGAAAATTACTTTCCGAATACCTGAAAAAGATTGCATAAGTTTTTCTTGATTGTTTTATTGCTGTCCGGATGTCGTCAGGATGTATTTCAGCCCGAAAACAACTCGGTTTGGGTGGATTCTTTCATCGGTACAGCACGCTTTGGAAATACCTTTCCCGGAACTACCGTACCTTTTGGCTTTATTCAGCTTTCCCCGAATACTCCCCATATTGGAATACACAGATACCGCTTTCCTGCAACGAAAGAACAATATGCTGATTGACTTGAGCCATGGGGCTAAAACAGTGAATGCTTATTTACGCATCGTGAATCAAACTGAAATAGAAGGATATCGTTTTTCTTCCGGATGGGCCAAAAACGAAAAGATATTTTTTGTGGCTCGTTTTTCAAAGCCTTTTGAATATGCTATTCTATCCAAAAACAAACACTGCAGGAACGGACGGGACCATGTCCGGGGAGCGGGGAATATGCCATCGTTGTTCCTATTGTTAAAAAAGCAACCATTGATTCGGGTGAAAGGAAAAACGGACGAGGGAAATTTTGTGCATGCGGTTCTTTTTAACGGCAAACCGCTGGAAAAACCTTTTGTCAGACATCATCAGTTAATGCAGGGAGGACATTTGATTTTTATAATGGGGAAAAAACCCAATCCGCTGTGGATAAAACGATGATTAATTTCTTATTTTTGCAGAGAAAGAAATAGTCTGTTAATGCACTGGAAAAAATGAGGTATGTCTGAATTCTTTAATTTTTTAAAAAAATCCTATCCCTTTACTGACGATCTGAAACAGAATACAAAATTGATTTTTGTGATCAGTTTGGTGATTTTTATGGTTTTATATTTTTTCCAGCCATTTGATCTTAAATCAATATCCACAGAAGATAAATATTTCCTGATAGGAGGATTGATCGTTGTGGTTTTTCTTGCTCTAAGTGTAAATCTTTTACTGATGCCTGCTTTTTTATCACAAACCAGTTTATTTAAAAACTGGAATGTTTTAAAAGAGATTCTTTGGAACATATGGATAATGTTTACCATAGTTATTGGATATTATATTTATTTCCGGCTGACCGGTTCTTTTTATTTTAGTTTTTTTGTTTTGATAAAAGTATTGATAATTAGCGCTATTCCGGTTAGTATATCAATTCCATACAACCGAAACCGGTTACTCAGAAAACACTTGCATTCTGCCCTGGAGCTTAGCAGATACCTTGAGAATAAATCAAATCCCAAACCCAAAATAGTCCATCTTAAATCAGATTATGAAAAAGATGATCTTTCCATAGATGTAGAAACACTGTTATTTATTCGTTCAGCAAATAACTATATAGAAGTTTTCTGGGAAGAGGAAAATGGAACAAAATCCAGGATGGTAAGATGCACTTTACTACATGCTGAAAAAACATTCGGCAATTTTCCTTATATTTTTAAATGTCATCGCACTTATATTGTAAACATCAATCAGGTAAGCAGGGTGGAAGGTAGTTCACAGGGTTATATCCTTTATGTCGGATCCGACCATAATAAAGTAATGGTATCCAGGACCTACATTCCCAGATTCAAAGAATTATTTTATAAGATATAACCTTATTTTGCCTTGAACGACGGGAGAGATGATTTTCTGAAGGTGAAGCCATCCTTTTTCTCTGCAAAATAAAGCAGGGAGGGACCGGTTTCTCCGGTTCCGATAGCTGATTTTAAGAAAAAAATGTTTCCCCTTCCCTGTCATTTTATTCCTTCAACATGAAACAGACTTGTTATTCATCCCTTTTTTTATGCATTTCATCCCTGTAAATGTCATTTATCCCTTCTTTACGACATTTAGACCTTTAGTTTTTTTTTCCTTCCACAAAGACATATTTTTGTTTGCATTAATAATAATAATTTTAACATGAAAACATTACGTATTGGTAATCTGGAAGCAAGACTTCCTGTTATACAAGGAGGAATGGGTGTAGCTGTTTCATTGTCCGGGTTGGCATCAGCCGTAGCAGAAGAAGGAGGGATTGGAATCATTTCATCGGCGTCTATAGGTATGTTGATGCCTGACTTTTCAAAAGACCTAAAGGAAGCAAATATGAAAGCTCTTCGTCAGGAGATACGGAAAGCCCGCACGATGACTGACGGTATTATTGGCGTGAATATTATGATGGCTCTCACTGACTATGAGAATCATATGGTGGTAGCTATCGAAGAAGGAGTTGACCTGATTATTTCAGGGGCTGGTTTACCTTTGAGAATGCCGGACATTCTCCTGAAAGACAAACATGGTGAAAATAAAACCAAGTTTCTTCCTATTGTTTCTTCAGCCAGAGCAGCACGGCTTATATTTAAATATTGGTCTGATCATTACGGAGTGATTCCTGACGCCGTGGTCGTTGAGGGTCCTTTAGCGGGGGGGCACCTGGGTTTCAAAAAGGCACAGATTGATAATCAGGATTATTCTTTGGAAGAAACTGTCCCGCAGGTAGTTGATGTCGTGAAAGATTTCGGGATACAGTATGACAGGAATATCCCGGTGATTGCTGCCGGGGGTGTGTACAGTGGGGATGATATGTATCATATGATGCAATTGGGAGCCAGTGCGGTACAAATTGCCACACGTTTGGTGCCTACTTATGAATGTGATGCCTCTGAAGAATTTAAGGAAGCTTATGTTAACAGCAAAAAAGAAGACCTGATGATTATTGACAGCCCGGTGGGATTACCGGGAAGAGCCATTAGAAACCAGTTTCTTGAGGATGTTTCCAACGGGAAAAAACACCCTATCTCCTGTCCCTGGCAATGTCTGAGAGGTTGTGATTATAAAACAGCGCCTTATTGCATCTCGCTGGCATTGATAAATGCTGCAAAAGGCAATCTGAAAAACGGATTTGTCTTTGCCGGTAGCAATGCATACAGAACCACCAAAATACAATCCGTAAAAGAAGTCCTTGATCAACTGACAAAGGAATATTACTCAGCACAAATGCGTGGAGAAAAGAATGAAATTAAAAATTATCCGGGCGTTATCCTGCAAAAGAATAATTATATCCAGCCACAAAAAGCTGTCTGACCAGGACGCTGATGACTGTAAATTGTTGTAAAGAAATTAAAAAAGGCCCAAATTGGGCCTTTTTTATGGGGCAACGATTATTCGCCGTGAATCTTTTTTTTCTTAGCCAGCAATGCTTCTTTTGTTTCCTGATGATCCGGGTTTGAAATAATGCAATCTACCGGACAAACAGACTGGCATTGGGGTTCATCATAAAACCCAACACATTCTGTACAAAGATTCGGATCGATAACATAAGGTTCCCCTTCACTAATTGCTTCATTTGGACATTCTGTTATACATGCGCCACACGCAATGCATTCATCTGTGATCATTAATGCCATGGTTGTAATATTTAATAGTTAAACTTCATATGCAAAGTTATAATTAATTTTTTCAATTTTTGACTTTTGCCTGTTTAAATTAAGGGATCTTTTAATAATTCTTTAGCATAGGTGTTTCATCCGTTAGTCAAATGATAGCACTGAAATCAATTTCTTCTTCTTTCCTGACTTCGGTAAGAAGCATATTTTCGCATTTCAATGTACGTGAATGATATTTTTTCAGAAGTGTATAATTATGGGTTGCAAACAGAACAGTGCATTTTGTACGACTGATATTCATAAGAAGATTCAGAATACCGTCTGAAGTTTCCGGATCCAGATTCCCAGTAGGCTCATCAGCCAGGATGATATTCGGATGATTCAGCAAGGCACGTGCAATCACAATCCTTTGTTGTTCTCCTCCGGATAATTGATGCGGCATTTTATAGCCTTTATATTCCATATTTACCATCCGTAACACTTCCTGTATCCGTTCTTCAATTTTCTTCCTGTCTTTCCAGCCGGTGGCTTTCAGAACAAATGCCAGGTTATTATTTACCGTCCGGTCTGTCAGTAACTGAAAATCCTGAAATACAATGCCTAAATTTCTACGGAGGGCCGGGGTTTCCTTTTTTTTTAAAGATTTTAAATAGAAATCATCAACGTTGGCAAAACCTTCTTTTAATGGAACCTGCGCATTGATTGTTTTGATGAGGGTTGTTTTTCCGCTGCCCACTTTACCGATCAGATAAACAAACTCTCCGGGAAAAATGCTGAATGTCACATCTTTTAAGACCAAATGGTCTTTTTGGTAAAGGTTACAATGACGTAAATCTATGAGTGGTTTTTCTTCCATGTTCTGTTAAATAACTTTCTGTTTGCTTCAAAAATACAAATTTGTTTTACAATGTCATTGGTTCACCGGGGAAATTAACAAAATACTGTTGATTAAAAGCTATACTAATACGCATTTTTAACCGTTAGAATAATTAAATTTAGCCGCTGAAAAAAATAAACTATGCGACCACGTTTAGGGCATGTGATTTTATCTTTGTGGATTATTTTTCTGGCAGTCCCTGCCGGATGGACACAAAAACCCTATTTTTATTCGACTAAAGAATACGCATACCGTCAAGCTGAAGATCTTTACGAGAAACAGAAGTATTCAGCAGCACAGCGACTTTTTGATGATATTGCCAGCCAGAATACAGGAGACAGTGATCTGCTTTCAACCCTTTCGGAATATTATGCGGCGCGTTGTGCCGTATATCTTTTTAATGATGATGCCGAATACCGCTTGTTTGCTTTTATCAGCAATCATCCTGAAAGTTCACTGGTAGAGAAGGCAGTTTTGGAAATGGCCTTGTTCCAGTATCAAAAGAAAAATTACCGGAAAGCTATTACTTATTTTAACAGGGTGGACCTGGGTTCCCTGACAGATGAAGAGACGGCTGAATATTATTTTAAGCTGGGATATTCCTATTTCATGCGGAAAGACTATGATAAAGCCAAAATGGCTTTTTATGAAATCAAAGATATCCGGAGTGATTATACTTCTCCGGCTATTTATTATTATGCACATATTGCTTATTCCCAAGGAAATTATGAGACAGCGCTGAAAGAATTCCGTCGACTAACCGGTGATGAAAATTTTTCTGTCATTGTACCTTATTATATTGTGCAGATTCTTTATCTCCAGAAAAAATATGATGAGATCCTTGCTTATGCCCCGGGGATATTGGACCATGCGACCCCCACACGTGCTGCTGAAATTACCAAATACATGGGTGATGCGTGGTTTCAGAAAGGGGATTATAAGAAAGCCTTACCTTATCTGGAAAGATATGACGGAAAAAGACCCTTAAACAAAAATGAGCATTATGAATTAGGGTATTGTTATTATGAAACAGGACAATACGATTTGGCAGTGAAACAATTTGGTTATGCGACCGGGGGAAAAGATAAGCTGGCACAAAACACGTACTATCTTTTGGCTGATTGTTTCCTTCATTTAAATAACAAAAAAAAGGCAGGGATTGCGTTTTCGGCTGCTGCCGGGATGGATTTTGATCCCAACATCAAAGAAGATGCCCTGTTTAATTATGCCAAGGTTACTTTTGAGCTTTCTTATTCACCGTTTAATGAAGCTGTCAGGGTGTTGAAAACTTACATTGATACATATCCCTATTCGAAAAGGATTAACGAAGCCTATCATTACCTCGTATTGGCTTACCTGAACACAAAAAATTATAAGATGGCGTTGGAATCTCTGGACCGGATCCGGAACAAAAACGACGAAATGAAGAAGGCTTATCAGCGAGTGGCTTTTTTCAGGGCTCTGGAATTGCTCCGGGCAGGAGATCCTGATAATGCCATTATTTTACTTACCAGATCCCTGCAGTATGCTATCTATGACCAGTCGCTGCGTGCCCGGGCTTATTTCTGGCTTGGGGAAGCTTATTACCGGTTGCAGGACACAGAAAAAGCACTGGGAGCCTTTAAGAAATTTCTTTTTAGTCCCGGAGCTATTTCTCTTCCTGAGTATGAAACAGCCCATTATGATATAGGGTATCTTTATTTCAATGAGAAAAAATATAATGAGGCTTCATCGTGGTTTCGTAAATACCTTGTTTTCGGGAAGAAGACAAAACCTGAACTGGTGACTGATGCTTATTGCCGGTTGGGTGATTGTGCATTTGTCACCAGGGACTATAAACAGGCAGTGGATTATTATACCATAGCTTACCAGGCAGGAAAGGTAAATGCTGATTATGCATTGTATCAACGGGGTTTTTCATATGGATTACTGAAAACCCCCGGGGCTAAGATCAAAGATATGACTACTCTGATAGAAAAATTTCCACAGTCAACCTATTTGGATGATGCACTCTATGAAAGAGGAATGGCATACATGGATGCAAACGAATCAGAAGCTGCCCTGAAAGATTTTCATGAAATCATTTATTCTTATCAGTCTAGTGCTTATGTGCCCAAAGCCTACCTGCAGGTTGGATTGATCTATTATAATCAGAATAAATATACGGCAGCCATCAGGAGTTATAAACAGCTGGTAGAAAAATATCCGGGGACACCCCAGGCGCGGAATGCTTTAACCGGACTGAAAAATGTGTATGTGGATATGAATGACGTGGAAGCTTACTTTGCCTACGCACATAAATTGGGCGGCATGGCTAATGTGAGCATGGCAGAGGAAGATTCTTTGCTTTATATTTCCGGAGAAAACCTTTATATGGCTGGGAACTGTGACAAGGCACAGGAGGTTTTGAGTAATTATCTGAAGAAATTTACGGATGGCATTTTTAGAATCAATGCCCATTTTTATGTGGCTGAATGTTTGCGGAACAAAGGAAATTCTGATGAAGCCCTGAAGCATTATCAGTATGTTATTCGCCAACCCAGGAACCTTTTTACGGAAGCGGCTTTGGTTGCCTCCTCAGATATATTATATGACAGAAAAGATTATGCAACTGCACTCGAAGATTATGTGTTGCTTGAAAAAGTGGCCGAATTAGAGAAGAATGTGCTGAAGGCCCGTCTGGGAGAGTTGCGCTGCTCCTATGTCATGAAAAATTACAGCTCGGTGGTGACGATCGCTCAGGAAATTGTTAAAATGGATCACCTGACTGAGGAAAATGCCAGAGAGGCTTATTTTAAGATGGCAAAAGCTTATCAGTTCCAGGGCGATTTTGAGCAAGCTATGGGGACTTATAAAAAAGTTGCTGTAGAAGTATCCAGCGCCGAAGGTGCTGAAGCTAAATACCGGGTGGCCCAGTTATTATATCGTCTCCATAAAAATGATGAGGCGGAAAAAGTGTTAATGGACTTTATCAATCAAAGTACCCCTCATCCATACTGGATGGCGAAAGCATTTTTACTACTCTCTGATATTAGTCTGGATAAAAATGATCTTCTTCAGGCAAAATATACGCTGCAGAGTTTAATGGAATATTACCAGAAAAAAGACGATGGAATTCTCGATGAAGCAAAGGAAAAATTGAAAGATATTGAACATTATGAAAAATTGAGAAATGCACCCATAGATTCATTGGAGGTTCCACCGGACACTATTAAAACACACCCTGGTGGTGAGGAGGAAAAACAATTTCCCGTTGGAAAGATTGAAAAAACCGAATGATGATCTATAACAAAACATATCGTTTATTTTTGTTTCTGGCTGCATTGTTCTTACTTAATAGTCAACTGATTGCCCAGCAGAAAGAGATCCGGAAAGAAGTGAAAGTTGTAAAACCTTATGAACCTTCCCTGTCAGATGTAAGAAAAATTGATATTTCCCCTGTCATCAGGGATACGGTAAAATACCATCCCAAAGTAAGGTATGTTATTTCGCCGAAACCGATGATGGTCCCTTTCAAAGCCCGACCCATCAAACCAGCCCGTCTTGCCGGAGAATCAATCCCCAGGCTTTATAAAAGTTATTTCAAACTTGGGATAGGAAATTACATTACACCACTGGTTGAGTTTAATATGAGTACCCTCCGTTCGAGAGATCATATACTTGGCTTTTACTTCGGGAGTCTTTCTTCATACGGGAAAATAAAACTAAATAACGACAAAAGAGTGAACGGGGGATATGGGGATACCAGGGGCATGGTTTACGGAAAGAAAATATTTCACTATGCTACATTAAATGGAAACCTGTTTGTTAACAGGAACCGGGTAAATTTCTATGGTTATAATCCATTGGTTGATACTACTCTTTTTATAGACAGCATACGGCAGTCTTATTTTAATCCCGGGGCCAATTTACGTCTGTATTCTATACGTGCCGATTCCAACCATTTGAATTATGACCTGAGGGTCAGCGTTGATTATTTTTCAGACAAGTATAATTACTATCAACAGGGCATTCGCTTTAATGGAAAACTTTTTAATGTTTTTAAGGGTAAAACAATCGGAATCAATACAGATGTTCAATATTTTAACAATAATGTGCTTCCCTTCGGCCACTCTGATGCTGTTTTTTCCTTTGAACCCTGGTTCTTTCAGTCAGCCTCCGAATGGCGCATGAAAGCTTCTATTGCTGCAACGATTGATGCAAGAGAAGATAATACGGATATCAGACTCTATCCACGTATTCGCTTTCAGTTTAAGATCATCCCCGACTACCTGATGGCTTATCTTGGTATGGATGGGAAAATGGTGGTGAATGATTATCAGTCTATTGCCGGAATGAATCCTTATATTAAACCTGGTTTATATGTTCACAATACAGACCATAAAATGATCTTCTACCTTGGACTTTCAGGTTCACTCGCTCCAGGGACAGAGTATAAGCTATATGGTTCCTATGCCCTTGTTGACGGGATGCCATTTTTTGTAAATGACACATCCAATGTCCTGGGGAATGTTTTCTCGGTTGCTTATGATGATATACAGCTTGCCCACCTGTCCGGAGAATTTATGAGGCAGGCAGGAAAAAAATTATCACTACGGTTGCGTGCGGAAATATATAAGTATAGTATGTCCGCACTCTATAAACCTTGGCATAAACCAGCTTTCGATGCTTCCCTGGGGATAAGATACAATCTGCAGGATAAGATTATTCTCAATGCTGATATGATGTTTATTGGTAAAAGGTATGTCCGGACGCTTTCATCCCCGCTTCATGTAACCATGCTCAAAGCTTATCCTGATCTGAACCTGAGCTTGGAATACAGATACAGGAAAATACTTTCTTTCTTTATACGAATGAACAATATGGCCGGTATCCGCTATGAAATCTGGAACCAATATCCCACACAAGGATTCTTATTCATGGGAGGATTCACATATTCCTTGTAAAACAGGCTGTTACATCTGTTCTGTTTGAGTTGTTAACATTTCAACAGAGTCAGGTTTTTTTTTCGGATATTTTGTTTATTATCTGTTAAAAAAATAATGCAGTTGATCGTGCTTAATTGCCTGATTTTCATTAAAATTTAGTATATTTGCATATCTTATTACAGAAGAAATAATATGTGTTGTATTTTGTTGTCAGAGACTATGTTGTGGAGGATGAAAAAAATACGGAACAAGATAGTTTTTAATGTTTCTTTTGCCGGAACAGCAGTTAATTATAATCATAAAAAGCTTAAAAGAATAATGAATAGAAATCCCGGAGGAAATTTCGGTAAAAGGGATTATGTTTCAAAAATAAATTAATTATGAGTGACAAAATGAAGAAGAATGGCAGTAATGGATATTCTGCCGAAAACATCCAGGTTTTAGAGGGACTGGAAGCAGTACGCAAGCGACCTGCCATGTATATTGGAGATGTCAGTGAAAAAGGCTTGCACCATTTGGTATATGAGGTCGTTGATAACTCCATCGACGAAGCACTGGCCGGTTATTGTAACAATATTGATGTGACTATCAATGAAGATGGTTCCATAACCATTACCGATGACGGACGGGGAATTCCTACAGATATGCATGAGAAGGAACACCGTTCTGCGCTTGAGGTTGTCATGACGGTGCTTCATGCCGGCGGAAAATTTAATAAGGATAGCTACAAAGTATCGGGAGGATTACACGGGGTAGGTGTTTCTTGTGTAAATGCACTTTCCGATTATTTGCGTGCAGAGGTGTACCGGGAAGGGAAAATTTATGTACAGGAATATCACAAAGGGAAACCACTGGACAAGGTGAAAGTGGTGGGTGTCACGGAAAGAAACGGTACCAAGGTTACCTTTAAACCGGATAGTACCATCTTTATCACCATTGAATTTAAATATGAGATTCTGGCTGCCCGCCTCCGTGAACTCGCTTTCCTGAATAAAAAAATCCGGCTTACCCTGACCGACAAACGGGAAACACTTGAAAACGGCAACGATAACGGAGATGAAACTGATCATGGCAAATATCGTCATGATAATTTCTATTCTGAACAGGGATTACTTGAATTTGTACGTTACCTTGATTCTACACGGGAGGCCCTCACTGAGAAACCAATCTTTATCGAAACGGAAAAAAACGGGATCCCGATAGAGATAGCCATGCAATACAATACTTCTTTTTCCGAAAATATTCATACTTATGTTAATAATATCAACACTATTGAGGGGGGAACCCATTTATCCGGTTTCCGGCGCGGACTGACACGTACTCTGAAAAACTATGCTGAGAAGTCGGGGATGACAACCAAATTGAAATTTGATATTAATGGGGATGATTTCAGGGAAGGTCTTACAGCTATTGTTTCACTAAAAGTGCAGGAACCACAGTTTGAAGGACAGACCAAAACAAAACTGGGAAATTCTGAAGTGATGGGAGCTGTAGATCAGGCTGTCAGCACTGCATTGACCAATTACCTGGAGGAAAACCCCAAAGATGCCAAAATTATTGTCCAGAAAGTGATCCTGGCTGCTACGGCCCGCCATGCTGCCCGCAAAGCCAGAGAATTGGTGCAGCGGAAAAACGTATTATCCGGTTCCGGACTCCCTGGGAAACTGGCAGATTGTGCCCAAAAAGATCCTAATGGAACAGAAATCTTCCTCGTGGAAGGAGATTCGGCAGGTGGTACGGCTAAACAGGGAAGGGACAGACACTTTCAGGCTATTCTGCCGCTGAGAGGGAAGATACTGAATGTCGAAAAAGCCATGACGCACAAGATCTATGAAAATGAAGAGATAAAAAATATTTTCATAGCCCTTGGCGTTTCCATTGGTACTGAGGAAGATAGTAAAGCTCTGGACTTGTCCGGATTACGCTATCATAAGATTATCATTATGACGGATGCAGATGTGGACGGAAGCCACATTGACACTCTGATTATGACATTATTCTTCAGATATATGCAGGATTTGATTAAAAATGGATATCTATATATAGCGACGCCCCCGCTTTACATGGCCAAAAAAGGAAAAAATCTCCGGTATTGCTGGACCGAACAACAACGGTTGCTGGCAGTTGAAGAAATGGGTGGCGAACAGGGAGGGGTCTCCGTACAACGTTACAAAGGGCTGGGAGAGATGAATGCCGAGCAGCTTTGGGAAACCACCATGAACCCTGAAAAACGTACACTCAGGCAGGTGACCATAGAGAGTGCAGCAGAAGCCGACCGCATCTTTTCTATGTTGATGGGAGATGAAGTACCACCACGCCGTGATTTTATAGAAAAACATGCAAAATATGCCAATATTGATGCTTAATATATTCTACAATTTTTTTAAAACCTTAATACATCATGTTGTTTTTAGGATATGACGTGGGTAGCTCTTCCGTTAAGGCAACCCTCCTTGACGGGAATAAAGGAATCCCTGTTGCGGTTGTCAGTTATCCCGAAATAGAAATGCCTATAAATGCTCCACATGCCGGATGGGCAGAGCAGAACCCTGAGATGTGGTGGACAAACTTGGGAATAGTAACCCGTAAGCTCCTGGAACAGGCAGGGTCTCCCCCCGGAGATATTGGAGCTATCGGTATTTCTTATCAGATGCATGGCCTGGTGATGATAGATGAAAACAAAAAGGTATTGCGTCCTTCTATTATCTGGTGTGATAGCCGGGCGGTAGAAATCGGAACTATTGCTTTTGAAGAGATGGGCCCCAATATTTGCCTGGATCATCTGCTGAATTCTCCAGGGAATTTCACTGCGTCTAAACTGGCGTGGGTTAAAAAAAATGAACCCGGGATTTACAAAAAGACCTGGAAATTTCTCCTTCCCGGCGACTATATCGCTATGCGTATGACGGGGGAGGCGGTTACTACCATCCCCGGGTTGTCAGAAGGGATTTTCTGGGATTTTAAAAATAATGAAGTAGCATCGTTGGTGACAGATTATTTTGGTTTTGACCCGAAGTTGTTCCCATCGGTTGTCCCGGTATTCGGGGATCAGGGGAAACTGACGGAGCTGGCTGCCGGAGAATTGGGATTGGTTCCCGGAATTCCTGTAACCTACCGGGCTGGTGATCAGCCAAACAATGCCTTTTCACTAAATGTAATGAACCCCGGAGAGGTAGCTGCTACGGCTGGTACATCGGGAGTGGTGTACGGGGTAAGTGACCAGCGAAAATATGATCCGTTATCCAGGGTAAATACTTTCGTACATGTGAATCACCAACCGCCGGAAAATAGGTTTGGAGTATTGTTGTGCATCAATGGTACAGGAATCCTGAATGCATGGCTGCGACAGAATCTGATGGAAGGAAAGGTGAGCTATCCCCGGATGAATGAAGAAGCTGCCAATGTGCCGGTGGGTGCAGAGGGATTGACCATTCTTCCTTTTGGCAACGGAGCGGAGCGAATACTCTCGAATAAAGATCCGGGATCTGTTTTTTCAGGCCTCCGGTTCAACAGGCACCACCGGGCGCATATTTTACGGGCGGCACAGGAAGGGATCGCTTTTGCTTTTCGTTATGGTTTGGAGATCATGCAGGAAACTGGGATTGATCCAACGGTGATCCGGGCCGGCCATGCCAACATGTTCCTGAGTCCCTTGTTTGCCGAAGCCATAGCTAACAGTACAAAGACAAAAATAGAATTGTTTGATACCGATGGTTCCAGGGGAGCAGCCCTCGCTGCCGGATACGGTGTCGGATTTTATCATTCTTTTGATGAATGTTTTAAATCTCTGAGAAAAATAAAGACCATAGAACCTGATGTTATACTCTCAGATCAATATGAGGAGGCTTACCAACGCTGGAAGAAATTATTGAAAAATACAATGAACCAATAGAAAATTTTGCTTTTCCCATGTATTAATAATAAATCAAAATAATTACAAGATGAATATACTAAAAGGTCAAAAGGAGTATTTCCCGGGGATAGGGAAGATTTCATACGAAGGAAAAGGTTCCGATAATCCGTTAGCATTTAAGTGGTATGATGCGAGCAGGGTAGTACGGGGAAAAGCGATGAAAGATCATTTTCGGTTTGCAGTGGCCTACTGGCATACATTTGGGAACACGGGTACCGATCCATTTGGAGCAGGGACAAAAGATTATCCATGGAATGCTTATGATCAGGTGATGGATCGGGCCCGGGCGAAGATGGATGCGGCGTTTGAGTTTTTCACCAAATTGGGGAATCCGTATTATTGTTTTCATGACTTTGATCTGGTAGAAGAAGGGGAGACTTTGGGAGAGTCGGAAGGGAGGTTGTCCCGGATGGTGGAATATGCCCGGGAGAAGCAAAGACTTTCCGGGGTAAAGTTATTGTGGGGGACATCCAATCTTTTTTCACATCCACGTTATATGAACGGAGCGGCGACGAATCCTGACTTCCGTGTAGTAGCCAGGGCCGGAGCACAGGTTAAGAATGCACTGGATGTCAACATTGCATTAGGAGGAGAGAATTATGTATTTTGGGGAGGGAGGGAAGGATACCTGTCCTTGTTGAATACAGAGATGAAAAGGGAAAAGGAGCATATGGCCCGTTTTCTTACCATGGCTCGCGATTATGGGCGCAAGCATGGGTTTAGAGGAACTTTTCTGATCGAGCCCAAGCCCATGGAACCCTCCAAGCACCAGTATGATTATGATGCGGAAACAGTGATTGGTTTTTTACGGCATTACGGGCTGGACAAAGATTTTAAACTCAACATAGAAGTGAACCATGCCACACTGGCAGGGCATACGTTCCAACATGAACTCCAGGCAGCTGTTGATGCGGGATTGTTCGGTAGTATAGACGCCAACCGGGGAGATTATCAGAATGGTTGGGATACCGATCAGTTTGCGATCAATCTGTATGAGACGGTGGAAGCCATGCTGGTGATTTTGCAGGCAGGAGGTTTCACCACAGGGGGTGTCAATTTTGATGCAAAGACACGCCGGAATTCTACCGACCTGGAAGATATATTCATTGCCCACATTGCAGCCATGGATGTTTTTGCACGGGCGCTGATCGTAACGGATCATTTACTTATCGACTCGCCGTATCTGGAAAAGCTGAAAAAGAGGTATGCTTCATTTGACACGGGAGCAGGGGCGGATTTTGAAGCCGGGGAACTGACACTGGGGAATCTGCATGCTCTGGCCGGAGAGATAGGGGAACCTCCTCAGGTCAGTGGGAAACAGGAATGGTTCGAGCAGTTGATAAATCTCTATATATAGAAAAAATAAATATGATACAAACGCAGGATCAGGGGAACCGGGCGTATATCATGGGGATCACCCTGGTGGCCACGCTCGGAGGGTTATTATTTGGTTATGATACGGCCGTGATTTCCGGCGCGGTAAAGTCACTACAGGGATTTTTTATTGATACGTTGTATGCCAATTCACAGGAAGCCTCGCAGGTTGTGTTGGAATACAGGATCAGTGTGGCCGTTGTGCTGGCCATTATTCTGTGTGCTGTGGGAGCCATACTGGTCAAGCTTTATGGGCGTAGAAAAGGATTGACAATCACAGTTGTGATCGTTCTGTTTTCAATTGTTGGAATGATTATTTTTTTTAATAATCCATTGACACTTACCAGGAAAACAGCCAACTCATTAAAAGGATTCATTGTATCTTCAGCTTTGATCGGATGCGTCATCGGGGGAGGTATGGGAGGTTTTGTCAGCAGGGAATTAGGGCGAAAAAGGGGTCTTATAACCGCGGCCCTGTTGTTTACATTATCAGCCGTAGGTTCTGCCATTCCTGAGAAGATGAATATTTTCATGGTTCAACCGGTGGTATCCTTTATGATTTACCGGATTATCGGGGGCATCGGTGTCGGACTGGCATCCATGCTTTCGCCGATGTATATTGCCGAGATAGCCCCGGCCAAAGAGAGAGGACGTCTGGTGTCATGGAACCAGTTTGCTATTATTTTTGGCATGCTGGTGGTTTATTTTGTAAATTATTTTATTGCCTATAGTCACCATGGGAATGAGGGTTGGCTAATATCTACAGGATGGCGCTGGATGTTTGCTTCAGAGACGATCCCGGCCATGCTCTTTTTTATTTTGCTGTTTTTTGTCCCCGAATCGCCCCGTTATTTAGTCATGGCCGGGAAGTACCGGAAAGCGCAAACAGTGTTGGAAAAAGTGTCCGGGAAGTTGCGTGCCGGAACGATTCTGCAGGAGATCAGGGAAACGCTGAAAGAAAAATCCGTTCCCTGGCTTTCTTTTGGGGGAATGGTCATCTTTATCGGGATCATGCTCTCTGTATTTCAGCAGTTTGTCGGCATTAATGTTGTGCTTTATTATGCGCCGGAGATATTCCGGAATATGGGTTCAGGTACTGACACAGCCTTGTTGCAAACAATCATCGTGGGAGTCATTAACCTGACATTTACCATACTGGCCATAATGACAGTGGACCGTTTAGGGCGGAAACCACTGATGATTGTCGGCGCACTTGGGATGGCCCTATCTATGTTTTTACTTGGTTTTACTTTTTATTTCCAGCAACCGGGATTGGCATCTCTGATCTTTATGCTTACCTACACCGCTTCTTTTGCCATGTCCTGGGGACCGGTAACCTGGGTGCTTTTGTCAGAGATATTCCCGAACAGTATCCGTGGAGCCATGTCGATTGCGGTAGCAGCCCAGTGGGTGGCCAATCTGATCATCTCCTGGTCCTTCCCGGTCATAAATGACAATTCAGCCTTGATAGGGATCTTTCATCATGGTTTCCCTTACTGGATTTATGGCCTGATGGGACTCCTGGCAGCCTGGTTTGTCTGGAAAATGGTGCCCGAGACCAAAGGAAAAACGCTGGAAGAAATCGAACGGATATGGAAGAAGAAGTAAACGGATGAATTACAATTCCCGGGAGGCTATAGATGTTTCTCCGGATTAGTATTCCAACACCGGTCGTTTTCAAACACTGTGGGTTAAAGCGTAGGTT
Source organism: uncultured Rikenellaceae bacterium (assembly GCA_964383915.1). GTDB lineage: Bacteria > Bacteroidota > Bacteroidia > Bacteroidales > VadinHA17 > DRPN01. Next base: position 44,599 of record CAYLJE010000001.1, read on the forward strand.
ATCCTGAAGTAGCTGTCTTTTCTTCTTTATTTTTTTGTTACGAAGAGCAATATTATTATTCATATAGAACGCCTTCGTAAATATATGTTTTAGCAGACAGAGGTTCTTCTTTTAGAGTTACCAGATTATTGCCCGTTTTTCAGGGGGCAGGTACATGGGGTCTCCGGGTTTGATATTAAAAGCTTTAAGAAAAGGCTCCAGATTGCGCACTGGCCCGTTTACTCTGAATTTGCCCAGTGAATGAACATCTTCCTGTGTACGGCGCAGGATCTCTTTTCCTCTGATGTTCTGTGCCCATACATGAGCGTAGGCCAGATAAAAACGCTGGTCGGGTGTAAATCCATTGATGGGAGCTATCTTTTTCCCTTTGATGGCGGTTTTGAAAGCATCATAAGAGATATTCAAACCACCCAGATCAGCAAGGTTTTCTCCCAGGGTAAGTTTCCCATTGGCATGTATCGTATCCCTTACTACAAAAGAGTCAAACTGTTTTACCAGTACATTGGTTCTTTCCCTGAATTTTTTTGCATCTTCATCAGTCCACCAGTTATTCAGGTTTCCGTCTTTATCATAAAGACGGCCTTTGTCGTCGAATCCGTGCGTCATTTCGTGGCCGATAACCACGCCGATAGCTCCATAATTCACAGCGTCATCGGCTTTTGGATAAAAAAAAGGTGGTTGGAGGATACCTGCCGGAAAACAAATCTCATTGCGTGTGGGACTGTTGTATGCATTCACGGTTTGGGGAGTCATCAGCCACTCGTTCGGATCACGGGGTTTCCCGATCTTACTTTTCATATAATTAAAATTAAAAGTACTCGCACGCATGACGTTTGATACATATACGCCTTTTTTAATGACCAGTTTAGAGTAATCCCTCCATTGATCCGGATATCCGATTTTTAAATTCATGGCAGCCAGTTTCTCAATGGCATTCTTTTTCGTTTGCTCACTCATCCATTCTACCTTTTTAATCCGGTTGGCAAAGGCCTTTTTAAGATTTCCTACCAGCGTAGTCATTCTATCTTTATCTTTCGGAGGAAAATATTTTTTTACGAACATTTTACCCAGTGCTTCTCCCATGGCATTATTTGTAGCGTAAATGACCCGTTTCCAGCGGGGTTCCATTTCTTTGGTACCCTGCACAACTTTGCCATAGAAATCGAAATGAGTATTCACAAAATCTTTCCCGAGGTAAGGTGCCAGACTATTTATCAGATGCCAGGTCAGGTAAGCTTTCCAGGTATCACTGGAGGTAGTGGTAAGCAGTTGGTCAGTCTCTTTGAAAAAACCGGGTTGGGTAACGTTGATCTCACCCGGAGCAGGAAGATTAATCCCTTTAAAAAACAAAGGCCATTCCATGGCGGGACTGTTTTTTTGTAATTCCGTATAATTCATTTTGTGGTAAGTCTTCAAAGGATCCCGTCTTTCCAACCGTGTCATGGAAGCCTGTGCAAGGCCGGTTTCCAGATTCATGATCTTCCGGGCGTTGCCGGAGGCTGTTTTATTGTTATCTCCCATCAGGACAAACATCTTTGCGATATATGACAGGTATGCCTGTCTCATTTCTTTTGATCTGGCGTCTTTATTTATGTAATAATCCCGATCTGTCATTCCCAGACCTCCTTGTCCAAGATGGGCTATGACTATTTTGCTGTTTTTGGGGTCCAGGTTCCCGTAAAAATTGAACAGGACATGGATCCCGGATGCCTGTAAACGGGCAATCTCTTTTATGACATCTTGTGGACCTGAGATATGATTGATATTATTTATTTCCTCCTGCAGTGGCTTTAATCCTGTTTCCTCAATAGTAGCAGTGTCCATTCCTGAATCATAAAAATCATTGATTTTTCGTGAAACAGATCCTTTTTCCTGTGAGTGTGATGATATATCCAGAATCAAATCCTGTAGCCGTTTATTATTTTCTTCCTGTAACTCGTCAAAAGTGCCATATCTGCTTTTGTCAGAAGGAAGCGGATGATATTTCATCCATCCCCCGTTTGCATATTGGTAGAAATTTATGGTGGGACTTACGGTGGTATCCAGATTTTCAAGGTTCAGTGCCATATCTTTTGATGTTTTATGTTCCTGCTGGCAGGAAAAGAAAAAAAATGCAGGTAAAAGAATCCAAATAAATAATAATTTATGAAAATGAAACAGAGAGCGGATAACCTTGTCCGCTCTCTTGTGATATAAAAACAATAGTTCCATGATAAGCTTATTTAAATTATTCATATGCCTGAAATGATTTTTTAATGATATCGATGGCTTCATATAATTGTTCTTCATTGATGACCAGCGGAGGAGCAAAACGAATGATATGGTCATGTGTTGGTTTGGCAATCAAGCCGTTATCTTTCATTGTCAAACAAATATCCCAGGCTGTTTTTCCGTTTTTCGGATGGACAACCACGGCATTTAATAATCCTTTTCCCCGTACCAGTTCAATCATATCCGATTGGATACCGGACATTTCTTTTCGGAATATTTCTCCGAGACGGTATGCATTTTCAGCAAGTTTTTCTTCTTTTATTACTTCCAGGGCAGCCACAGCCACACGGGCAGCCAGCGGATTCCCTCCAAAAGTAGAACCATGTTCACCGGGAAGAATCGTTAGCATAATTTCATCGTCAGCCAGTACGGCAGAAATAGGATAAACACCTCCTGACAGTGCTTTCCCGAGTATCAGCATGTCCGGTCGTACTCCTTCGTAGTCCGAGGCAAGTAATTTCCCTGTGCGGGCAAGGCCTGTCTGGACCTCATCAGCAATAAACAATACATGGTATTTTTTACACAGGTCATAAGCTTTTTTAAGGTACCCTTCATCCGGCACATACACCCCTGCTTCTCCCTGTATCGGTTCGACAAGGAATCCGGCAATGTTGGGATCCGATGCCAGTGTTTTTTCCAGTGCATCCAGATCGTTATAAGGGATGATCGTGAAACCGGGGGTGTACGGACCAAAATCATCCCGGGCTGTCGGATCGGTGGACATGGAAATGATGGTGATTGTACGGCCATGGAAATTTCCTTCACAGGCAATGATTTTTGCCTCGTTCTCCGGAATTCCTTTTACTTTATAAGCCCATTTGCGACAGAGTTTCAGTGCTGTCTCATCTCCCTCTGCACCGGTGTTCATCGGGAGAATTTTGTCATATCCAAAATATTCCGTGATGTATTTTTCATATTCCCCCAGGGCACTATTGTAAAAAGCGCGGGAGGTAAGCGTCAGCTTATGTGCCTGTTCTGTTAAAGCTCCTACAATCTTTGGATGACAGTGACCCTGGTTTACTGCTGAATAAGCCGACAGGAAATCAAAATATCGTTTTCCTTCCACATCCCAGACATAAACACCTTCCCCCCGGTCTAAAACAACCGGCAGAGGATGATAGTTATGTGCCCCATACTTATCTTCCTGGTTGATGTAATCCTGTGTTGTCATATCTTTTTCTTTTTTCAGTTAATAAATAATTTTTAATTATGATAAATATTCATATTCTTTGTAAACAGAGTGTAAAAGTAACATAAAAAAAATTTTCCGAGGAAACAAAACGGTTAAAAATATTTATTTTAAGAATAAGATCATTTAATCTTGCTATATTCCGGGTACCCATTTAAATTATATTATTTAATCATGAAACCAGATCATAAAATTATTGACGTTTTAGCTGACCGGTGGAGTCCGGTAGCTTTTTCAGACCGTGTGCCGGAAGGGGAAATTCTTCAATAGCTTTTTGAAGCAGTCCGTTGGGCCCCCTCTGCCTTTAATGAACAGCCCTGGCGTTTTATATATGCTTGTCGCGGAGATCAGGCTTATGAAGCATTCCTCGAATGCCTCGTTCCCGGAAACAGGGAATGGGCACATTTTGCTCCTGTACTGATGATCGTTTTTGTATTTTGTCAGAACCCTACAGAAAATTTAAGATTGATTCTTCTGGATGTGAGGTAATTGGGGACGGCATAGTAGCCGGTCTCATGGGAGAGGTTATTGACTGTATTTACCCATAGATAAGAAATCGTATTATTGTTCCCGAAAAGATTGAAGATATCCAGCCCCAGCCGCATGGAACGGACGTGTTTGCTTAGATTTTTGTTTTCACCTGTTTTGGTTTTTACAAAATCTTTGGAAAACCCGATGTCCACCCTTTTGTAAGAAGGCATCCTGAAAAACAAGTCATAGCGGTCGGTATTGGGAGGCCGGACGGGCATGCCTGTTGTATAGAACATGGTCAGGTGCATACGGAAAGAGGGATTATTGGGGAAATAATCTTGAAAGGAAAGTCCGAAGTTGATCAACTGGTCTGTCGGCCTGGGGTAACATCCCGGATAAATGACCTGGTCGTTTTTATCTGTATAAGAGTCATTAGCAACATCTTCGCAGGTATGCATCAGGGACAGACTGGCCCAGGAATCAACGCCTTTCACAAACTCTCCGTTGATTTTCATATCCAGGCCGTAAGCTCTCCCGTGTGCTTCATTCTCTCCCGTATAATCCAGTCTTACATTTTCCAGAAAGTAGGGAATCAGATTTTTCATACCTTTGAAATAGGCTTCTGCACTCCATAGAAAAGGCCGGTTCCACGCCATAAAATGATAATCACTCCCTGCTACCAGATGCCATGATTGTTGTGCTTTAATATCCGGATTAATACTTCCGTTTAGTCGTCTTGCTTCTTTATATAGGGGTGGTTGATCATAGAAACCGCCGGCCAGATGATAGGACCAGGGAGAGAAGGGACTTCTTCTGAAAGTGAAGATAATACGCGGGCTTAAAAGTATTTGCCGGTTAAATCCCCAGTAATGAATACGTATGCCTGCCTGTATTCTGAAGACGGCACTGTCCAGTCGCCAGGTACGCTGGTCTTCTGCAAAACCTGTAAGGCGGAGGGAGGTTATCCTGTTAACAGCGACGGTGGTCTTGAAAAGACGGACCGTATTTCCGTCGTAGGGGAGAGAGTAACCGGCTGAATCCCGCAATGTCCATTCCCGGACATGATCTCCGAAATGTTCGTATCTGACAGTGGTTCCCCATTGCAGTAAATGTTTCCTTACACGATAAAATCCCAGGTATCTTGCCGAATAGATTCTGCCATCCAGTTTATTACGGGCATGTTGAAGAAAGCTCCCGATGCCAATATTCATGATGCTGTCTCCGAATGTTTCAGAACCCAGTCTTTTATCCAGTGCATTAAGAGAATAATAGCCGTGAATGTCATAATTTTCTTGTTCCAGCGTTTGAAATGCCGAAAGGATACATTTCATTCTCACATCGGAAGACGGGTGATAATTGAGGGTAAGAGCGCCCAGGTAAGTGTCGAAGGCATCTTTTTCCTGTCCCTCATAATAAACGAACAAAGCCACGGCATTCTGTACGGTTCCAAAAGATGTTCGCCGGTTGGCCGGAACAAAACGATATTTGTTCAGGGAAATGTTTCCCAATGCTTCCAGGGATACCTTCCTGCTTACAGTATAGGTGAGCAACGTCTGAAAATCTCCGAAAAGCGGTTTATATTCTCCTTTGGTGTCCAGTGAATTTAGCAGGTAGCTGTTGGTTTTTAAACGACTGCCTATAAGATAAGTTCCTTTGCTGTTGTGGGTTCTGCCCTCCAGGTGAGCAGTAGCTCCAAGCAGGCTTACAGAAACCGATCCTTTAAAAAACTCCGGGGTTTTATAGGTGATATCCAGTACGGAAGACATCCGATCTCCGTAACGTGCAGGGAAGCCACCGGCAGAAAATTTTACCCTTTTCACCAGATCCGGATTGATGATACTCAGACCTTCCTGTTTGCCCGACCGGATAAGAAAAGGACGGTATATCTCAATATCATTGATATAGACCAGGTTCTCATCAAAGTTTCCTCCTCTGACCGAATATTGTGAACTTAGTTCATTTCGTGAGCTTACGCCAGGGAGTGTTTTTACCAGTGTCTCCAGGTTACCGGTGGGGGAAGGCAGGCTATTAAGGTCTTTGATGTCCACCTGCCGCATGGTCCCTTCTTCAGGGTGTGTGACCTGGATATCTACCTCCCTGATTGCATTTACAGAAGGGTATAACACAACTGTGAGTTGTACCTGCTGATTTTTTCCGATAAAAATTTTCTTACTGACCGGCTTAAACCCGACAGATGAGAATACCACATAAACCGAGTCCCCCGGAGGAACAGACAGGAAAAATGAACCCTGGTTGTCTGTGATGGTCCCTTCCCTGGCATCCTTAAGATGAACGTGTACGCTGGATAAAGGTATTTTGTCGGGATCTATGACCTTCCCGCCAACGCCCGTGTTTTTCTGAGCATACCCTGAGACAGCGCATAGAAAAAACACAATGGCAAATAAAAATGAGAGTGGGTTATGCATAAAAAATTGCTTATTCAGGTTATCAAAATAAACTGTTTTTTTCTGTTTTCATTGTTAAATCACGGGTAATTTTAACAGGATGACTGTTAATTATCCAAAAATAGGTATTTTTATACTGAAAAATCAAAAGATCATGATTCATCAGATACAATTCACGTTGCCCCCGTTTCCCAAAGGATATCATCTGGTTACTTCACTAATCATGGGAAAGGTAGGGACATTGCCGGCTGCAGGGGTGATGCATGTTTTTATTCAACATACTTCTGCCGGACTTACCCTGAATGAAAATGCAGATCCTTCGGTGCGGGGAGATTTTGAGACATTTATGAATGATCTGGTACCGGAAGATTACCCTCACTATGTCCATACTTATGAAGGACGTGATGATATGCCTGCCCACCTTAAGTCGTCACTCATCGGTTCTTCTGTATCCATTCCCATTACCAATCACAGGATGAATCTGGGTACCTGGCAGGGTATTTATCTATGTGAATTCAGACGTCATGGGGGGAACCGGCGTATTGTGGTAACGATAATAGGGGAGTAAGGTTTGGCTGTATTACCCACTTATTTTGCTGTTTTGCACCGAACGTCAGAGCCTAAAATATAGACTCTTTTACCTGCCGTCAGGCAGGCCACCCTTCATTCATAAACCTTACATTCCTTTTCGCCTCTAAGTACCTGTAGTGCATTCATAGCCAATGCTTTCATTTCATCTTCACCGGGGAAAACCACCACCCGTGCAATATGGGCTACCATCACTTTGATGTAATCAACAATTCTGTCATTAAATGCCAGTCCTCCGGTAATAAGAATAGCATCTACTTCTCCTTTTAAGACAGCGCTCAGGGCTCCGATCTCTTTGCTTACCTGATAAGCCAAAGCATCCAAAAGAAAAGCGGCTTTCTTATTTCCCTCTTCTGACATAAGGTTGATTTTGTAAACATCATTTGTCCCCATGTAGGCTACAAGTCCACCTTTACCGGTAATCATCTTCTTTACATCATCCAGTGTATATTTCCCGCTGAAGCAGAGTCTGGCCAGATCACCCATAGGAAGGGTACCCGAACGTTCCGGAGAAAAAGGGCCATCACCATCAAGTCCCTGATTTACATCAATAACACGTCCTTTCCGATGGGCTCCTACGGTGATGCCACCTCCCAGATGTGCGACAATCAGGTTTATTTCTTCATATTCTTTTCCGATTTGTTGTGCATATGCTCGCGAGATTGCCTTGTGGTTAAGGGCATGAAAAATCGAACATCTTTCAAAAAGGGGATGTCCTGACACACGGGCGATATCCTGTAATTCATCCACCACCACAGGGTCAGCGATAAAAGCACGAGCTCCCGGCAGGGAATGGGCAATATCATCCGCAATCAATCCCCCCAGGTTGCTGGCATGTTCTCCCATCACCCCTTTGATCAGGTCCCTTTTCATTGCCTCATTTACCTCATACACCCCTGATTCAACCGGTTTGATCATGCCACCCCTGCCGATGACTGCCGTTATTTCATTGATCTTTTCGTGGGATTTTCTTAATTCGTTTAGTATGATCTCTCTACGGAACTCAAATTGGTCGGTAATCCGCCGGAAATGTGCCAGTTCCTCCGGCGAATGACGAATGGTCTCTACCAACCGTGGTTTTATTTCACGGTACACAGCAATCTTCGTGGAGGTTGATCCAGGATTAATTACTAAGATTCTATGTACCTGCATCATTATTTATTCATTAAACAAACAGTTTATATTACCGCTCAGAGATCAGGGCACCCAAGGCTATGGAGAATAACTTTGTTTCCTGCGTATCCCCCCGTGAAGAAAGTATTACCGGCACTCTGGCTCCGGCAACAATAGCTGCCGTTGTTCCTTTCAGTAATTTTGTGTGGCACTTATAGAAGACGTTCCCTGATTCTATATTGGGAAATAATAAACAATCGGCTTCTCCTGCCACCATAGACCTGATCTTTTTAATTTCGGCACTTTCCTTGTCCAGTGCCACATCCAGAGCCAACGGTCCATCTACATAAGCCTTTTTAATCTGTCCACGTTCAGCCATTTTGGCAAGAATAGCAGCATCAACGCAGGCTTCCATACCTGAAAGGACCTGTTCGGTAGCCGCAATGACAGCCACCCGGGGTGTTTCTACACCCAGTGTTTCAGCCACTTCAACTAAATGTTCCAGGATTATTTTTTTTTCTTTTAAATCCGGATTGGGAATAATAGCTACATCTCCAATCACCAGCAGTTTATGGTAGCTGACCGGTTCTAAGACAGCTACATGGGTAAGTAATGAGCCATGTGAAACAAGGCCGGTTTCCTTGTTTAAGATAGCCCGCATATACTGGTCTGTGCTGACCGTTCCTTTCATGATCAGGTCCCCTTTTCCTTCCCGGATCATGGCCACAGCACGATTAGTTGCCTTTATGGCATCCGGTTCGTGGAAAATCTCGAACAGGGTTTCCGGCCATCCTTCTTTTTTACATATTTTTTTTATCTCCTGCCGGTCACCCACCAGGATGCCATTAACAATACCTTTTTTTACGGCGGAAGCCACTGCACCAATGGTATGGGCATCCCTTGCATAGGCTACAACGACATTTTTTGCCGGGACCTTTCCGAGGGCTTCGAACATATCTTCAAGTTTTCGAATCATTTCCCTTGATTAATTTTTGTCCGTTTTTTAATAATTTCCATTGTATCCCAGGCAATCACAAGTTCTTCATTGGTGGGTATCACCACGATCCTGATCTTTGATTCAGGGGTACTTATTTCTCCTTTCTTGCCTCCGATGATTTTCTTATTTATGGCAGCATCCAGATGAATCCCCAGAAACTCCAGACCGGAACAGACCATTTCCCGGATACCACTATCGTTTTCTCCTATACCTCCTGTAAAGACAAGAATATCCAGTCCATTGAGTGCTGCCGAATATGCTCCAATATATTTTTTAATACGGTAACTATATGTTTCGAGGGCAAGCAAGGCTCGTTCATTCCCTTCTCCGGCTGCTTTTTCTATATCACGCATATCGGAAGAAACCCCGGATATGCCTAACATACCGCTGAACTTGTTTATCAGGGTGTTGGTAGCATGAAGATTTAACTCTTCTTTTTGCATGACATAGATCATGGCTCCCAGATCCAGATCCCCGGTACGGGTCCCCATAATCAGACCTTCGACAGGGGTGAGTCCCATGGAGGTATCTACGGATTTTCCATTTTTTATGGCAGCCATCGAAGCGCCATTTCCTAAATGACAGGTGATAATTTTTTTCTTTTCATATTTACATCCCAGAAAATCACAGGCATACTTTGACACGTATCGGTGGCTGGTCCCATGGAATCCGTAACGACGAATCCCGTATTTTTTATATAAAGAAAAAGGAATAGCATAGGTATAAGCATAAGGGGGCATGGTCTGATGAAAAGCCGTGTCAAAAACTCCTACCTGCGGAACATCAGGCAGGAGTTCTTTCATAGCGAAGATCCCTTTCAGATTAGCAGGATTGTGTAATGGCGCCAGATCCGCCACTTCCTGTATTTGCTCAATAACCGCCTCAGTGATCAGAACACTTCCACTGAATTTTTCTCCTCCGTGTACCACACGGTGTCCTATGGCATCTATCTCATCGAAATGTTTAATACTTCCGTGTTTGCTACTGGTAATTACACCCAGGATATATTCTATTCCCTGTTGATGGTCATATATTTCACCTTCCAAATGCACTTCATCCCCATCTTCCCGCTGGTTATTCAAAAAAGAACCATGGAGTCCTATTTTTTCAACAATGCCTTTGGCCATTACGTGTTCGCGGGTCATATCAAGCAACTGATATTTTATGGAAGAACTACCGCAGTTCAGGACAATTATTTTCATATTTTTTTTATGCTAAGTTATTAATTTTATTAACGTTGCTACTGATGGATAAATATCTCCGGACAAGTAATCGTTTCTCCCTTGATTCTTCCTTTTTCATAAATATAAAACCCCTGACCTGATTCGCGACCCAGGTATCCCAGACGATACAACCGTTTGATGATAGGGCTGGGTTTGAATTTCCTTTCTGCAAACTCCTGATAGAGATTATTCATCCATTTGATTACTTTATCCAGGCCAATACGGTCAGCCATCTCAAGAGGACCGAACTGGAGGCCAAACCCCAGTTTCATGATTACATCAATATTTGTAGCAGAAGCAACTCCTTCCATCAGGGTTTCACAGGCTTCATTGATCAGGACAATGATCAGGCGGGTGCTGACATTTCCCGGTGACTCAATCAGTGGAATGACTCGTTTTCCAATGGTACGGGCAAATTTATCAACAAATTCAACGGATTTTCGATTTGTATACATCCCTTGTACTAGTTCGACGACACCTCCACTGATAACCGAAGGTAGAAAATGCAGCCCCACAGCTCTTTCCGGATGTTTCAGAACAGACGCCAGGTCAGAAACCACGAGGGTTGAGGTATTGGAAGCAATGATGGCATCATCCCTGACAACGACTTCTATCTTTTTGAAGACTTCTTTTCTGAGTTCCAGGCCGGTTCCCGGTTTTCTGTTGTTGATTGTTTCAATAACTATATCACAATCATAGATATTATTATAATCTGTGGAGCCATGAATATGTGAAAGTATGGCTTTTTTTTCACCTACTGTCAATCCCCATTCGTCAATAGCATCATCGAGCGTCTGGTTTAATTCGAGAAACACTTCCGCAACACGGTTATCAGACAAGTCAATGAATTCAACATTGATTCCGTTTCTGGCAACCAGATGGGCAATTTCCTGCCCCATGTTTCCGCAACCTATCAGTCCTACTTTTTGCAGACTTCCTTTTTTCTTTACTTTCTGTCTTAATGCGTATTCTTCTATTGGTTCGACATTCATATTACTGATTTTAAAAATTAAATATTAAGCCCTGCTGCCTGATTAGCTGTAATAGCTGCCAGGTTGACAATGTCCTCTACACTACATCCTCTGGATAAATCATTGATAGGGGCAGCCATCCCCTGTAAAACGGGACCAATGGCCTCGGCATGAGCCAGACGCTGCACCAATTTGTAGCTTATATTTCCCGAGTTCAAGTCAGGGAAAATCATTACATTGGCTTTGCCGGCGATATCACTGCCGGGTGCTTTTTTCCTGCCAATAGCCGGGATGATTGCAGCATCAGCCTGTAGTTCGCCGTCGATAGAGAGGGAGGGATCCATTTCCCTGGCTTTTTGTAATGCAGTAACTACTTTATCCACTGTTTCATGAGAAGCACTTCCTTTGGTGGAAAAACTAAGCATGGCTACCCGGGGTTCAAATCCGCCAATAACACGGGCAGTCCTGGCAGAGGTTACTGCAATCTCAGCCAGTTGAGATGCATCCGGATCAGGATTCACAGCACAATCTGCAAATACCATCATCCCATCTTCTCCAAAATCTTTGTCTTTTACTATCATAAAAAAAGCGCCTGAAACCACACTGATGCCAGGCAGGGTACGAACGTACTGAAAAGCCGGACGCAAGACATTTCCTGTTGGATTATTGGCTCCCGCAACTTCTCCGTCAGCATCTCCGGCTTTAATCATCACCGGCCCCAGATACAAAGGATCTTCAATCAATGTAGCAGCCTCCTCCCTTGTTAACCCTTTGTGGGCGCGCAACGACATCATCAAATTAATGTATTCCTGTTTTTTGGAATGATCCAGAGGATTGATAATCTTACACTCTTTTATGTGTTCCAACCCCAGCTTCTTTGCCTGGCGATTAATTTGTCCGGGATCACCAATAAGAATAATTTCTGCTATTTTATTACCGGCAAGAATATCCCCTGCCCGCAGATTCCTTTCTTCATACGCTTCAGGTAACACAATCCTTTTGTGTATTTTTTGTGCTTTTTCTTTAATACTTTTTATAAAATCCATTGTTTATCAAATAGTTATATAAATTAAAAATTTTTCTCAAAGGTAGCTAAAAATCATATGATTTTATACCAATTCAAATGACTATTATCATAAGGTAAGACTGTTTTAAAACAACCGGGGAAAAAGAATTAAATGAAGCCCTTTGCTATCTATGTAAATGTATTAATTTTAACCCGCATAAAAAAGTTTTTATACATGATTCACGATACTTACGAAGATCTTTCCGGGCAAATCAAAGGAGATCTTTATTGGGATGAAGTATCCAAGATTCTTTATGCCACGGATGCCTCGGAATACAGGGAACATCCGCTGGCTGTTTCCCGTCCTAAAGACAAAGAGGATATTAAAATAATTCTGGCATTTGCCAGAAAAAACAGTATTCCTGTAATCCCCCGGGCGGCAGGCACTTCGTTAGCCGGGCAGGTCGTTGGCAAAGGATTGGTCATGGATATTTCAAAATATATGACCCGTATTCTGGAGTTAAACAGACCAGCACACTGGGTTCATGTAGAACCGGGGGTTATCCCGGATGAACTAAATCAGTATCTTTATCCTTACGGGTTATTTTTTGGTCCGGAAACATCTACCTCAAACCGGTGTATGTTAGCCGGGATGCTGGGCAATAATTCCTGTGGGTCCCATTCGATCCTGTATGGCAGTACACGTGATCATACCCTGGAAGTAGAGACCATTCTCAGTGATGGGAGTGAAGTGATCTTTGGTCCGTTAAACCGTGAAGATTTTATTTCTAAGACTCACCAGGAGAACCTGGAAGGGAGAATTTATAAAAAACTGCATGATATCCTTTCAGACAAAGAGATTCGGGATGAGATACGTAAACAATTTCCCCATCCTGCCATACCCCGGAGAAATAATGGTTATGCCCTGGACCTTCTGTTGGAAACAGACCCATTTACAGGCAACGGAGTTCCGTTTAATCTGGCTAAATTTCTAGCCGGATCGGAAGGAACACTGGCCGTTACAACAGGGATCAGGTTTAATCTTGTTCCGGTGCCTCCAAAAGAAAAAGGGCTGGTGTGCGTTCACCTGAAAAAAATACCGGATGCTTTTAAAGCTAATCTGATTGCATTGAAACATCATCCCGGAGCGGTTGAATTGATGGATAAGACCGTACTCGATCTTACAAAAGATAATATTGAACAGCAAAAAAACCGGTTTTTTATTGAGGGTAATCCCGGAGCATTACTCCTGGTAGAGTTTGTGCGTGATACCAGACAGGAGATTGCAGAGATTGCTGCTGCTCTGGAGCAGGACCTTCGCCGGGCAGGCTATGGTTATTCCTTCCCTGTCCTATATGGTAATGAGGTTAATAAAGTCTGGAATCTGAGAAAAGCAGGTCTGGGAGTTCTGGCAAATATGAAGGGAGATGCAAAACCGGTGTCGGTTATTGAAGATACCGCTGTACGTGTCGGGGATATCCCTGCCTATATGGAAGATATTGAGAATATCCTTAAAAAATATAACAAATCCTGTGTTTATTATGCCCACATTGGTTCCGGAGAAATCCATCTAAGACCCATATTGAATCTTAGAGATCCGAATGATGTCGTGTTATTCCACACTCTTGGAGAAGAAGTATCCAGACTGGTAAAAAAATACAGGGGATCCCTTAGCGGAGAGCATGGGGACGGTCGCCTGAGGGGTGAATTTACTCCCGGGATGGTGGGAGAGAGGATCTATCAAATTTTTAGAGAAATAAAACATACATTCGATCCATACGGAATTCTTAATCCGGGGAAAATTACGGATACACCTCCCATGAATAAATTTCTTCGTATGGACCCTGAGATCCCGGTAAAAGAAATCAAGACTTACTTTGATTTTTCTGCAACGGGAGGTTACCAGAGAGCTGCAGAAAAATGTAACGGATCAGGAGACTGCCGGAAAACAAAAAAATCCGGGGGGGTTATGTGTCCCAGTTATATGGCCACCCACGATGAAGATAAGAGCACACGTGCCCGGGCCAACATGCTGAGGGAGGTGATCACACAATCCAAAAAGGAAGACCCGCTGGATGACCCACGTCTGTATAATATTATGGATACGTGTCTTTCGTGTAAAGGATGTAAATCGGAATGTCCTTCCAGTGTGGATATTACCCGTATGAAGGCTGAATTCCTGCAACATTATTATGATGCTCACGGAGTGCCTATGCGAACACGGTTGATTGCCTGGTACAGTGTGGTGCAGAAAATGGGTATGATTTTTCCTGCTGGCTATAATTTTTTTATGAGAAATCGTATCTTATCAAGGATCATAAAGAAAATGATTGGTTTTGCCATGGACAGATCTATGCCCCGGTTGGCTCCCCATACGTTCCGGCACTGGATCAAAAAAAATCTTCATAAGATTCAACCGCTTCATCCCACAGGGAAAGTGTTTCTCTTTGTCGATGAATTTACCAATTATCAAGATGTAGAAATTGGTAAAAAGGCGGTTAAACTACTGGTGAACCTTGGTTATCAAGTTGAATCCCTGTCACATGCAGAGAGCGGCAGGACTTTTCTTTCCAAGGGTTTTGTAAGAAAAGCTGCAAAAATAGCAGTAAAAAATGTAAAAATATTTAAAGAAAAAGCTTCGGAACAAACCCCGTTGATTGGGATTGAACCTTCAGCAATCCTGGGATTCAGAGATGAATACCCTGACCTGGTGGGAGATGCACTGAGAAAGGATGCCCGGCAACTGGCACAACATGCCCTGATGATTGATGAGTTTCTGGCCCGTGAGATGAAAGCCGGAAGAATTAAAAAGGAAAGGTTCACAAAAGAAAAAAAACAGATCAAACTTCACGGTCATTGCCACCAGAAAGCGCTAAGCTCAACCGAATATTCACGATTGATCTTATCTTTTCCTGAAAATTACAGCGTGGAAGAAATCCCTTCCGGATGTTGTGGTATGGCCGGTTCTTTTGGCTTTGAGAAAGAACATTATGATTTATCTATGAAAATAGGCGAACTGGTATTATTCCCGGATATCCGGAGAACAGATAATGAGACCCTTATTGCAGCGCCAGGGACCAGTTGCCGTCATCAGATCAAAGATGGCACAGAGAAAAAATCCTATCATCCGGTAGAAATTCTTTATGATGCTTTGTTAAAGAATACCCCTTGTCCGTAATTGATAAATAGATAAAAAACTTTCCCGCCACAACGATTGGTATCCAGATGAGCGGAAATCTTCTTCCTGAACTTATTATTATGCTTTAACGGACAGTATTGTTATTTTTCTGTTTTATCTTTTCATAATACCGATCCAGAATATTTGTCATTAATGGTTGATAGAAATTCCAGTAGAAATAACGTTTATAACTGAGGAAAGGAATATCAAGCATTTTACTCAGTTTATCATAATTGTAAAAATAAGATGTTCTCATTTGAACAGGATTCTTCGCAAAGTTCCCTGCCAGGTAATAATAGGGGTGATCAGTGCTACTTTCCATAACAGCAGGGAAATAAGAGGGAATGGAATTTTCAGTCAAGATAGAGTCACCTATTTCATTAACATGGATTTTAAAATAGGAAATCACTTTATTGTTCCCGGGTTCAACAATTTCAAACCAATAGGGGAAAGGAACCTGATAGGAAAGTCCATATTTTTCCTGGCCATATTCTGTAGTGTATATATAAGGAATATTAAAGTCCAGGTCTTTTTTATCTTCCAGAACAACTACGCGGTTATTATAATTTATGAAAACAATTCCACCGTTTTTAAAAGTCCAGGATTTTTGATATTGTTCCCGGTAAGTATTCATAATCCATTCCGGCAACTTGGGGTTTTTGATGGAATCGAGAGAAGAAAAATATTTACCGAGCCATTCTGTCCATTTTACTCCGAAAATTTCTTCCGTTTTTACTCTTTCCAAGGGGTCTGTAGGATACGCCATAATATCGTATTCTCCGATTAAAAGTTTTTTTCTGGCTTTCATTTCCCTGAGGAAGAGATAATCATTGTTATTCAGACCTCCGTATATTTTTCTTGACCTCCGTGTTTTACTGATACCTTTATACCAATCGTTGAAATAAACGCCATACGTATCTGTATAATAGGCCATATCGAAAGAATCAGCCATCGATATAATATTCGACAACTGAATTCTTTTAATCTCATATTGTTTACTGCGTTTTGGCTTTAAAGGGAAAAAACCATAATAGTCCTTTCTATTGTTGTATCTTTTGTGATCCGATTTAACATATTTTTCATGTGTAAGTATCCAATTAAAGGACCGGTGATTTTCCCGATAAAAAGTAGGTACCGTTTTATCGAGAATTAAAATCTTTAATTCTTTTTTTGGTTGAAACGCCCATTTGAATAAACTATACCCCGGAATAATTGAAAGAATCACCAGGATTATGAAAAAAGATCTCAATGACTTATTCATATAAACCTGAACTTTTTTGGTTAAATAAAAGATGCCTTAGGCACAAAAATACAAACATAAATGTATTAAAATAATTTTATATAAAAAATTTTGCTAAAAAAACTTTTTACTAATTCTTTATACTGACTCTTTATACTTTAGATTATTGAATTTGTTTCTAAAGGGACAAAAGAAAAAATAAAAAACCATGAAAAAATACTAATAACCCTCTGCCGTATCATCTCCCCTGGGGTCTGCTCCTCCCTCCATCCGTTTGTCAGGTAATACACGGATTGCATCCACCCGGCCTATCGAACCTCTTTTTTGAAGAACATACCCTATTTTTTGGATTTGGTTTATTACGGTGCTGTCCAGGGCATCTTCCTCATAAAAAATAACATCAGGTTTCCATTGATGATGAAAACGGCCGGCGCTTACAGCTTCCTGCATTGTCATCTTGTATTCGGTAACATTCAACAAGGTTTGAAATACAGATGTAATAATGGTTGATCCTCCTGGTGATCCGACCACCATAAATAGTCGTCCGTTTTTTTCCACGATGGTAGGGGTCATGGAACTTAACATCCGCTTGGCCGGTTCAACTGCATTGGCTTTTCCTCCAACCAATCCATATGAATTAGGGTATCCTGGTTTGATGCTGAAATCGTCCATTTCATTATTTAATAAAAAACCGGCACTTTTGACGACCACCTTATTCCCATAACTCCGGTTCAGGGTCGTAGTAACTGCCACTGCATTGCCTTCTGCATCTATGACCGAATAATGAGTAGTTTCTTCACTTTCGTAGCTTGTCGTTTTTCCGTAAGATATACTGTCTGAAGGAGTTGCCTGATCCGGTAAAAAATCTTTCATCCGTAATTTGCAATAAGCCGGACTGATTAGATTTTTGACAGGGATATTAATAAAGTCAGGATCTCCAAGGTACTTCGCGCGGTCAGCATAAACTCTTTTTTCTGCTTCGACCATCAAATGAACGGATTTTATGGTATTCCATCCCCATTGACGCATTGGATAAGGTTCTACCATATGGAGCAATTGAATCAGAGCTACCCCTCCACTGGAAGGGGGAGGCATGGAAATAATGGTATAAGATTTATAAGAACTTTTGACAGGTTCTCTCCAGACCGAATGATAATTGTCCATATCCTCCTGCGTAATCCAACCGCCATCCCCTTTTATCTGTGCCAGTATGGCTTCTGCCACAGGTCCCTGATAAAATCCATTTCGACCAAAATTACGAATACGTTTCAGCGTGACTGCCAGGTTTTTCTGTACGAGTGTATCTCCTTTTTTCCAGTGTGTGTTTTTAACAAAAGAAGGGATGAAGCTATTTACACGAAGAAAAATCCCTCTCATATGATTAAAATTACGGGCTTGTTTTTCTGTAACAGGGAATCCTTTTTCTGCCAGATCAATAGCAGGTTGGATCACTTTCTGGAAAGGCAGATGTCCGAATTTTTTGTGAGCTTTCAACAAGCCGTCCACAGACCCAGGGACCCCGATAGCCAGATCACTGTCCGTGCTCAGCCCCGGAATAACATTTCCTGATGAATCCTGAAACATTTTTTCACTAGCCCGCAACGGAGCTTTTTCCCTAAAATCCAGTGTGGTGGAGTATCCGTTCTTTAACCGGATAACCATAAAACCTCCCCCTCCGATATTTCCGGCTGAAGGGTAACAGACAGCAAGGGTAAAACCGGTAGCAACAGCGGCATCAATGGCATTTCCTCCCTCTTCAAGAATCTCTTTTCCTACCCTTGAAGCTTCGGGATGAGCAGATACGACCATGCCGTCTTGGGTAATCAACCCGTGCAGTTTTTTTTCTGTGTGAGGTTGACAGGAGGATAAGAGCAATATGAATATCAGTAATGAATATAAACACATGTGAATTAATAATTATAGAAAAGCAGAATTCGAAACAATAACAGGATTTCTTAATTTTAATCCGCCTTCGCGTTCCGCTATGGCGGACGAGAAGAAATGATTTAATTCCCCGACCCTCCGGGTCGGAAACAAATAATTCCTTGTGATACCTCGGGGCTTCCGGGCTGCCCCGGGTTAGTTCATTCCCGGATAAGTTTCGTTAAATCTTTCATAATATTTTATTTTTTACTATTTTTTTGATATATTCAATTAATTTAGCCTAATTCACTTAATATCTTTACAATATCAAGACTCGTAATTTTTACTTTTCTACCATCCAGTTTAATGATCTTGTCATGCTTGAATTCGTTGATAGTGCGAATAAAACTCTCTTTAGTCGTCCCAGCCAACTCAGCCAGCTCATGACGTGTCAGCGGAAACTCAAATTCATACATATGATAGATTTCTTCTGCAAAATAAAGAAGTACATCTGCAATCCTGCCCGGCAGTTGTTTGTGTGTCTGACTGTTCAGCCGGCTAAAAATATACAATGATTCTTTGCTTAAAATGCGTATCAGATCCATGGCAAAGCGTCCATTGGAAAGAACGATGTTATTAAATGTTCCGAAATCAATAATCAGGACAAGTGTATCTCCAATAGCAGAGACAGAATACTGGTAAGTAACCCCGGCATAGAGTGTATCTAATCCGACAAAATGGTTTCCGGAGATTATTTTAAGGGTTACAGACCGGTTTGTCCCGTTTTCCTTATAGATTTTTACCAGGCCGGAAACAATATACATGATATGAGATGTACGTGTCTGCTGCCTGAATAGCATCCCTTTGCTTTCGTACCGAACCAGACTGCTGTTTTGTATTAGGACCTCTTTTTCTTCTTTGGGGAAGTCCTTAAAAATCCAAGAGTTGTCCAGAACTTTGCTTATTTTAACATGTGATTCGGAGAAGTCCATAATTTTAAAATACAGGATAAATATAAGAAATTTTTAATTAGATGATGTAATTGACCGAAAAAGGGTGATTTAAATCATCGATTTTATTTCGAGGCACATATTTGTCATTATACCTTGCCAAAGTAATAAAAGAGGAGGGTGCGAGTGTCCGGGAAAAACATACTTGTAGTAGATGATTCTTCTACCAATATTGTTTTGCTGAATGCCGTTTTGGCTCAATATGGCTATAATGTAATTTCAGCATTTAATGCCCGTGAAGCATATAAGCTGGTTGATAAACATAAACCCGATCTTATTTTACTAGACCTCCTGATGCCTGAAATCAGCGGGTTTGATTTTCTTGAAAAAATAAAAAAGGACAAGCATCTGAAGCAAATACCCGTTGTCATTGTATCCGCTATTGGTTCCTCTGAAAATATTAAGGAAACAAAAAAACTCGGGGCGGTGGAATTTATATCCAAACCAGTAGATATTGAAGAACTACTGGGAACGATAACAAAATTACTACAGCGTTCGTAATTTTTTTTTATTAACTGAAAGAAATGTTTTATACATCCTTATTTTCATAAATACGAACAAGACCATTCGGGAAAGAATTAACAATTAATTAACATTGTATCATTTATTTGAATCGTTTATTTATTTTTACTTTGTTAAAAAAATAAAAATAAATGCATACGTCATACCTTTTTATAGTCATTCTTCTCTTAGTGCTGGCTGTTTCCGACTTAATTGTAGGTGTCAGTAATGATGCAGTGAATTTCCTCAACTCATCCATTGGGGCCAAAGCAGCGTCTTTTCGTGTCATACTTATGGTCGCAGCTTTGGGGGTTTTGGTTGGTGCCACCTTTTCAAGTGGAATGATGGAGGTTGCACGTAAAGGTATTTTTCATCCGGAACATTTTTATTTTAATGAGATCATGTTACTGTTCCTGGCTGTTATGCTGACGGATGTGATCATGCTTGATTTTTTCAATACGTATGGCCTTCCGACATCCACAACCGTTTCTATCGTATTTGAACTCCTGGGGGCTGCCGTAGCTATCTCCATTATTAAAATAATCAGAAATCCTGCCGGGCCTCAGGACCTTGGAACGTATATCAACTCCGGAAAAGCCCTTGCTATTATTACAGGAATTTTGTTTTCTATAGCCATCGCATTTGTCGTTGGGTCTATTATACAATATATTGTAAGATTGGTTTTTACGTTTAATTATGAACGTACTTTTAAGTATTTTGGAGCCTTGTGGGGTGGTTTTTCTTTTACAGCTATCACTTATTTTATTCTGATAAAAGGAGCCAAGGGTTCTTCTGTTATTACGCCGGAAACTCTTGAGTGGCTCGAAAGTCATACCCTGTTAATCCTTGGGATAAGTTTTATCGGATGGACTTTTATTCTTCAGTTTTTTTTAAGTTTTTTCAAGGTAGATATTCTGAAGTTTATTGTTCTTGTTGGGACTTTCGCCCTGGCCATGGCTTTTGCCGGAAACGACCTGGTAAACTTCATAGGCGTTCCGCTTGCCGGTGTGGAATCTTATCTTGATTTTATCCATTCGGGAGCTTCGGATCCAAATAGTTATTTAATGACTGCTCTCGCCGGCCCTGTTAAAACCCCTACGCTTTACCTGTTACTGGCTGGAGTAATTATGATATTTACAATGGCTTTTTCCAAAAAAGCGAGGACAGTTACAGCTACCACCATCGATCTTAGCCGACAGGAAGAGGGCCAGGAACGGTTCGAATCTTCTTTTATCGCCCGTACCATTGTCAGACAAACCGTCGGCATTTCAAAATTTATTCAATATGTTGTGCCGGAAAATATTAGGGAAGCTGTCAATAAAAGGTTTGACCGTACCGAATACAACAAATTGAAGAAAGAAAAAGGAGTTGCTTTTGATATGGTCAGGGCTTCGGTAAACCTGGTGGTTGCCAGTATCCTGATAGCCCTGGGAACCTCTCTGAGACTTCCTCTGTCAACCACATATGTAACGTTCATGGTTGCGATGGGAACCTCCCTTGCCGACAGGGCCTGGGGCAGGGAAAGTGCTGTTTACCGTATTACTGGGGTCGTCGTGGTTGTTACCGGGTGGTTCATGACTGCATTGATCGCTTTTACCATTTCTTTCATTATTGCATTTATCATTTTTTATGGGAAAATTTATGGAATCCTCGCTTTCGTAGCCCTGGATTCTTATCTGATCCTTAAGAACAGAATTATTCATTCAAAACGGGAAGATGAAAAGCATAGGAAAGAAGAGATTATCAGTAGTACCGGAGAGATGAAAGGAGAGGATGTTTTTTATAAATGTAAATCAGAAACCATCTCTATCCTTTTGCAGTCATCCAAACTTTATTATCAGACCATTCTTTATTTTAGCAAAGAAAACCGGAAGAAGCTGAAAGATATTCAGAAAGAAATTGTAACACTAAACAAAGAAGTCAAGGAACTGAAGGACAATGTTTATTTTACCATCAGACGCCTGGAGGAGGACTCCATAGAAACCGGACATTATTATGTCCAGGCTCTTGATTATCTTCGGGAAACTGCCCATTGTCTTACCTATATCCATACACCGATCTTTAAACATATAGATAATAATCATCCCTTGTTACCCACCGAACAGATGGGATCCCTCCTGCAAATAAATGAAGATATCTCAACCTTGTTTAATTATATTATTCAGGCCATTAAGTCTGATAACTTTGAAAACATCGAAGAGACATTATCCTTACAAAAAGATATTCTGAGTGAGATCAAAAACCTTCAGAAAAAACATGTGAAACTGATAAAAAAACACAGTAATATTAAAACAAGACCGAGTATTTTGTTATTCAATATACTGGGAGAGTCCAAAAACCTGGTTTTATACCTGGTGAATATACTCAAGGCACAAAGGGATTTTGTTATCTTTCAGTATAATAACCATACAGCCCCTTTTGGCCAGGATGAATAATAGTACAGGATAAAACTTAAATAATGAAACTCTAAACTATCTTCATACTCCCTGATGTTCAGGTCTTAATAAATCGTTTACTGTTTTTACAGGATGAAACGTAGTAGCCGGCACCTGGATAAACAAGGTAATCCAACGAGCCATAGAGCCGTTCCATAAACCAGGCAATTCTAAGGCTTTCAGCTCTTTGCCATCGTATGATTTTTCAGAAATAAAATAAGTATCCGGATCAACAAACAATCTCAGGTCAAATTTATGGCCCTTATGATCCTTTATTGCACAAACCAGATCCACCGGATTGAAATGTGTTGATCTGTAAACCACCTGCTTATACACAGAATCATCCATGTTTATCTGGGCGCTTTCGATAATCTGCAGGGTTAACCGCCCATCCTTTCCGGCCACCCAGAAAGGTCCTCCTCCGGGCTCTCCCTCATTTTTTACCATACCACATACACGGAGCGGACGATGTAGCATACCATACAGGTACTGCTGTTTTTCCTTTGGCGAAAGGGAGTGAGTATCTTCGGAGAAATCCAAAAGCAGAACATCGGTTGCAAAGACTGTAAGCTGGTCGGTTTCCTCTTCCGATAAAATCCTGTAATCCATCAGTTTCAGCCAATAGTAAATTTTTTCAAGGATATCTATCAAAATACCTCCCAGTAACTTTTTATATTGGATGGGTTCTTCCTTCAGGCGGTCAGGAACCACATTGTCTATGTTTTTTATAAAGATAATATCTTGCTGCAGTTCATTCAGGTTTTCAATAAGGGCTCCATGACCCCCCGGTCTGAACAGGAACCCTCCGTCCTGTAACCGGAAAGGCTGGTTATCAGGGGTCACTGCGATGGTATCAGTGGATGGTTTCTGAACAGAATAGGTGACATGGTAATGTATCCCCGACAACTTTTCATAATAGGAACGGACTTCTTTCATTTTACTCTTAAATTTCTTCATATGTTCCGGAGAGACAGTAAAATGAATAGGTATGGTTCTGTTATTACTTCCCATATGCATGCTTCCCTCAACCAGGTGTTCTTCAAAAGCCGTCCGGTTTTTGTCAGGATAGCTGTGAAACAAGATCAGTCCTTTGGGCAGAGAACCATACTTCAGGCCGGGATTATACAATAGAAAAGAAAGAATCTCCATATGACGGCGGTCTTTTCTTAACCGGGAAAGGTTTTTCCCCTGATCTGCCAATACTTTCTTCAGATCATTATAAAAAGCAAAACGGTCTAACCTGTCAAAAAATAATTGTACGTCAGGTGGTAATGCCGGATCATTTCCTTTTTCTTCTCCGACAGGACCTCTCTCAACCCACGCAAAAAGGTTTTTGAACATTCGGGAAGCAGCTCCTGATGCAGG
>CAYLJE010000001.1:68524-71392 GCA_964383915.1 uncultured Rikenellaceae bacterium
TCTCAACCCACGCAAAAAGGTTTTTGAACATTCGGGAAGCAGCTCCTGATGCAGGAACGAATTTGCCAATGTTGTAGCTGTTTTTTTTTTGTTTATAAAGATCAATTAACCGGTTTTTTTCATGCTCCGGGATCGTGAATATACCATCCCCCGGTACTGCCGGACGACGGATATCAGCAAAAGGAAAACCCCTACGGAATTGTTCCAGTTGCCTGTCCACAAGTTCCCGGGAGATACCCCTTTTTTTTAACTGTTCCAGATCTTTCCCGGTAAAGAAGGTTCTCATCGTATTGTCTTTGTTTTTAGAGAATAATTGTAAAGTTTCAGAATGTGGAAGGACATTCCCCTGTCCTGAAAGTTTTCCATCAGATAATTATAAGTCAGACCACAGGCAATGACACCGTTTCTTGCTGTCTCTGAATGAAAATATTTTTTCCCCCATGTCTTCGATAGGTTAACGGTTATAACTATCAAAAATAAAATTATTTTTTAAACCGCACTATGATAAAAGTTTGCTGTCATGTTCGATTTCCAGGCAAAGGTTGTGTGATCCGGTACCCATGTCCGGAATTGTATTCAATGAATGATGAGGAGCTATGGAGCAGACAATGAAACCGGGATGATTTTCCCGTTCATGACCTTGCCGGCAGTGGTAGCAAACCGGAAAATAAATGCTCCCATATCTTCAGCATTTACAGGAGTCCTGTATCCCGGAAAAGCTTCGGACAGCATTTCAGTTTGTACGGCACCCAGTGCCAGGCAATTAACTCGTATTTTTTTGTCTTTTAGCTCAACGGCCAGACTTTCGGTGAGGTTTGCCAAAGCCGCTTTAGAGGTACTATATGCTGTCAGGCCCGGGAATTTCTCACTTCCCTGATATCCGCCCATACTGCCAATGTTAACAATGTGCCGGATATGTGATGTTTCAAATAATGGGACCAGCTCACGGATAAAGAGGGCAGGAGCCAGAAAATTAACCAACAAGCTTTGCAGGTAATCTGCCGTCTGCAAATCAGAGAAAGGCTTGTTTATAAGCAGACCGGCATTGTTTACTACAATATCCAGCTTTTCAAAATCTTTCCGTATTTGATTTGAAAGATATTCAGGTTGATCCGGTAGTTGGGACAGGTCATAGTTATAGGGAATGATCTCAACATTTTGAGATATTGTTTCCTGCACCAGATGGTCAAGTTTTTTTTTGTTGCGGGCAATCACGCCAATCTTTATATCCGGCACCCGGGAAAAAGACTTTGTGATTTCATAACCGATGCCTCTGCTGGCACCTGTGATAATAACATTCATTGTTCTAAAATATTAATTATTTTAATTAAATATGCACTGACATTATAATATTATTATAATTTCGTGGAATAGAAAAATGGAATCAGAAAAATAAACTTTTTTATGATGATCAAACGAAAAAACAGGAAGATGCTTTTTATTATTTCATTTGTTTTCATTACTCTGCTTACTTCCTCATACCCGGCTTTGGGAAGTATGCAAAATGATTTGAATAAAAGTAATAAGGAAGGAAACAATAAATCTGAAATTCTGAATCGTTTTTATTTTGGTGGTCATTTCGGTTTGCAATTTGGCGCAATTACCGATATCGTCGTTGCCCCGCTTGCAGGATACCGGATTACTACGCGTTTAAGTATCGGCACTGGTTTCACCTATGAATATTATCACGTAAGAACTCCTTTCTATAGTTACGGGACCAATATCTATGGGCCCAAATTATTTTCCCGTTACCTTTTCATAAAGCGTTTTTCCAATATTTTACCTGTTAAATTCAATGGTGGACTGTTCCTTGAAGGAGATTATGAAACACTTAATATGGATAACAGGTATTTTGGTACTGTCACGCCGACTACCGAAACCGGAAATCGTTTCTGGATACATTCCTGGTTAGGAGGCATTGGATTACATGAGCCTGTAGGTCCGCGGAGTGCTGTAAACATTATCTTGCTTTTTTACCTTGGAGAGACACATTATACTCCTTATTCAAATCCTGTTTTCAGGGTAGAACTCAGTTTCTGAAAAGAAGAGACTCTTTCGTTATCATATTATTCCCATATTTACAGGATTTATCTCTTTTAATCCGCCTTCCATCGGCCGCCATGCGCCTACGCTGAAGCTACTCAGGCGCCTGCGCTAAAGCTTCAGCGACAGCGTGCGGACAAGAAGAAATGGTTTCGTTCCTCTTTTGCTGCTTTTTTATCAGTTAGTTGGGAAGTGGCTGTTTTTTTCATTTCTTTACAGGCTCATTTTTAATTAAATAATTATGAAAGTTGAAAAGAAAAAAGTAGTTTCCATTACATACGAACTGAGAGAGAATGGAAAAGATAAGGAAGTCCTTGAAAAGGTCACACAGAAAAATCCTTTAACAGTCATCTTAGGTATTGGTAGTTTACTTCCATCTTTTGAAGAAAAGTTGTCCGGCCTCACAGAAGGTGAAAATTTTGACTTCACTCTGTCGGCGGAAGAGGCTTATGGGGAGTATAATGAAAATGCTGTTGTTTCAGTTCCTAAGGAAACTTTTGTTGTTGAGGGAAAACTGCAGGAAGAGATGCTCTATGAAGGGAATGCGGTTCCTATGGTAGATGAACAGGGAAATAATCTTTCCGGCACCATCACTTCCCTGAAAGAAGACCATGTGGTGATGGACTTTAATCATCCGTTGGCTGGTAAAGAATTACATTTCATTGGTGAGGTTATCGGCGTGCGTGACGCAATGCCCTCCGAGATGGAACATGGTCATATCCACGAGTAAAGAAAAAACGCTGATTTGATATCCTAATGTATGTTCTGACCTGTTTTGAGCCTGCGTCGTTTGTGATGTCGTCTGGAAACGGGTTTTTTGTATAT
>CAYLJE010000002.1:0-71270 GCA_964383915.1 uncultured Rikenellaceae bacterium
ATGAAGAAACGACGGTTCAGGATAATGCACTGATGGAAAATCTGCTTGATGATGCATACAATACAGCAGACCAGGCGGTGATCATGGTGGACGGATGGATATACAACAATGATGGTTCGACCCTGAAATCCGCTACGGTGGATACCTGCCCGAAAGTTACGGTAGATCATCCCGATTCAACACGTTGGCCCAAGGTTATTACCATTGATTACGGTGATCTGTGTACCGGTTTCTGGGGTCAGACACGTAGCGGTAAGATCGTAATCAAGATTACGGATCGTTACATGAAACCCGGTTCGGAAAGGACCATAAAACTTGTAAATTATTATTGCAATGGTATCCATGTGGAAGGAACCCGTACCGTTAAAAACGAAGGTGAAAATGATAACGGAAATCTGGTATTCAGGGTTCAGATCGAAGGAGGTAAGATCACTAAGAATGATACGGTTTTCATGACGCGTGATTTTGTGAGATACCGTGAGTGGGCAGAAGGTGCTGAAACCCGGAACCCATGGGATGATGTGTTTTTTATTACCGGAGAAGCCAATGGAACCAACTTCCGCGGGCATACATATCAGAAAGTGATCACCTCTCCGCTGGAATGGGCTGCTTCCTGCCGGTTTATCAAGAGCGGGACAGTGGAAATACAGATTGATGATCGTGATCCGGTGACACTTGATTATGGCGATGGTAAATGCGATAACATAGCCACCCTGACAAAAGGTGATATTACCAAAGAAATAGAACTGGGATACCATCGCAAGTGGGTGAAACATTAATCATTGTATGATTTTGAAAAGCCGTCCCCAATATTTCGGGACGGCTTTTTTAATCTCCGGACGCCAGGAAGTCCAAAATAATTATTTGTTCTTCAGCCCATGAATAAATGCTTTGGTTGTTTTTCGTATATCATTTTTTCCCCCCAGGACTTTTACGTAAGCACTGCCAACAATGGCCCCATGAAGATAGCGGCAGGCTTGTTCAAAAGTTTTCTGATTCGAGATACCAAAACCTGCCAATAGTTTATTTTTAAGTTGCATATCCCGGATTGATCTGAAATAATCTATCTGTTCTTCAGAAAAGGAGTTTTTCATGCCGGTAGTGGATTGTGAGGAAACCACATATAAAAATCCTTCCCCTTCCCGGTCGATATATCTAATCCGGTCGGGTGGCGTTTGAGGAGTGATCAGAAAAATGTTTTTTATGTTATGAGCCCTGAAATCCGATTTGTAAAGTTTTTTATATTCTTCCGGAGGAAGGTCCGGGATGATGACTCCGTCAATACTGATGGCTGAGATATCTTTACAGAACTTTTCCACTCCGTATTGAAATATGGGGTTCAGGTAACTCATGATCAATAAAGGGATGTCCGTTATGTTCCTGATTTCTGTCAGTCCAGCAAGGACTGCTTTTAGCGATATTCCTTTTTTTAATGCCACTGCACTACTGTGTTGTATGACAGGCCCGTCTGCAACGGGATCGGAAAAAGGAATGCCTATCTCAACCATATCCGCCCCGGTTTCAGAGAGGGCTTTAATAATTTTTACCGTACTGTCCAAAGCAGGATATCCGGCGGTAAAATACACAGAGAGAACCTTTTCGGTTTTTTGTTGAAATAATCTGTCTATACGGTTCATATTATAAAGATAAAAGATGAAAGTAAAATGATAAAAGTAGCTCAGCTCTCCGGGTTTTCGAGAAGAAAAATGATAGAAGTTTTGTAAATCTCATTATTTCATCATTCCAAATATTTTAATATGGTTTCCAGGTCTTTGTCTCCACGGCCTGATAGATTGATGACAATGTGTTGTTGGGGTTGAAATGTTATTTTTTCCAGGATGGCCAAGGCATGGGCAGATTCGAGGGCAGGGATAATCCCTTCCTGATGGGCCAGAAATCTGGCTGCATGGATAGCTTCATGGTCATTGACGGTATAAAACTCCCCCCGGTGTTCTTTAAAAAGATAACTTAACATAGGACCGATGCCCGGATAATCCAGCCCGGCAGATATTGAGTAGGGCTCGGTAATCTGTCCGTCATCATTTTGCATTACGTATGTTTTACTGCCATGGAGGATTCCTGTTTTCCCCAGGGCAATGGTTGCAGCCGTTTTTCCCGTGTCAATACCCAATCCTCCGGCTTCTACGGCCATCAGGCGCACACCGGGACGATCCAGATAATGATAATAAATACCGGAAGCATTGCTGCCTCCACCGACACAAGCGATGATAGCATCCGGGTTTTCGCTTCCTGTTTTTTCTGCGAACTGCCATTTTACTTCTTCACTGATCACGGATTGCAGGCGGGCGACCAAATCTGGATACGGGTGCGGTCCTACCACCGAACCGATGAGATAATAAGTGTCATCAGGATGGGATATCCAGTCTCTCAGGGCTTCGTTTACGGCATCTTTTAAGGTTCCGTTCCCTTGTTCTACCGGGACAACTTTTGCTCCGAGCAGTTTCATCCGTTCCACATTGGGCTTTTGACGGGTTATATCCAGTATTCCCATATAAACCGTGCAATCCATACCCATACGTGCAGAGACCGTTGCTGTAGCCACCCCATGCTGGCCGGCACCTGTCTCGGCAATAATCCGCTTTTTCCCCAGTTTTCTGGCCAGCAGGATCTGTCCGATGGCATTGTTGATCTTATGAGCTCCCGTGTGGGTCAGGTCTTCTCTTTTCAGATAGATATTTGTCTTATAATAAGTTGACAATCTTTCTGCAAAATATAACGGTGTAGGACGTCCGGCATAATCCTTTAACAATGATTGATATTCTTCCCTGAAAGAAGGACTTTCCAGAACAGAAAGGTAATTTTTCTGTAGCTCCCGGATATTCGGATAAAGCATCTCAGGGATATAAGCTCCTCCGAATTCTCCGTAATAACCTTCTTTACTTACGCTTATCTTTGACATGGTGGTTAAGTTTTTCTATAAATGTTTCTATATGGCGGATATTTTTTTCGCCGGGGACTGTTTCAAACCGGCTATTTATATCCAGGGCATGTAACCCCGGCAGGGAGAGCGTTTCTTTATCCTTCAGGATGGATTCATCTATGCCTCCACTCAGGAAAAACGGAATATCCAGGTTGTAGTGGCGGAGGATATCCCTGTTGAATGATTTTCCACTACCTCCATAACCGGGGATTGAGGTGTCAAACAAAAAGAAATCCGCTACCCCCGTGTAGGTTTTCAAAAGTTCATTGTCAATGGTGTCCATTATCCCAAAAGCCTTGATAATCCTGATACCGGGTTGTTCCTGTTTGATCCGCATGCAATATTCAGGACTCTCATCTCCATGTAACTGGATGTAATCGAGTGAAAAACTTTGTATGGTATGACTGACCAGGCAGGGTTCACCATTGACAAAGACCCCGACACTATGCATATCCCCAGGGATTTGTTTCAGGACATCCCTTGAAAGGTGCCCAACATAACGGGGAGACTTTTTATAAAAGATAAATCCGATGTAATCGATATCCAGTTTTATCAGTTTTTCAATATTTGCCGGATTTCTCATCCCGCATACCTTGATTTTTATTTTTCCGGTAATGTCTTTCATATTTTTTGGTTAAATATATGATAGTTGCTTTATAAAATCGCTGCATGTTCTGCCGGGATCGGCTGTTTTCATAAATGTTTCGCCTATCAGGTAGCCGCTGTATCCGTAATCTTTCAAATGGGTAATGATCTCAGGTTTACTGATTCCGCTTTCAGATACTTTCACCATATGTTCCGGGATCAGGGGAGCAAGTTCCATTGATTTGCGGATGTTTACCTCGAATGTTTTCAGGTCTCTGTTGTTAACTCCCACCATATCAGCTTCTTCCGGGATTTTAGTCAGCTCCGAAGCATCATGGATCTCGAACAGGATTTCCAGCTCCAGTTTTTTAGCCAGGCGGGCGAACTTTGTTATTTCTTTCTTATCCAGGATAGCGGCGATTAACAAGATCACATCTGCACCGAAGGCTTTGGACTCGATAATCTGATATTCATCAACGATAAAATCTTTCCGAAGGACTGGGAGGGAGGTTTCTCCTCTGGTTATTATCAGATCATTCTTCCTTCCTTTGAAGAATCTTTTATCCGTGAGTATGGAAATGCCTGTGGCCCCGGATTTTTCATAACCTATAGCAATATCTCCGGGGATAGCATATTCATGGATGGGTCCCCTGGAGGGGGAGGATCTTTTAAATTCGGCAATGATCCCGGCATTTTTTGGATCCGACAACGCCCGTCTGAGCGATAGGGGTTTTCGGTAAAAATAAGGACATACCTTAAGAATACGTACAGGCGTTTCTTTCTTTGTATATATGAGTTCTTTTTTTTTGTGGCGGACTATTTTCTCTAGGATAGTCATGGTTGCAAACTAATTAATTTTTCGAAAACACGATGGGCTTTTCTTCCGAGCAAAGATTCTTTAGCCGTTTGAAGTGCCTCCTCCCGGGACATATCCGGGAAATAACATTGTAAGGCCACGGTGGCATTGGCCAGGACAACATCATTCTGGGCTGGCGTCCCTTCCCCTTGTAATATGCTCAGGAAAATAGAAGCATTTTCTTTAATATTGTTTCCTCCGGATATGTCCCGGGGTTGTATGTACCCGAGAGATATTTCAGCAGGGGTAACGTTCCGGCTTGCCCGGTTTGTCATCAATCTAAAATCTGATGTCAGGCTGATTTCATCATATCCATCCAGGGAATAGACCAGTGCATAAGAGACAGAGGTTCCCGCATATACTTCTGCATAAATATCCTGCACTTCTTTATTAAAAACGCCGATTAGCTGTTTTGCAGGCCGGGCCGGATTTACCATGGGTCCAAGGATGTTAAAAAAGGTTTTTAGTTTTAGTGCTTTTCTGACGGGTGCAACGTTTTTCAGTGCAGGATGAAAAAGAGGGGCATGCAAATAGGTGATGCCGGTTTCTTCCAGTTCTTTTTTCAGCTTTTCGTCCCTATTAGAGAACGTATATCCAAAAAACTGCATGATATCGGAAGATCCGGCTGCTGAAGAAGCGGCGGAATTCCCGTGTTTGACCACTTTGGCGCCGGCGCCGGCGACTACAAAAGCGGTGAGTGTGGAGATGTTAAATGTGTTCTTTCCGTCACCGCCAGTCCCGCATACATCCATGATATCATATCCGTTCAGGTTGACCGGAACAGCCAGATCAAGCAGCGCATCCCTGAACCCTGTTAATTCTTCAGAGGTGATCTTTCTCATTAAATAAACTGTAAGGAACGAGGCGATCTCAATATCCGTATAAACACCCGAAGCTACTCTTGTCAATACCCCCCGTGCTTCTGTCTGATCCAGAACCTTGCCCTGCATCAGCATTTCCAGAATCTCTTTCATTTTATTAAAAGTTTAATTTCAATTTATTATGACTTTTATACTTTAGAAGACTTCTAACAATTCCTTTCTTTCAAGAAACAAATGTGATGAACAAGATGCAAGGCATAAATTTTTCTATTTCCCTGCTCTTGTATTTTATATCTTTTTACTCTTCGCTTCATCGCATCATCTTCTTATCCAATTCTCCATTATCCGGTATCCATATTTTGTCATGATGGACTCGGGGTGAAACTGCAATCCTTTGACATCATATTTTTTGTGGCTGATGCCCATAATTTGTCCCGACACATCTTCACTGTTGACTTCCAATGTGTTTGGCAGTTTCTCTCTGTCCACCACCCAGGAGTGATATCTTCCTGCCTGGATGGTCTCAGGAATATTCTTGAATAAAGCGTCGGTTGTCAATAGACGGATTTCTGATTTTACGCCGTGAAAAGGTTTCTCCAGGTTGAGGAGGGTGCCTCCGAAAACTTCTGCAATAGCCTGGTGGCCTAAGCATATTCCCAAAATGCTTTTAGTAGTGCAGTATTCTTTTATAATCTGGGAGGAAAGTCCTGCCTCAGATGGGATGCCGGGCCCGGGGGAGATAATGATTTTGTCATAATATTTAATTCTTTCCAGCGGAATTTCATCATTTCTGAAAACATCTATCCTTCTGCCGGTGATGGAACGAACATAAGATACAAGATTGTAAGTAAACGAATCATAATTGTCAATGGCCACAATTTTTTTCATCTTTTTGTTGTTTTTTAAATCTCTCGGGCCATCAAAATGGCTTTTTTCAGGGCGGCCAGTTTATTATTAACTTCCTGTAATTCATTTTCTTCTTTGGATTTGGAGACGATGCCTGCTCCTGCCTGATAATACAGGGTATTGTTTTTGCTGAGAAAAGAACGGATCATGATGGCATGATTAAGATCTTTGTTTATGTTGATATATCCGATGGCTCCTCCGTAAAAACCGCGGGCTTGATTTTCAATGATATCAATTAGTTGCATGGCTTTATATTTTGGGGCCCCTGTTAACGTGCCGGCCGGGAAGGTTGCTCCCAGCACTTCGGTGGCTCCGGCTTCTTTATTTAGTTGCGCAGATACTTTTGAGACCATATGAATGACATGAGAATAAAATTGAATCTCCCTGAATTTTTCAACCCGGATATCATGGCCGTATCTGCTCAAATCGTTGCGGGCCAGGTCCACCAGCATGATGTGCTCGGCATTTTCCTTTTCATCGTGCATCAGTTCAGAAGCTTTTATTTTATCTTCTTCATCCTTGCCGGTCCGCTTAAATGTACCGGCGATGGGATTGATGGATGCCCGGTTATTAATGACCTTAAGATGCGTTTCCGGGGAAGACCCGAAAATTTTATAATCACCGTAATCAAAATAAAAAAGGTAGGGTGAAGGGTTGATGGAGCGTAATGCTCTGTACAGATTGAAATCATCTCCCCGAAAAGTTTGTTCATATTGTCTGGATAGCACAATTTGGAATACATCCCCACGGAAACAATGTTTTTTCCCGGTTTTCACCATCGAGATAAAATCCTGGTCTGAAATATTTGAACGTTCTTCACCTACAAGTGAAAACCGGCCTTCGGAAATATTCATATTTTGTATGAACATCTCTATTTTTTCGATCCCGGACTTTTCACCGTCAAACAAATTCTCGGTGAGGTATAAGGTATTACTGAAGTGGTTGATGGTGATGATAAATTTATATAAGCTATACCGGATATCCGGAATGGTATATTTTTTTTTCTCCGGTGCTGATAGACGGATTGTATCGAAATATTGAATAGCTTGGTATCCCATATATCCGAAAAATCCGTTGGGAGGGAAAGTGTGTCCGGGAGAAAAATCAAAACGGCTCATGAATTTATTAAAGACGGATGCAAAAGACTCTTGCAGGAGATAATTTCGTATTTCCTGACCCTGGATATATTCAGATACATTGAAATGGTCAACGGTAATCGTGGTTAATGGTTGCAGGCAGATGATGGACAGGCTGTCTTCGCTGCTGTGGTAGTCTGAACTCTCTAAAAGAATAGAGAGGGGGTATATTTCCCTCATCTTCAAATATATGCTTACCGGAGTATGGGTGTCTGACAGGATCTTTTTTGTCATTGTCCTGAACCTGATTTTTTCCATTTTTCTGATTTTAATCCAAAAAAAAAGGCTTACCGTAAACGATAAGCCCTGACATAGGTTTGTTTATATAGTAATCGCCTTACGGTAATCGGGTTATCCCGTAAAGCCAGCACCAATATGTATAATTTATATTCATTTATTCTTTAGTCTTCGGCATAAAAGTAAAAAAATAATAATTCAAAAAAAAATTCAGGCAACTTTTAATTTTTGCAGGTTAACTCCTTCCAGCTTTTGCTTGGCATATTTGAGAGTGATGTTAAGTTTTTTCCGGTTTGTGCCGGGGGTGTCAAACATGGCATCCATCATGATATTTTCGCAGATAGACCGCAGGCCACGTGCCCCCAGCTTAAATTCGATAGCTTTATCAACAATATAACTCAGAACTTCTTCATGGAAAGAAAGTTCGATTCCATCCATTTTAAACAGCTTAATATATTGTTTTATGATAGCATTCTTTGGTTCTGTTAATATGCGGCGTAAGGCGGTCCGGTCAAGGGGGTGCAGGTAGGTGAGCACAGGAAGCCGTCCGATAATCTCAGGAATAAGCCCGTATGTTTTCAGGTCCTGAGGGGCAATGTATTGAAGCAGGTTCTCCTTGTCGATCCGTTCACGGTTTTTAGAAGCTCCGAAGCCGACGACCTGTGTGTTGAGACGTTGGGCAATTTTTTTCTCAATACCGTCAAAGGCCCCGCCACAGATGAAAAGTATATTTTTCGTATCCACCGGGATCATTTTTTGTTCAGGGTGTTTTCTCCCACCCTGGGGGGGCACGTTCACAATGGATCCTTCCAGCAATTTTAACAAACCTTGCTGGACTCCTTCCCCTGAGACATCGCGGGTGATGGAAGGATTATCGCCTTTCCGGGCGATTTTGTCCAGTTCATCAATAAAAACGATGCCTTTCTCAGCAGCAGTTACATCATAGTCGGCTGCCTGCAAAAGACGGGTCAGCAGACTTTCGATGTCTTCGCCCACATAGCCGGCTTCTGTAAGAACGGTCGCATCCACAATGGTAAAAGGTACGTGAAGCATCTTGGCGATGGTGCGGGCAATAAGTGTTTTTCCCGTCCCTGTTTCCCCCACCAGGATAATGTTCGATTTTTCTATCTCTATATCATCCGGGGAAGGCGGTTGCATCAACCGTTTGTAGTGATTATAAACAGCTACGGAAATATATTTTTTGGCTTCTTCCTGCCCTATGACATATTGATCTAAGAACTTTTTGATTTCTGCCGGTTTTAACAATTGAAGATCATCAACCTTAAAACTGCTTTTCCCTTTCAGTTCTTCTTTCATAATCCCATAGGCCTGCTCGATACAATGGTCACATATATATCCGCTAATGCCGGAGATAAGAAGGTTTGTATCTTTTTTTTCACGTCCGCAAAATGAACAACGTTCCATAAATTTTGGGTTTAAGGATAGACAAAGTTATGAAAAATAATAATAGGATTCCTTGCCCATGTCCCGGTTTTAATAAATATTTAAAATGAAACTATTTTTTTTCGTTCCGGATCAGGATCTCATCAATCATACCATATTCTTTTGCTTCTTCAGCGGTCATCCAGAAGTCCCGGTCGGAATCCTTGGTGACTTTTTTTATGGAATTTCCGCTGTGATCGGCAATGATATTATAAAGCTCATGTTTGAGTTTAACGATTTCACGTGTAGTAATCTCTATATCGGATGCCGGTCCCTGGACTCCCCCCATGGGTTGGTGGATCATCACTCTTGCGTGTTTCAGGGCCGAGCGTTTTCCTTTTGCTCCTGCACAAAGTAAAACGGCTCCCATAGAGGCAGCGATACCAGTACAAATGGTAGCAATGTCGCAATTGATATATTGCATGGTATCATAAATCCCCAGTCCGGCATAAACCGACCCCCCCGGCGTATTGAAATAAATCTGGATATCTTTCCCCGGATCGGAAGATTCGAGATAAAGTAACTGGGCTTCCACAATATTGGAAACGTCATCGTCGATAGGTAATCCGATAAATATAATCCGGTCCATCATCAACCGGGAAAAGACATCCATGGAGGCTACATTCAATTGCCTTTCTTCAATGATCGTAGGTGAGATATAGCTGTTATAGACAGAAGTGTATTTTTCCAGGCCCAGGCTATTGATGCCCATATGTTTGGTAGCAAATTTTTTAAAATCATCCTTTGTTTTCATAATAAATTATTTTAAGTTAGAACATAAAAGTAATAACTATTTTGTTTCTTTTTCTTTTTCCTCTTTTTGCATTTTAGTAAAATCTTCCCGTGAAATTTCTTTTTCGTCCAGTTTAACCGCTGTCTTCAGGTAATCAGATACTTTATTATTCATGATAGCGGAAACAAAACGATTATGATCTTCTTCTTTGGTCAGTCGTTCCCGGGCATACTGGGTGACCTGTTTATCAGGGAGATATCCGAGTCCGTACTGTCTGAATTGTTCTCTTGTCACGGCCATTGCATAATCATGTATTTCCTCCTCGGTAATCTTGATTGCTGTTTTTTCGGCAATATTATCCCGGATAAGTTGCCATTTCAAGTCTTCAATAAACACAGGAAAATCTTTTTCTATTTCTTCGGGAGAAAACTTTTCTTTATTCACAGCAATAAGCCAGCGTTTGAGAAAATCTTCGGGAAGGGGCGGACGGACCAGGGAAATCATTTTCTTTCTGGCATCGGTTTGAAACCGAAGGTTACTTTCTCCATCCAGTTGCTGCCGGATAACCCCGTTGATTTTTTTCACGAATTCCTCATGGCTTTTTATGATATCTTTGCCGAATAATTTATCATAGGTTTCCTGGTTTTCTTCTGCTTTTTGAAACCGGCGAATCCCGGTTATTTCAAACAGAAAATGAGGATGTACATCGGCCAGGCGTTCTTCTTTTATTTTCAGCATGGCTGCCCGTTCATTTTCTCCCGGAATGGCATGCTTGATTTTCAACACTATTTTTTCTTCTTTATGTTTCCCCAACAGGGACTTTCTGGTGTTTTCATCCTTAATATCGGTGATGTTGATCACTGCGTTTTCTGTTGTAATTCCATCTTTCAGTGGTTTTCCTTCCTGATCCGTTTCTGTTAAGGTCCCTTCCACCATATTTTCTTCACCTATTTCATCCATCTCTTTCATCTCACCTAGCTGGGTGAGATAATTATCAATGGTTTCCTGTGTTAGTTGATCATCTATTGTGATTTTGTAGTATGGAACTTTGATTCTTTTGGATAAGGTGATCTCCAATTCAGGGGATAACCCCAGATCTATGTGAAAATTGAAAATATCCTGTTTTTCCCAATCAAATTCTTCCTTTTTTTCTTCATTGGGAAGAGGTTCACCCAATACCTTTAATTTGTTTTCTTCAATGTGCTTTGTGATGGATTCGTTTAACAGTTTGTTTACTTCATCAACCAGCACAGGCACACGGTGTAATTTGCTGATTAAACCAAAAGGGACTTTTCCCGGTCGGAACCCGTCCATCACAGCTTTTTTTCTATAGTCTTTTAGAATCTTGGTTACCCTTTCCTTATAGTCTTCCGGGGTAATCTCTATGGTCAGTGTAACATTCAGATCATCAGTGTTTTCCTGTGTTATGTTCATTTTCTTGTGGTTAAATTGTTAAAAAAACCGCTTTTTCAGCGGTCTGTAATATCTTTTTAATAGTGCGGATGAAGGGACTCGAACCCCCACGCCCGAAGGCACCAGATCCTAAGTCTGACGCGTCTACCAATTCCGCCACACCCGCAAAATTTCCCGCAAAGATAGGAATTTTTTTCTTCCTGAAAATCAAATAAGATATCTCTACGGTGGTTCAGGTGTGAAAGTTCAATCATAAGATATTTTTTTAATTTTGTTCTGAAGAAATTTATAAATAATGAATGGGGAAAAAATTTTTATCATAATCGTTGCCTTTTTAGCCGGATTTACTACCGGATGCTATCATCCTTCCGGGAGAAAGAAAGGGGAAAAGCTGGGGACTGCCATCACAGGGAAGGGAAAAACTTTTATCAATGAAAAAAAACTGAAAAAGATATGGGTTTCTTTGCCTGAGCTACGGGTTCCTGAGAGTGTACTATACGATTCATTGCGGAATATGATTTATGTTTCTAACGTCAACGGGACGCCGATGGGCAAGGACGGGAACGGTTTTATCTCTTTGCTGGATCCGGACGGGAACATTACAGAAAAAGAATGGGTAAAAGGACTGGATGCTCCGAAAGGTCTCGCCCTGTTCAAGGATAAACTCTTTGTTTCAGACAGACAGTCATTGGTGGAAATAAGCATTCCTGAAAAAAGAATTATCCGGAGATATACAGATACACTCTCAAAGTTTCTTAATGACGTTGCCATAGATTCTCAGGGGAATGTCTATGTTTCTGACATGGGAGGATCGGCTATTTACCGTTTGAGTAACGGCATTTTTATGAAGTGGGTATATGATAAACGTTTGCAGAGTCCAAATGGGTTGTTTGCAGAAAGGAACATGTTGCTGGCGGGGCTGAAGGACAGGATCGTCAGTATAGATATGAAGAGCCGTAAGATTGACGATTATATTCTTCATACCGGTAGTATTGACGGCCTGGAATCTGATGGGCATGGCAATTATCTGATCAGCGACTGGAGCGGGCATGTTCATCTTGTGAGGCCGGGAGGAGAGAAAGTCCTGTTATTGGATACTACCCCTATTCATATGCAGGCTGCGGATATCGATTTTGTCATTGCCTCTGGTATGTTGCTGGTGCCTACATTTAATAACAACCGGATCGTAGCTTACCGGTATTCGTTTTAACCCCTGTCCGAAGAAAAACCAACTATCTGCGCAGTTCAAAGTTTTTCCCGAGGTACACCCTGCGGACATGTTCATCTTCGGCAAGCTCTTCACTGGTTCCTGATTTCATAATTTTTCCTTCGAAAAGAAGATAAGCCCTGTTGGTAATAGAGAGAGTTTCATGAACGTTATGGTCGGTAATTAGAATGCCTATGTTTTTATCTTTCAGATGAGCGACAATTTCCTGGATATCTTCAACGGCGATGGGATCAACCCCTGCAAAAGGTTCATCCAACAGGATGAAATGAGGTTTTAAGGCCAGTGCCCTGGCAATTTCCGTTCGTCTCCGTTCTCCTCCGGAGAGTTGATTGCCCTTATTTCTCCGTATTTTCTCCAAACCAAATTCCCCGATCAGTGACTCAAGTCTTTCTTTTTGTTCGGCTTTTGAAAAATCAGACATTTCCATCACGGAGAGGATATTATCCTCAACGCTAAGTCCCCTGAAAACAGAAGCTTCCTGGGCCAGGTATCCAATGCCACGGCGTGCCCGTTTATAAACAGGCAGGTTAGTAATATTTTCTTCATTAAGAAAAATTTTCCCTACTAAAGGTCGTATCAGCCCAACGATCATATAAAATGTGGTGGTTTTTCCTGCGCCGTTGGGCCCCAGAAGGCCTACAATTTCTCCTTGTTTTACCTCAATGGATACATGATCCACTACAGTACGTTTTCTGTATTTTTTTACAAGATTGGCTGTTCTGAGTTTCATACGAGTGCTTTAATGAAATAAACGAAAAAACTATTTTTGATCTTCAGGATTATCATCTTTTGATTCTTTATCCCCGCTTTCTTCATCTGTTTGTGATTCTTCGTCCACACTTCCTTCCCCTGTTTGTTCACTGGTTTCTTGTGAGGGGGTGGAGGGTTCTTCTTTTTTTTCTTCAAATTCTTCTTCATACTCAGCATCCTGTTTCTTTTTTATCCGTTTGGATACCCAGATACTTATTTCGTAGAGTAAGATCAAGGGGATAAAAACGAGAATCTGGCTGAAAACGTCAGGAGGTGTAATAATTGCAGCGAGAATCAGTATAATGACGATGGCATGCTTACGGTATTTTTTTAAAAAATCCGGGGTCACCAGCCCGGCTTTGGTCAGAAAATAAATCAATATGGGTAACTCGAAAGCGATCCCACCGGCCAGGACGACGGTAGATACGGTAGAAATATAAGAACGCAGGTTGATGCGATTGATAATCTGGCTGCTGACAGAATAGGATCCCAGAAAATTAACCGACAGCGGCGCGATGATATAATATCCGAAAAGAATGCCGAGAAGGAAAAGTAATGAACTGTAAAAAACAGACCCTCTGGCATACTTTTTTTCGGTAGCATATAATGCCGGCTGCATAAACCGCCAGAACTCATAAAAAACATACGGGAATCCAATAATCAGGCCGGCAATCAGTGAAACCATGATATGGGTGGTAAACTGGCCCGCCATATTAATGTTGATAATCTCAAGGGGGATAGAATTTATGCATAACTTTTGAATATGTACTATATTCCCGAAGCGGCAAAGTAACCGGTTGGTAATAAATTCTGAACTTTTTGGCGCAAGGATAATGTTATCAAAAATAAAATTATGGTAAATGAAAGCAACAATAGACAACAGGAGGACAACCAGTATGGCACGGATAATATGCCAGCGCAATTCTTCCAGATGCTCAAGAAAAGACATCTCATCGGTTTTCTTCTTCCTTTTTTTTGCCATATATTCTATAAATCTACTTAAATTTTATTTTCCATGGAACCTCTTCAAATAATTGTACACAAATTCCGGATACAAATAAAATAAACTTATCAGATAAATGTTTTATTTATATAAAAATTAATTGTATATTAGTGTTCAATGAAAATGAAATAATATAATAATTGATTAATTTTTGCAGGCTTTTTTACAAACAGAAAAATATTAGAAAGAAGTGATGAGTATAAATGCAGATATTTCTCTTGCGGAGTATCTGAAAAAATATTTCGGATTTGACACGTTCAAAGGAAAACAGGAAGTAATTATCCGTAATCTGCTGGATGGGCAGGATACCTTTGTTCTGATGCCAACGGGAGGAGGGAAATCCTTGTGTTACCAATTACCTTCCCTGATACTGCCGGGAACGGCCATTGTTGTTTCTCCGCTGATTGCTCTAATGAAGAACCAGGTAGATGCCATGCGGAATTTTGTGAGTACGGATGACGGGATTGCTCATTTTTTGAATTCTTCTCTTTCCAAAGCAGCTATACAGCAGGTGAGACAGGATGTGCAGGATCAAAGGACGAAATTGTTGTATGTAGCTCCCGAATCGTTGACCAAAGAAGAGAATGTTGAATTCCTTAAGCATATCAATATATCGTTTTATGCTATTGATGAGGCGCACTGTATCTCGGAATGGGGACATGACTTCCGGCCTGAATACCGCCGGATACGACCCGTTGTTGATAAAATAGGGAGGTCTCCTATTATTGCCCTGACAGCTACCGCTACGCCGAAAGTGCAACACGATATACTGAAAAACCTGGGGATGCCGGAAGCCAATGTATTCAAGTCTTCCTTTAACCGGCCAAATCTTTATTATGAAGTACGTCCCAAGACAAATGCAACGAAAGAGATCATAAAATATATCAAAGCTAATCCCGGGAAATCTGGTATCATCTATTGTCTGAGTCGCAGGAAAGTAGAAGAAATGGCAGAGACCTTGCAGGTTAATGGAATTAAAGCCCTGCCCTATCATGCAGGCATGGATTCTACTACCCGTTCGGAGAACCAGGATAGGTTTCTGATGGAAGATGTGGATGTGATTGTCGCAACCATTGCTTTTGGGATGGGGATCGACAAACCCGATGTCAGATTCGTAATTCATTATGATATGCCTAAAAGTCTGGAGGGTTATTACCAGGAGACTGGACGGGCAGGACGGGATGGAGGCGAAGGCAGATGTATCGCTTTTTACAGCTATAAAGATATTCAAAAGCTGGAGAAGTTTATGCAGGGAAAACCGGTAGCAGAACAGGAAATTGGGAAACAACTGCTGCTGGAAACTACAGCTTATGCCGAATCTTCTGTATGCCGCCGGAAAATGTTGTTACATTATTTTGGGGAAAATTATGAAGAAGAAAACTGTAATTCCTGTGATAACTGTACGCATCCGAAGAAACAGTTTGAAGGGAAAAATTATGTTGTTAAAGCGCTGAAGGTGATCTTTGCCGTAAACGAAAAGTTCAAATCAGAACATGTAGCCCATATCCTAAGCGGTCATGCTACCTCTGGTGTAAAATCCTATAAGCATCACCTGTTGGATGTGTTTGGTCTGGGGAAAGAAAAAGACGAGAAATTCTGGGGTGCCGTCATGAGGCAAATGCTAGTTAAATATCTGATAGAAAAAGAAATAGAAAACTATGGCCTGCTGAAAGTGACGGAAAAAGGCCATGAATACTTTAAACATCCGGTCTCTTTCATGATGGTTGAAAACCATGACTATGAGGCCATCGATGAAGATAATGCTGCAGCTTCGGGAAGAACAGCTGTTGTAGATGATGAACTGCTTAGTATCCTGAAGGACCTTCGCCGCGAAATAGCCCGTAAGAAAAACCTGCCACCCTTTGTAATTTTTCAGGATCCTTCCCTTGAAGATATGGCCATCCAGTATCCGGTGTCTCTGGACGAATTACATAATATTGCCGGAGTTGGACAGGGGAAAGCCCTGCGTTATGGGAAAGAATTTGTTGAGGTAATCAAAAAATATGTCGAAGAAAAAGAAATTATCCGGCCGTCTGAAATGGTGGTGAAATCAGTGGTTAAAAAATCAGGTCTGAAAGTATATATCATTCAAAGTATCGACAGGAAAATATCATTGGATGATATTGCCAATTCTAAGAACCTGAAGATGAATGTTTTGCTGGAGGAGATTGAATCGATTGTTCATTCCGGTACAAGACTAAACCTGGATTATTATATAAATCAGGTAATGGACGAAGATCATCAACAGGAAGTTTTTGATTATTTCAGTGAGGATGCTGAAGATGAATCTGTTAAGTCGGCTCTGGAAGAACTGGGAGAAGATGAATACAGTGAAGAAGATATTCGCCTCATGCGCATAAAGTTTTTCTCTGAGATGGGAAACTGATGTTGTTCCCGGAACCATCTGACCCGTTCAAACTTTTCAAACCTTGCAGGTTTTAAACCTGCTGTTTCGTATCCAGTGCATCGCGTAACCCGTTTCCGACGAGGGTAAAAGACAAAACCATGATCATGATAGCCAGGCCGGGTATGATTGCCAGATAAGCTTTTCCCATGATGATATATCCATAATGATTTCGGATCATCATGCCCCAGGAAGGAACAGGGGGTTGAACGCCGATACCCAGAAAGCTTAGTCCTGCCTCTATAAGTATGGCGGAGGCAAAGTTGGCTGCCGAGATGATAATCACAGGATTTAATGCATTGGGAAGAACATGCCGGAACAGGATCCTCCGGGAAGGTAACCCTATGACGCGGGCCGCCTCAATATACTCTTTCTCGCGTATTCCCAATACCTGGCCCCTGACGACACGGGCTACTTCGACCCACATAGTAAAACCTACCGCCACAAAAATTTGCCAGAATCCTTTGCCAAGTACCAGGGTGATGGCAATAACCATTAACAGGGTGGGGACAGACCAGACCACATTGATCAGCCACATGATCAGCCGATCAACCCATCCCCCGACATAACCCGCAACAGCCCCTAAAAAAATACCTATCAGCAGGGAAATGGTGACCGA
Source organism: uncultured Rikenellaceae bacterium (assembly GCA_964383915.1). GTDB lineage: Bacteria > Bacteroidota > Bacteroidia > Bacteroidales > VadinHA17 > DRPN01. Next base: position 17,076 of record CAYLJE010000002.1, read on the forward strand.
AATCAATCCGATTGAAAGAGAAATGCGGGTACCCAGAATCAGACGGCTGAGCAAGTCCCGTCCGAAACGATCAGTCCCCAGAAGATATTTCTTATAGACAATATGTTGCAACCTTACCATTTTTTGCAGAGAGTCCACCCTCATCCTGTGGGTTTTTCCGTTCAGGTCTTTAAAGACGACGAGTTTCGTTTCTTTCTTATACTTATAATTTTCCGGATGAAGGTCAATAGGACTGATTACATCAGCGAGAAGGAAGGGATGAATGAAAGGTTCTTCTCCCGGGTATTCTGAATATTCTTCTGCAACGACTGAATCCTTCCGAAAATAATATTTGTTAACAGGAATCAGGGTGAAAGGATTTTCTTTACCAAACAGCAGGGTATGTATGAAAGAATGCTTGGTGCTCAGGGTGTTGTCTCTTACCCTGAGCATATTTACAGCAAACCCGGGTTTTCGGGTGGTCAGCTCCAGATGCTGGTCATTGGCATGGGGGGTGTGATCCGGCGTGATGAGATAGCCTAAGATGGCTATGATAACACCTGTGACAAGCATCGTCAGCCCTGTCATAGCTGCCGGATTGGTTTTGAACTTTTTCCATGCCAGCCTGGTCGGGGTAGTTCGATTAATTATTTCACGATGATGCCGTCCCCAAAGAATATTCATATGCGATGATAAAGCTGTAAAAATATAAATTTTTATTCTTTACTGCTCCCAGTCCGTTTCTTTTATTGTTTCAGCGTGTAAATGAGATGTTCTTAATAATATTTTATCTTCAAGTTTTATCAAATCAATTTCAAGAAAATCACCAATTTTCCATAATGTCTCTTCAGTAAAATTATGGGTACCGCTCAGCCATTTTGTAATGACCGAAGGTTGTACTCCCAATGCTTTGGCTAAGTCCTTTTTTCGCAAGCCCATTTTCTTCATCCTGTCAGCGATCCGGGCAGCCAACAGCATTTTTCTGTCGGTCATTTTTTGTTCTTCCGGACTGATCTCATCCAAGAGGCCGTAAATGATCTTGCTCTTGTAAGTGTCTGCTTTTTTAATCTTCATCATCTGTGTCAAATTCAAGGTTTCCTAATAATTCAATTTCATCCGGTGAAAACCATATTTCTTTATCTCTGATTCTTTTTGTTATAGCTTCAGATATGTCGCGCAAAAGATAATTTTCCTGTTTAAGTTTTTCGCTTTCCTGTAATGTCCTTATGCTTTTAGGTTTTTTGCCACCTCCGCCAAGTATGTTGTTTACGTGCGTTCAGGGGTACCAGCAGGGTGGTGGCTCCCTTTTCTACAGCCGGCTCCATAACCACCTTCTCCCTCCACCCCCCAATCTTCGCTATCCGGGAATTGATGCTTAAAATTAATCATAAGGAGAAAATGAACAACAAAAATGTTTGAAATTGTCTTTGTCCAAAATTAAAGAGGGAAATATTTTGTACATTACATATCTTTACAATAATTTTTACACAGACGTGGAAAAATACAAATGAATAATAAATACCGGAACAAATACCGCATTGCATCCACGCGTTTAAAAAATTGGGATTACGGTTGGAACGGGGCCTATTTTGTTACCATCTGCACCAAAGACAGGGTCCATTATTTTGGTGAAATTACCGATAGGGAAATGGAATTGGTGGAAATCGGTAATTTGGCCAAAAATTTTTGGTTGGAAATTCCGGATCATTTTTTGTTTGTAAAATTGGGTGCATTCGTCATCATGCCCAACCATGTTCATGGGATCATAATCATTGATAAACCGGATGTCGGGTTGAAAACGGTTACCGTAGAGGCGCCCGATTCGGGCGTCTCTACCAATATTAATATTAAAACCAATCCCAAATTCAAAAAATGGAAACCTGGCAATTTGGGGGTTATCATTAATCAATACAAACGTATTTGTACCATCCATGCCCGAAAAATCAATGCGGATTTTGCATGGCAATCACGGTTCTATGATCATGTTATCCGCGACAACCAATCATTTTATAAAATTGCGGAATACATACGAAATAACCCCCTGAAATGGAAGGACGATACCTTTAACAGATAAAATTCCCGAAGCAGGCACCCCCAAAACCATAGAACGGTTTAAAATTATTTTGCACCTCCAACCTATTTAACAACCTATTTTAATAGGTAGAAGAAATTTATGATATGTCACGCAGAAAGGTGAAAAACAAAAATGTACGCAGTCTGTTGAGGCTGACAGGCGGTACAAGTTACGGGGTCAGTCTTCCTATGGAGGACATTGCCGAACTGGGCTGGAAGGCCAAACAGAAGCTGGTGGTAAAACGGTACGGCAAGGGCTTTCTCATCCGGGACGGGAACCGGAGAAGAGGTAGGGGGGCAGGATTGTTCGTCGCTATCGCTCCTCACGGACCTGAATTGGGGATGCCATACAGGTGAAAAAGCCGCTACTCGTCAGCGCTCGTAAAATGGCTTTTTTGTTTCAGCCCGTTGTAAGCAAGCTTGCCCTGCTTTCACAAAAAAAGCCATGCCTATCGTGCACGGCTTTTTCTCCTGGTAGCGGGGACAGGACTCGAACCTGTGACCTTTGGGTTATGAGCCCAACGAGCTGCCACTGCTCCACCCCGCAATATATCTTCAATACTTTAAGAACATTTTATCAGCTCTTTCCGGAAAAGCTGCCTCTCATTGCCAGTATTTATGAACTGTTTTTCCTTTGCCTCATCAACCCATGTCAACTCCTGCGCTTCTCCGGATAGCAATTTCAGATTGCAAAAGTATAATATTCCTTCTTATTCTCAAAATATTTGTTGTAATTTTGATGACATTTTTTAATCCTCCTATACGTTTTATTCCGGAGGATGAAAAAGTGATAGGTTATTACCTTAATATTAACTTACGTGGATAAGTAATGGTTAAAACAAAGAAAAAAAACTGGACAGAAAGACTCAGGCTAACTTTATTTAAAGAGGATACTTTTGAGGAAGTCTGGACGATCAGGTTGACGAAAATGGGATTTTTTGCCACCTTGGCGACTTTTGTTCTTTTAATTGTAATTGCAGTGTCGTTATTGATTGCTTATACCAATCTTCGGGAATTGATCCCAGGATATCCCAATGTAACACTGCGGGAAGATATTGTCAAAAATGCACTTCTGCTGGACTCTTTAGAGCAGGAGATTACATTGAGGGATAAATATTTTGACAACATTAAGAAAATTATGTTGGGGGAGGCTCCTGATAATATTACCTATGATACAGGAAAAGTAGTGAATCCCAAGGATATTAAATTTACCCGCTCCCTGGAGGATTCTTTGCTGAGACAACAGGTTGAATCCGAAGAAGAATATAATCTTTCCGTTACATCAAATCGCACCGAACGGCATGTTGATTTTTATAATGTCCACTTTTTTCCGCCGGTAAAAGGGATTATATCCAATCATTTTGATCCGGTGAGAAATCACTTGGGCACTGATATTGCCGGTGTTCCCAATGAAGTAATTCACGCCACCCTGGACGGAACAGTGATCTTTGCCGGATGGACGCTTGAGACGGGCTATGTCGTCGAGATTCAACATGCCAATAATCTGGTGTCTGTATATAAACACAACAACAAAGTATTGAAAGAGGTGGGTTCTGTTGTTAAAGCCGGAGAAGATATTGCATTAATGGGAACTACAGGAGAGTTATATACTACGGGACCTCATTTACATTTTGAGCTTTGGTATAACGGGCAACCGCTGGATCCGGAAAAATATGTAGTTTTCTAAAAGGATCATCTCGTTATCAATCAATAAAACAGGGGTATATAAAAGATGATAAAGCCTATTGCCATATTAGGATCGACCGGTTCTATCGGGACGCAAACCGTTGATGTAGTACGTTCTAATCCGGACAAATTTAAAGTTACAGGCTTAACTGCAGGGAAGAATTACCGCTTATTGGTTCAGCAGGCCCGGATGTTATTGCCTGAAAAAGTAGCGATAGGGGATGATAAATATTATTCCAGGGTGAAAGAAGGTTTGAAGGATTTGAAGATAGAGGTTTTGTCCGGGATGAAAGGGATTCTTGAGGTAGCCGGAGACTCTTCCAGCCGGATGGTGGTGGTAGCCCTGGTCGGGTTTTCCGGTCTGAAGCCGACACTGAGAGCCATTGATGCCGGGAAGGAGATAGCTTTGGCCAATAAGGAAACCATTGTGGTAGCCGGAGAGCTGGTGATGAAAAGAGTAGCAGAAAAGAATCTCCCGGTTTTACCTGTGGATTCAGAGCATTCGGCTATTTTCCAATGTCTGATGGGCGAAGATCCCGCAATGGTGGAAAAAATAATACTGACAGCATCGGGAGGACCTTTTCTTCATTTACCTTGGGAGAAAATAGCAGAGGTAACGCCGGCAGAAGCTTTAGCCCATCCAAACTGGAAAATGGGAAACAAGATAACGATAGATTCGGCCTCTTTTATGAATAAGGGATTTGAAGTCATTGAAGCCCGGTGGCTTTTCGATATTGATCCCGGACAGATTGAAGTGGTTGTTCATCCACAATCGATCATCCATTCCATGGTGCAGTTTCAGGACGGTTCTATCAAAGCACAACTGGGAATGCCGGATATGCGTTTGCCCATACAACTGGCACTGAGTTATCCTGAGAGAATTAAATCGACATGGGAAAGGCTTGACTTTTCCAGAACGGCCGAACTTACTTTTTTGCCAGCAGATCAAAAAAAATTTCGTAACCTTGCCCTTTCTTATGATGCCTTAGATAAAGGAGGAAATATGCCTTGTATTCTGAATGCTGCCAATGAAATTGCAGTGGATGCTTTTCTGCGGGAAAAACTTAAGTTCACCAAGATGTCTGATCTCATAGAAAGAACCATGCAGCGGGTTCAATTTTTGCCAAATCCTTCTTTGGAAGAGTTGGTACAAACGGACAGGGAGGCAAGAAAAAGGGCTGAAAGATTGATTAAATAGAAGAAAAAAAGAGTATGGATGTGTTAGTCAGAATAGCGCAGTTGCTTTTAAGTTTATCTATCCTTGTGATATTACATGAACTGGGACATTTTACCTTTGCAAAACTATTTAAAACGAGGGTGGAAAAATTCTATCTTTTCTTCGATCCCTGGTTTTCTTTGTTTAAATTTAAAAAAGGAGAGACCGAGTACGGTATTGGCTGGCTGCCATTGGGAGGATATGTGAAAATTTCCGGCATGATTGATGAGTCTATGGACCGGGAGCAAATGAAAAAACCACCCCATCCCTGGGAGTTCCGTTCCAAGCCTGCCTGGCAAAGGTTGTTCATTATGTTGGGGGGGATCCTGGTAAATTTTATCCTGGCTTTTGTAATCTATATAGGGGTACTTTTTGTGTGGGGGAAAGAATATCTGCCCACGGAGAATGTAAAATATGGGATCGTGGCTGATTCGCTGGGTATGGAGATGGGTCTGCAGAACGGGGATAAAATTGTTACAGTGGATCATAAAAAGATCAATAATTTCTATCAGATTCTACCGGAAATTATCCTGAACCATTATAAGAAAATACAGGTAAAACGGAACGGAGAGATGATAAATGTTGTGATTCCGGATTCTGTCTTTCCGAAACTGATCAAAGGAAAAGAGATGATACAGCCCCGTTTTCCGTTTAAACCGTATATAATTCAGGGATTTCAAAAAAGATCGCCCGGAAAGATAGCGGGCTTAAAGAAAGGAGACAGAATTGTAGCTGTTGACAGCATGCATTTTAAATATTATGATGCGTTCGTCAACTATCTTTTAGGTCACAAGAGCAAGCAGATAATACTTACCGTTGAGCGGGATAGCCGTTTTATAAAAATCCCCGTAAAACTGACGCCGGAGGGTATGATTGGTGTATCAGCAAATTTTTCGAATGTCTTTCAATACAAGAAAGTCCGGTATTCTTTCTGGGAATCTGTTCCTGCCGGTATCAAAAAGGGCATTAAAACGACCAATGATTACCTGAAACAGTTCAAATTAATTTTTTCTCCTGAGATGAAAGCGTACGAGTCTCTCGGAGGATTTATTACCATCGGTAGTATCTTTCCTCCCGTATGGGACTGGAATGCTTTCTGGAACCTGACAGCTTTCCTTTCCATTATTCTGGGGGTTATGAACCTTATCCCTATTCCCGGCCTTGATGGAGGACATGTGCTGTTTTTGTTTTATGAAGTAATCACCGGAAGAAAACCAGGGGATAAGTTCCTGGAATATGCACAGATTGTAGGGATGATCATTATCCTGGCATTGTTGATCTTTGCCAATGGGAATGATATTGTTAAGTTGTTTCGTAAATAGGTAACCGGATAGACAAAATAAGAAAATATTCAGTAACTTTGTCTTGTTTGTTGAACTTTAAAGAGGAATGTCATGATGGAATGTTTTGTTTTAGCTGGAATGTTTGGACCCACTGAGATTGTGATTATCATATTGGTACTTGTGCTGCTTTTTGGTGGCAGGAAAATCCCTGAACTGATGAAAGGCCTTGGACAGGGCATGAAAGAATTTAGAAAAGCCACCAAGGATAAGGATGAGCCGGAATCCTCCAATGAAAATACGGAAAATAATACCAAGAAATCCTGATAATTTTTTACCCGTACGCCTGACCGGCTGAATGGATACCGTTCGGGCGGACAGGAGGACTTTCATCAGGGCGGACGGGTTGCTACAGGTTTGGTTTCCAAAGATTATGCTGTGGTTCATATTTGTGATTGAGGTGGTCAGGCATGATTTTTGTTATTTTCAGTGGCAGAAACGATTCTGCAAAAAATGAATATATGAAAAGGTTAATGCTTTATCTTCTTGTTTTTCTGATTACCGGGTTTGGGTGTAAAATGGATAATGAAACTCTGAAACCCAAAGTGACCGGAGCGGCAGGAGAGGTAATGATAGTGGTGCCGGCTGCCATTTGGAACGGGGCTGCAGGGGATACACTGGAGGGTTTACTTTCCCAGGACGTACCCTATCTTCCTCAACCTGAACCCATGTTTCATGTAATTCATGTTATTCCGGCGAATTTTGGTAAAATGTTCCAGACTCATCGGAATATCATTTTTGTAAAAATTGGCAGTCAGTATAAAAAGGTCAAAATGGTGGTAGAACGTGATAAATGGGCGACTCCGCAGTATATTGTTGATATGGAGGCTCCTGATGTTTCCTCCTTTGTACGTTTGGTGGAAGAAGGCGGAACCTCTCTGGTTGACAGAATAAACCAAATGGAGCGAAACCGGATTATTGAATATTACCGGCATTATCTGGAAGCGGATATCTATAAAAAATTAAAAGAGAAATATTACCTGACACTTGAAATACCCAAAGGATATACTCTGGATGTTGACTCTACTAATTTTGCGTGGATATCCAGTGAAACGCCAACGGTTAGTCAGGGTATTCTGATATATACTTTTCCTTATACAAGTGAGAAAATCTTTACAAAAGATAGTCTGATTGCCATCCGTAATCACGAACTGAAAAAATATGTTCATGGGGAAATTCAGGGGACATATATGTCCACGGAGATGATCATTCCCCCGGGATACCGGACTTTTGAAAGAAATAGCAATTTTTTTACCGAATTACGTGGCCTGTGGAAACTGGAGAACGGTTATATGGGGGGACCCTTCATAAGCCTTTCTACTATTGATAAATCAAGAGATCGGGTGATCACCGTTGAAGGGTATGTTTATGCTCCGGGTGAAAAAAAAAGAGAACTTTTGCGACAGGTAGAAAGTATCTTATACACATTGAAAATTTATCCTGAGAAAAAATAGATGAATACATAGCCATGCATAGTAAACCGGATTATTGCTGCTCCAGGAACAGATGGAGTAGCTTTTTTTTTACTTTTGCATAGGAATAAAACCAGGAAATTATGTTACATGTTCAATTTATATCAGGAAATAAGACAAGAGAAAAACAAACCTCTATATATCTGATTGATAATAAAAGAGATATCGCACTGACTGATGTAAGTAACAAAGAAAAACAGTTTTTGGAGGCTCACTTATCGGAGAAAAATGTACTGGTTGAACTGAATCGTTATGATTATCGTGTTTATTTTGTGTTGGTGCCGGAAAACGGACCAGATGCATTGAAAAAAGAAAAACTAAGACAAGGGGCATTTTCTTTAACCGTACTACTAAGAAAAAATCGGGAAGAGAAGATACAATTTATTGATAATCTGGAAAATAGTGATTTCTCTCTTTCTTTTCTTGAAGGATTGGCACTTAGTTTATACAGGTTTGATAAGTATCTAACGATCAAGGACATTGAAAATAAGGAAAGTCTGTTAAAGGAGGTGAAGGTTATTTCTGAAAAGATATCCGACCGGGATTTAGAAGAATTAATGGCGCTTATAAAAGCTGTTTATTATGCCCGGGATATGGTAAACGAACCGGTATCGTGGCTCAATGCTGTTCGTTTATCCGAGTCCTTTAAAAAGATGGGCAGGGAAGCAGGGTTCCGGGTGGAGGTATTTCACAAACAAAAAATAGAGTCACTGCACATGGGTGGCATACTGGCTGTGAACAAAGGGAGTATTGATCCGCCTACTTTTTCTATTCTGGAGTGGAATCCTGGAAATGCGGTAAATAAGGATCCGGTGGTAATGGTAGGTAAAGGGGTTGTTTTCGATACCGGAGGGTTAAGTCTGAAACTTACCAAAGATAGTATGGATACGATGAAATCCGATATGGCCGGAGGAGCAGCTGTGGCAGCTGCTATTTATGTCCTGGCAAAAAACAGGGTACCCTGTCATGTTATCGGGCTGGTTCCCGCCACCGACAATCGTCCCGATGGCAATGCTTATGCTCCTGGTGATGTGATCACCATGTATGATGGAACGACCGTAGAAGTATTGAATACAGATGCTGAGGGTAGGATGATCCTGGCAGATGCGCTGGTTTATGCAAAACATTATAAACCTGAGCTGGTTATAGAACTGTCTACGCTTACCGGTGCGGCGGCCGTTGCTATTGGGAAATACGGAGTGGTAGGCATGGGGACGGCCACGGAAGAAATGTTTACTATCCTGGAGAAAAGCGGGGAAAATGTGTGTGAACGTGTTGTGAGATTCCCTTTCTGGGATGAATATAAAGAATTACTGAAATCAGATATTGCTGATCTGAAGAATATTGGAGGTCGGGATGCAGGGGCAATTACGGCCGGTAAATTTCTTGAACATTTTACGGACTATTCTTACATCCATCTGGATATTGCAGGACCTGCTTTTATCCGGGAGGACGATTCATACCGGGGAAAGGGGGCGACAGGTGTGGGTGTCAGGTTATTATATGATTTTATTAAGACCCTATGCCGGCTCTAGCAGTACGGCATGAATATTTACCTAAATTTAGGGCGAATTATGGCAGAAAAAAAAATAAAAGTAGGGATCACACAGGGTGACATCAATGGCATTAGTTATGAGGTCATCATTAAAACGTTAATAGATCCAAGGATCAATGAATTTTGTATTCCAATTGTTTACGGGTCTCCCAAGGTAGCTGCTTACCACCGCAAGGTGTTGAATATAACTAATTTCAGCATGAATCATATCCGGTCGGCGGCAGAAGCCCATTCCAAACGGGCGAATATTATTAATTGTGTCAGCGATGATGTCCGTGTTGATCTGGGGAACCCCACAAAAGAAGCAGGAGAAGCAGCATTGTCCAGCCTGAAACGTGCCGTTGCTGATTTACAGGACAATCTGATCGATGTGTTGGTTACGGCGCCTATTAATAAAGCGACTATTCATTCTGAAGATTTTCCTTTTCCGGGACATACCGAATACATCGAACACTCTTTTGGTGAAAAAGGAGATAGTCTGATGCTAATGGTCAGTGACAACATGCGGATAGGGGTGGCCACCGGTCATATCCCTCTGGCAGAGGTCCCTGCGGCTATGAACAGGGAAATGATTTATTCCCGTATCCGTATTATGGAACAATCAATGGTACAGGATTTTAGTATTCGAAAACCGAAAATTGCTATTTTAGGTTTGAACCCACATGCCGGAGAAGAGGGGTTGCTGGGAAAAGAAGAACAGGAAATTATCATCCCTGCCATGCAGAAGGCCAGGGGAGAAAATACGCTGGTTTTCGGACCTTATCCTGCAGATGGTTTTTTTGGAGCAGAGGACTACCGTAAGTTTGATGCGATTCTGGCTATGTATCATGACCAGGGTCTGGTTCCGTTTAAAGCCATTCATTTTGAGGAAGGCGTGAATTTTACAGCGGGTTTGCCGGTTGTCAGAACATCCCCGGCACATGGTACTGCTTATGATCTGGCAGGAAAGGGAGTAGCTTCACCTGAATCTTTCAGACAAGCACTGTACCTGGCTATTGATGTTTACCGTAACCGTAGATTGTATAAAAATATGATGGAGGATCCATTGCCATTTCATGTCCGGGAGGATGAATAAACGGAATCCGGCAATAATCCATTGAAACGAAAAAATATGTTTGAATACATCCGTGGAAAAATCATTGAGCTAACGCCAGCTTATGCTGTGATTGATAATGATAATGTGGGTTTTTATCTTCACATCTCTCTAAATACCTTTATGTCTCTTAAAGGAAAACCGGAGGCAAAATTATTTCTTCATCAGGTGATTCGTGAAGATGCTCAGTTACTATATGGCTTTGCTGACAGAAAGGAAAGAGAGATGTTCAGACTGCTGGTGAGTGTATCCGGGATTGGGGCAAATACGGCCCGGTTGATTCTTTCTTCATTGACTTCTTATGACATTAGTCAGGCTATTGCTACAGAAAATGTTACCCTGTTACAATCAATAAAAGGAATAGGAAACAAAACGGCACAACGAGTTATTGTTGACTTGAAAGATAAAGTTGGAAAAATTGCCGGAGAAGCAGAATTTTTATCCCTTCCGGACAATAGCATCATGGAAGAATCGTTATCTGCATTGGTAACATTAGGGTTCCCTCGTGCCGCAGTAAGAAAAACAATCGATAAAATTATTTCCAGGGAACCCGGCTTGCCGGTGGAAGAGATTATTAAAAAAGCTTTGAAGATATTGTAAGGATTTTCAAACCTGTTCCCTGTTGAATAATAAAAATAAATATGTCTTTATTATATTTGTCGGGCTACTGTTAATATTGCAGGGAGCTACTGCACGGGCCCGGGTGAATGCTACCCGTCAGGATACCTCTGTCTCAGTAACAACGCCTACCTTACATTATCCTTTTCGTGCTTACGAGGGGAATCCTTTATTACAACAAAGCCCATCCGGATTATATCTGAAACTTCCTTCCAACATACATCGAAGGATTGAGTATGATCCTAAAACCAATGAATATATCATTTATGAGAAACTTGGCAAACTGGACTACCGTATGCCGTACGTTATGACGGCGGACGAGTTTGAAAAATGGCAATATGACCAGGCAATACGTCATTACTGGCAACAAAAAGCCAGCGGAAATATCGGGAATTTCAATACATCATTGATACCCAAGCTGTATGTTGGGGGAGAAGCTTTTGATAAAGTCTTTGGGAGCAATACGGTAAACATTGTCCCACAAGGTTCTGCGGAGCTGATTTTTGGTATTAATTCATCCCGGATAGACAATCCGGCGTTGTCTGAAAAACTTCGGAAGGTAACTACTTTTGATTTTAAGGAAAAAATACAGATGAATGTTGCCGGGACCGTGGGTGATAAGCTGAAACTGGGAATCAATTATAACACGGAAGCAACTTTTGACTTTGAAAACCAGACCAAACTGGAATATTCGGGGAAAGAAGATGAGATCATAAAAAAGATAGAAGCCGGGAATATTAATTTTCCACTTACCGGGACATTAATCACCGGAAGTCAGAGCTTGTTTGGATTAAAGACCGAGTTACAGTTCGGGAAGCTAACGGTAACCAGTGTCTTTTCGCAGCAAAAAGGGCAAACCTCTGAGATTGATGTTAAAGGGGGTGCACAGATGCAGGATTTTGAGGTAGAAGCTGATCATTATGAGGCCAATAAACATTTTTTTCTGTCTCAATATTTTCGTGATCAGTATAACAAAGCGCTGGCCCATCTGCCGGTTATTAATTCCGGTGTAACTATTCAACGCATTGAGGTGTGGGTTACCAATAAAACCAACAGGTTTGAAAATTCCAGGAATGTGGTGGCTTTTATGGATCTGGCAGAGGGGAGCGCACATATCTATAATAATATACCGGTTTTTAGACAAACCGGACCGGGACCCTATCCCGAGAATGAACTTAACGGACTTTATTATCAGATGACTTCAACATACAGCCAGATCAGAGATATTAGTCAGGTGACTAATGCACTGGATCCGTTAAGGCCGGATTTTGTTATTGGAAGGGATTATGAGAAAGTTGAAAATGCCAGGAAACTCAGCGAACGGGAATATAAAGTTAACAGACAATTGGGTTTTATTTCATTAAATACAGCCCTTAATGCCGATGAGATTCTGGCTGTAGCTTACGAATATACCGTGAATGGGAAGGTATATAAAGTAGGAGAATTCTCAAGTGATGTGAGTGCTCCAAATGCATTGGTAATGAAATTGTTAAAAGGAACCAACCTCTCTCCTCAGTTGCCTACCTGGGATCTTATGATGAAGAATATTTATGCGCTGGGAGCTTATCAGGTCAATCAGAAGGATTTTCAGCTTCATATCTTATACCATGACGATAAAACCGGAAATGATATCAATTATATCCCGGAAGGAAAGATTGCAAATAAAATATTATTGAGGGTTTTAAATCTGGATAATCTGGATTCACAGCAAGAACCTAATCCCGATGGTTTTTTTGACTTCTTGCCCGGCATAACCATCAATACCTCGGGGGGGAGGGTGATTTTTCCGGAACTGGAACCATTTGGCAGTTATCTAAAAAAGAAAATAGGGAATGTTGCCATCGCGGATAAATATGTCTTTCAGGAATTGTATGATTCTTCCCTGGTAAAAGCACGACAGGTGGCCGAAAAAAACAAATTTAAAATTGTGGGAACCTATTCTTCTTCATCGAGTTCTGAGATTCAATTAAATGCCCTGAATATTCCCAAGGGATCGGTAAAGATAACTGCCGGAGGTATTCAACTGCAGGAAAATATTGATTATACTGTTGATTACAATCTGGGACGTGTAAAAATCATCAATCAGGGATTGCTTGAATCACAGACCCCGATAAAAGTACAACTGGAGAGTAACCAATTGTTTAATCTGCAGACAAAAACCTTGTTGGGGAGTCATTTCGATTACAAAATCAGTGACGATTTTCATTTGGGAGGAACGGTGATGAACCTGACAGAGCGGCCCCTTACTCAAAAAGTAAATATCGGGGATGAGCCGATTTCCAATACCATGCTGGGTCTTGACGGCACTTATCATGCCGAATCGCGCTTTTTAACGCGGTTGGTAGATATGCTTCCCTTTCTTCAAACAAAAGCCCCTTCCACGATTGATTTTACCGGAGAGTTTGCCCAGATGATTCCCGGACATTCCAAAGCTATCCATAAAACAGGCACTGCTTATATTGATGATTTTGAGGGAAGTACGACGACCATCGACCTTAAAGCATTTAATGCCTGGGTGTTGTCCAGCACCCCTCAGGGACAGAATGGTCTTTTCCCTGAGGCCCAATTAAATAATAACCGTTATTATGGGGCGAACAGAGCCCGGTTAGCATGGTATGTCATAGACCCGTTGTTTTTACGGAACAATGTCAACACTCCGGGTTATATCAAGCAAAATCCTGACTATAAGTCCAGTCATTATGTGAGGGAGGTTTTTGAGAAAGAGTTGTTCCCAAACCGTCAAAATCCGACGGGTATTCCAACCAATATTGCTGTACTCAATCTTGCTTTTTATCCGGATGAAAAAGGACCTTATAATTATGATCTGATGCCTTCTGCATATACTGCCGGGATTACACCTGAAGACAAGTTGAAAGCACCGGAAAGCAGGTGGGGCGGGATCATGCGTGAGGTGCCAACGAGTGATTTTGAGGCGGCCAATGTACAGTATATTGAATTCTGGCTGATGGATCCTTTTGTGGAAATGCCTGATAATTATGGCGGAGACCTGTACCTTGATCTTGGAGATGTCTCGGAAGATATATTGCGTGATTCGAGGAAAAGCTTTGAAAACGGATTACCTAACTCTCCGGTGGTAAGGGATGTGGATACCACCGTCTGGGGCCGTGTGCCTGTCAATCAATCCCTGGTAAACGCATTTGATAATGATCTGAATTCCAGAAGGTATCAGGATGTGGGATTAGATGGCCTGGGAGATGCGGATGAAATATCATTTTTTATATCTTATCTGGATTCCCTGAAGAGTATTCTGACACCTGAAGCGTATCAGGCTGCCTTGAAAGACCCCTCCGATGATGATTATCATTATTTTAGGGGAAGCGATTATGACCAGGAAAAACTGGGGATCCTGGATAGATATAAAAAATACAACGGCCTGGAAGGAAATTCCCCAACAGCAGAGATGTCTCCTGAATCTTATCCGACAACAGGGTCAACACTGCCTGATGTGGAAGATATTAACCGGGACAATACCCTGAATGAAACGGAAAGATATTACCAGTATCATGTAAGTCTGCGTCCGGGAGATCTGCAGGTAGGAAAAGATTTTATTACGGATAAGATTACCAGCACGGTGACTTTGGCAAATGGACAGAAATCTTCTGTGCATTGGTATCAGTTTAAAATCCCAATCAGACAGTATAATCGTGTCGTTGGAAATATTCAGGATTTTAAATCTATCCGGTTTATCCGGTTGTTCATGCGTGGATTTAATAAAGAAACCATTCTGCGATTTGCTACCTTTAATTTGGTTCGGGGGGAATGGAGGACTTACTATAATTCCTTGCTGCAGGGAGGTGAACGTATTAACGTGCCGCAACAATCTGCGGGGACCATGGAGGTTTCTGCTGTGAATATAGAAGAAAACGGGAGTAAAGAACCTGTAAATTATGTGTTACCTCCGGGCATTGACAGGGTTATTGACCCTACCAATCCACAGTTGCGTCAGTTGAATGAGCAGTCTATCCTCATGAAAGTGAATGATCTGGAGGATGGTGATGCCCGTGCTATTTATAAAAATGTGAATCTTGATCTGCGTAAATACAAAAGGATACAAATGGAAATCCACGGAGAAGCCTTGCCGGAGAAACAAATATCGAATGATGAGGTAACTGTCTTTATCCGGATTGGATCCGACTATCGTGACAATTACTATGAATATGAAATCCCGTTAAAGATTACGCCCCCCGGCAGGTATAATAATGATTTGCAGAGTGACCGTGAAATCGTCTGGCCCAAAGAAAATAAAATGATTATTCCTTTGGAGATTTTTCAGGAACTGAAACAAGAGAGAAATGCCGCATTACGAAGAAGGGGTTCCAAATTATCTGTCAGTGATGTTTATGTTAAACGGATGAGTGATAAGATCATTAAAGTGGCGGGGAATCCTAACTTCAGTAATGTCCGGACTATCATGATCGGCATCCGGAATCCTTTACAAAACAATCATTATTTTAAGGATGACGGTCAGCCTAAGTCTGCAGAGGTGTGGTGTGATGAATTAAGGCTGACGGATTTTGATGAAAAAGGAGGCTGGGCTGCCAATGCCCGTTTACAAGCAAGACTGGCTGATCTGGGGACCATGGATATTGCCGGTTTTACAAGCAAACCCGGCTTTGGAAGTATTGAAAAGAAGGTGGCACAACGAAGTCAGGAGGAAGTGATCAGATATGATGTCTCCACCAACCTGCAATTGGGACGGTTTTTCCCCGAGAAAGCACGAATACGCATTCCTTTGTTTATTGGATATTCAGAATCCAGGATTAATCCTGAATATAATCCTATGGATCCTGACATCCCTTTGAAATCTGCACTGGCACATACCGAGACCAGGTCTGAAAAAGATTCAATCCTGCACTTTGCCCAGGATTTTACCCGCAGAAAAAGTTTGAACCTCACCAATGTTGGCCTTGGGAATATGACCAAAAAACCCAGGTTATACAGCCCTTCTAACCTGTCTTTTAATTTTGCCTATAATGAGTTGTACCACCGGGATGTAAAAACGGAAATTAATCTGGAGAAAAATTTCCGGGGAGGATTTACCTATGTCTTTAATGCTCAGCCCAAAAACATTGCTCCTCTGAAGAAGATGAAAATACTCAGGTCCCCTGTTTTCCGATTGTTAAGAGATATTAATTTTTATTATATGCCTAAGCACATTTCATTCAGGACAGATTTGAGCAGATATTACAATGAGATAAAAACCCGGAATATCGCTACCCCTTATCTGAAGATCCAACCCAGTTTCCGGAAGGATTTTCTCTGGAACCGCAACTATGATATTAAATGGGATCTGACACGTGCTTTGCGGTTTGATTTTTCTGCCGGAGATATTGCACGGATTGATGAACCCGAAGGAGGGGTTGATAAAATCAGATACAAAGATGAATACCAGGCGTGGAAGGATTCAATTTGGCAGAATCTGAAGAGCTTTGGAAGAAATACCCATTATTTTCAAACGATCAATACGAGTTATACCCTTCCGATTAATAAAATCCCTTTGCTTAATTGGGTGTCCGCTACCGCCCGTTACGGTATGAAATATGACTGGCTGGTCGGACCGGTTTATCCTGATTCTATGAATATACATCTTGGGAACACCATACAGAACTCTAACACGGCCCAGTTGAATGGCCAGTTTAATTTGTTAAATCTGTATAATAAAATTGGCTTACTGAAAAAGATTAACCGCGATAACTCCCGCCGGGCCAGTGGTCAGAAAGCCCCTCCCAAGGTTAAGAAAGTTTCTTTTACCCTTGAAAAAGTCAGGCTGAAGGGGGGCAGGCCCAGGTCAGTACTCCATAAGTTAAAGACAGAAGACATTACCAAAGTGACAGCTTATGATGCGAATGGACAGGTGATCAAAGGAAAGTATAAAGTAGTTAATCAGGATAAAATCAAGTTTACTGCCAGGGAAGATCATAAGAACGTAAGGATTGTCGTGGAAGGGAATAAGAAAGTAAATGAAAGTCCTTTTCTTATTGTTGGAGAGACCCTGGCAGGTATGTTCATGGGTGTGAGAAATATTACCCTGTCCTATTCACAGAATGAAGGAACATTGTTGCCGGGGTATATGCCCGGGACACGCATGATGGGCCTTACCCGTACTGGCAATGACCTGGCCCCGGGGTGGCCTTTTGTCCTGGGCTGGCAGAATAATGATTTTCTTAAAAAGGCAGCGGACGAACGCTGGCTGACTACCGACACATTGATTAACAATCCTTACATTATGACGCATACGGATAATTTTAACTTCCGCAGTACCTTTGAACCAATAAAAGGGATTCGTGTAGATATTATTGCCAACAGAAGATTTTCTGAAAATTTAAATGAGTATTATAAGTATGATGATGCCAGCGGAACCTATCAATTTAGTAGCAAAGTAACTACCGGTAATTTTTCTATGACTTATATTACGATGGGATCCATGTTTGAAAAAATTAAGCCTGAGAATGATTATCAATCTCATAATTTTGAATTGTTCAGGGAATATACGCGCATTATCTCAAAACGACTGGCCAAACATCGTCACCGCGTTGAACCCGGTTATGATCCGGACATTGATCCCGAAACAGGCACCCCGCTCGGGACAGGATATAAAAACGGGTATTCCCTGACCAGCCAGGAAGTATTGCTTCCTGCCTTTCTGGCTGCCTATTCCAAACAGGATCCATGGCATATACCTCTCAACAGTGTACCTTCCATCACCCAGATCCTTCCTAACTGGCGTGTGGTTATTGACATCTTTAACCGCCTTAGTTTTTTAAAGTCATTTTTACGTTCGGCAAATATTACGCATACGTACCGTTCTACTTACAATATTGCCTCTTATCAGTCTGATCTCAACTTTGAGGAAGGAAGCAACGGGCTGGGGTGGATCAGAGATATGGAATACAACTTTTTACCACAATACCAGATTAATACAGTATCTATTACCGAACAATTCAGTCCCCTGATCGGATTGGATATGATTTGGATAAATGGGATAACCTCAAAGCTGGAAATTAAAAAATCCAGAAATATCGCGCTCAGCCTTGAAAATAATCAGTTGACGGAAGTGCATAGTGATGAGTTTGTTATTGGCACAGGGTATCGCTTTAATGATGTTCAGATATCTATCCGTACGGGAGGGCAACAAAGAAATCTGAAAAGTGATCTTAATCTGAGAGCCGATCTCAGCATCAGGGATAACAAAACAATTATGCGGAAACTCGTGGAAGAAACCAATATTCCGACCGCAGGCCAACGGATCATCACCTTGAAACTAACAGCTGATTATATGCTCAGTGACAAATTTAATCTGAGAGTTTTCTTCGACCGGATTGTTAATGATCCGTTTGTTGCCCTGACTTTTAAAACAGCCAATACCAACTTTGGAGTGAGTCTCCGGTTTACTCTTATGTAAAAATGCGGACAGATTTTTTATAATAATTCTGTCAGGAGACATTTTTTTTGAAAAAAAAATATCTACTTTTGACCATTCAAGAAAAATTAAAATGATTTTAAAATGAACGTACCTGATGATTTGAAGTATACAAAGGATCATGAATGGATCCGTGTTGATGGAGATGTTGCTTATATTGGAATCAGCGATTATGCCCAGGGAGAATTAGGTGACATCGTTTTTGTTGAGATTGAGACCGTAGGAGAAACACTGGATAAGGGGGAATCCTTTGGGACTATTGAAGCCGTAAAAACTGTCTCAGATGTTTTCCTTCCTGTATCCGGAGAAATACTGGAATTGAATCCGGTAGTCGGAGATACGCCTGAAATTGTAAATAAAGATCCTTATGGAGAAGGATGGATGATTAAGCTGAAAATGCGAGATTCGGCCGAGCTGGATGAGCTATTGGATGCTGAAGCATATAAAAAGATGATAAACGTCTGATTATAAGGTTTTTTTAACTTCTATTTCTTCAAAGGCTTCGATGATATCGCCCACTTTGATATCATTAAAGTTTTGAATATTTAGTCCGCATTCCTGACCATTAACCGCTTCTTTCACATCTTCCTTATATCTTTTCAGGGATGCCAGTTCTCCGGTATAGATAACAATCCCGTCACGTATCACGCGCACTTTGGATTTCTTGAAGATCTTTCCTTCAGTAACAATACATCCGGCAATGGTGCCTACTTTGGAGACCTTGAAAGCTTCTTTTATTTCGAGTGTTCCGGAGATCTCTTCTTTCATTTCCGGAATCAGCATACCTTCCATGGCCGATTTGATTTCTTCGATAGCATCATAGATGATTGAATAAAGGCGGATATCAATTTCTTCTTTTTCGGCCAGTTTCCGTGCATTAGCAGAAGGTCTGACCTGAAATCCGATGACGATGGCATTGGATGCGGCAGCCAGGAGAATATCCGATTCGGTTATTTGTCCGACAGCTTTGTGAATAATATTAATCTGTATTTCTTCTGTAGATAATTTGATCAAAGCATCAGAGAGTGCTTCGACTGAACCGTCCACATCTCCTTTAATGACAATATTCAGTTCCTGAAAGCTTCCGATGGCAATTCTTCGTCCAATCTCATCCAGGGTGATATGTTTTTGTGTACGTATCCCTTGTTCTCTTTGAAGCTGGCTTCGTTTTTGGGCTATATCTTTGGCTTCTTTATCATTATCCAATACATTGAATTTATCTCCGGCCTGCGGAGCACCGTTTAAACCGAGAATAAGTGCAGGCATGGAAGGTCCTGCACTTTCCATTTTTTTTCCTCTTTCATTATACATTGCTTTCACATGTCCGAAATAGCTCCCGGCGAGTATTACATCTCCGTATTTTACGGTACCTTCACTAACCAATATGGTAGCAACGTAACCTTTTCCTTTGTCCAGGGATGACTCAACCACTGTTCCGATAGCCGGTTTATCAGGGTTGGCTCTAAGGTTTAGCATCTCTGCTTCCAGCAAGATTTTCTCAAGTAGCTCATCAATATTTGTCCCTTCTTTGGCTGAAATATCCTGGCTTTGGTATTTTCCTCCCCAGTCTTCAACCAGGATATTCATATTGGCAAGTTCCTCCTTTATTTTCTCTTGGTTGGCCGTAGGTTTATCGATTTTGTTAATGGCAAATACGATGGGGACGCCGGCTGCCTGGGAGTGATTGATAGCTTCTACCGTCTGGGGTTTGATGCCATCATCTGCAGCAATGACAATAACGGCAATATCTGTAATTTGTGCTCCCCTGGCACGCATGGCAGTAAATGCTTCATGTCCGGGTGTATCGAGGAAAGTAATCTGCTGGTTGGTAGTAAGCGTTACCGCATAGGCCCCGATATGCTGGGTGATCCCCCCTGCTTCACCGGCAATCACATTCGCTTTACGGATATAATCAAGTAATTTTGTTTTACCGTGGTCAACATGTCCCATAACTGTGACGATCGGAGGTCTGGGCAGCAGGTCTTTTTCACGGTCTATTGTTTCTTTAATGTTATCCAGAATGTTTGCGCTGACAAATTCAATTTCATAGCCAAATTCGTCGGCTACCAGGGACATAGTTTCAGCATCCAGCCGTTGGTTGATGGAAACGATCAGTCCCAGATTCAAACACGTTGATATGACGTCAGTGGCAGGCACGTCCATCATATTGGCCAGCTCATTTACCGATACAAACTCAGTTACCTTCAGTTTTTTCTTTTCTTCTGCAAGTTTTTTAATTTCTTCCTCTTGCTTATGAATAATAGCTGAACGCTTCTCACGACGGTATTTAGAAGCCTTTGATTTCGTTTTGGATGTCAAACGTGCCAGTGTTTCTTTAATTTGTTTCTGAACATCCTCTTCATTTACTTCATGCTGGGGATATCTTGATTTTCGGGTGCCTTTCTTTTCGTTTTTCTTTCCTTTGCTATTGGACAGGTTAACTTTTTCTTTGCCTTTATGTATTCTTTTTCGTTTTTTCTTATTGGAAACAGGTGCTTTAGAAGATGCAACCGGTTTCTTTTTGGGCTCTTTCACAGGAAGCTCAATTTTCCCGACCACTGTTGGCCCTGTCAGATGTTCAATTTTTGATTTATAAAATTTTTTCGAATCTCCGGCTTTAATTTCTTCCTTCTTAACCGGTTTTCCGGAAACAACTTCCACGGATTTGGCTTTTTCTTTTTTTTCTTCTTTTACAGAAACAGTCTCTTCGGTTTCTTTTTCCTCTGTCTTTGTTTTTTCCGGCGTTTCTTTCCGGATATCTTTGGCTTTTTTTGCTTCAAGATCGGGTTCGATAGTCTTTTTTTCTTTCCGGATTACAGCAGTTTCTTCTTTTTTTCCTTCTTCAAGACTGATTTTGCCGACAACTTTGACTTTATGTGCAGCTTCCGTTGTAATCTTTACTTCTGAAGGTGTTTTGAAAGTACTCTCGATGCTGTGGTCTTTTATAATCAGCTCTTTTTCTTCACTGCCTTCTTTATTTCCTTTTTTTTCAGTTACATCACTAAGTGTGACAGACTCTTTGTGTTCTTTTGCTTGGAATTTTAGTTTTTCGGATTCTTTTTTTACTTTAACCTCAGAGCTGTATTCATTAGCCAGGAGGGCATATATCTCACTTGAGATTTTTGAGTTGGGGTTTAAATCCAAATCATAGCCTTTTTTGTGCAGGAATTCGATAATGGTAGAAATACCCACATTAAATTCTCTTGCTGCTTTGCTCAGCCGTATTTTTTTTTCTTCTCCCATAGATATTCAGCCCGTATTAATCATTTGCAAAAATAGAAGTTATCTATTAACATAAAACATTTATTTTCTTTTTATTCAAATTCCGCTTTTAAAATCTTTTTCACTTCTTTAATGGTTTCTTCTTCAAGATCGGTTCTTTTTACCAATTCTTCATCTGAGAGCTCGATCACACTCTTAGCCGTATCACATCCTATGGCTTTCAGCTCATCCAATATCCAGTTTTCGATTTCATCAGCAAATTCTTCCAGGCTGACATCTTCATCCTCTTCGCCGGATTCACGGTAAACCTCAATTTCATATCCGGTAAGCTGGCTGGCCAGGCGGATGTTAAGACCTCCTTTACCAATGGCCAGGGATACTTCACTGGGTTTTAGGTAAACTTCTGCTTTTTTCTCTGCTTCAATCAGTTTTATCGAACTGATTTTGGCCGGGCTAAGTGCACGCTGAATGAACAACTGGGTATTTGTAGTATAGTTGATTACGTCGATATTCTCGTTTTTCAATTCACGGACAATGCCATGGATACG
The DNA here is from genome assembly GCA_964383915.1 of uncultured Rikenellaceae bacterium. Lineage (GTDB taxonomy): Bacteria > Bacteroidota > Bacteroidia > Bacteroidales > VadinHA17 > DRPN01. The sequence continues at coordinate 39,319 of CAYLJE010000002.1, forward strand.
GGAACCTTTCATGCCAACACATGCCCCCACGGGATCAATACGTTCATCATAAGACTCGACAGCTACCTTGGCTCTTTCTCCGGGAATCCGAACAATCTTTTTGATGGTAATCAGTCCGTCAAAGATCTCAGGTACTTCAAGTTCAAAGAGACGTTCCAGGAAAACAGGCGATGTGCGTGAGAGAATAATCAGGGGATTGTTGTTTCTCATTTCTACTTTGATTACTACGGCACGGATTGTATCTCCTTTGCGGAAAAAATCTGAAGGTATTTGTTCACTCTTGGGTAAAATCAACTCATTTCCCTCATCATCGAGGATGAGTGTTTCCCTTTTCCATATCTGGTACACTTCTCCGATAACAATCTCGCCAACACGGTCCTTGTATTTGTTAAATATATTGTTTTTCTCCAGCTCCATGATACGTGATGTGAGGTTTTGCCTCAACGATAAAATGGCACGTCTTCCGAAATCTTTTAGTTTAACTTCGTCGGTTACTTCTTCACCTACCTCGTAATCTTCGTCGATTTTTTTGGCTTCGGAAAGCGGGATCTGAAAAGCCGGGTCTTCCAGCTCATCATCTTCAACTACTTCACGGTTTCTCCAGATTTCAAAATCCCCTTTGTCGATATTGATAATAATATCAAAATTTTCGTCGGTATCATACCTTTTCTTAAGCATACTTTTGAATACATCCTCCAGCACACTCATCATGGTAGCACGATCAATATTTTTTAATTCCTTAAATTCCGAAAAGGTGTCAGACAGGTTTACATTGTCCATGATTTTTTTCCCTCCCAATGTTATTTAAATTCAACCTAAATATCTAAAATGGAATCGTCATGAAGTTTTACAGTGTGCGTTAATATTGGGAAGCGCAATGAAAAGTTTTGAAAGCGTAGCCTTCGCTACGGTGAAAAACTTTGAAATGAGCATTTCCAATAGTGGTGTGCAATGTAGAACTGTAATAGATTTTCATTTTGGATTTTTAGGTTCAATACTAAGTTTTGCTGTTTTAATCTCCCCCATGGGGTATTGTATTGTTTTTACGGGGATGTTTCCCCTTTTTTGTTTTTTCTTTGTTTTTCCCTGTTCTCTCAATGTAATTTCCTCTTTTTCCACATATACGAGTTCTCCCTGATGTGTTTCTCCACTCATCAGTTGAATCTTGATTTTCCCCCCGATATTTTTTTTGTACTGCTCCATAACCATAAAAGGAGACTCCAGGCCTGGAGAAGAAACCATCAGTTCAAAATCTTCTTTTTCTTTGTCCAGATGATGTTCTATAAATTTTGAAAGTTTGGCACACTCATCAATAGATATCCCTTCCCTGCGGTCAACAAATACGAAAATCTTGTTCGATCGTGATACATGTACATCTACCAGAAAAAAATCATCTCCTCCCGGATATTTTTCCAGGATAAGTATTATATTTTCTTTTTTTATCATGTCATTCTAATCTAATAAAACAGGGGACATTGTCCCCTGCAAATTATCCCCCCATTTCGGGTGCAAATGTAAACCTTTTATATAAAAAAAACAAATAAAACATTTTCTTTCAGGGAATAGAGAAAAAATCCTAATTTGCGGAGGCGAAGGAAAGGCGATTGACTGTTGGTATAATCTTTGTAAAAAAGGACTTTAAATGGCTGATAACTTTTACACCAAAAAAAGAAAAATTATTAATGATCCGGTATATGGGTTTATTCCGGTAGAGAATCCGGTGTTGTTTGATTTATTGGAGCATCCCTATTTTCAGAGGTTACGCAGGATCAGACAACTTGGATTAACCTATCTGGTTTATCCGGGGGCTAATCATACAAGGTTCCAGCATAGTCTGGGTGCAGCTTATCTGATGACGCAGGCGATTCAATCTATACGCAGCAGAGAAATTGATATTACTGAAGAGGAGGCCTTTTCGGTTACGGCAGCTATTTTATTGCATGACATCGGGCATGGTCCGTTTTCTCATGCACTTGAAGAAACGATCATCAATGAGTTATCTCATGAGCAGCTATCGATTCTTTTTATGCAGCAGTTGAATGAAGAATTAGGGGGTCTGTTGGGAGAGGCGATACATATATTTCAGGGGAAGTACAAAAAAAAGTTTCTCAATCAATTGGTATCGGGGCAGCTGGATATGGACAGACTGGATTATTTGCAGCGGGACAGTTATTTTACAGGGGTCTCGGAGGGGGTTATCGGGTTGGAACGGATCATCAAAATGTTGAATGTGCGGAATGATGAGCTGGTAGTGGAAGAAAAGGGAATTTATTCTATAGAAAAATTTGTATTGGCCCGGCGCTTAATGTACTGGCAGGTATATTTCCATAAAACGGTCGTATCAGCCGAACAATTATTACTGAAAATATTAACCAGGGCATCCCAATTGGCACGGGCAGGCGTAGCTCTTTTTGTCACGCCGGCACTGCATTATTTTCTTTATTCCTTATATTCTGTTAAAACCGTGGATACCCTGACTGCAAAAGGCAGGAAAGAATTACTTGATCGTTTTGCCTTATTGGATGATAACGATATCATCACTTCAGCAAAAGTTTGGTCTGAAGCGGAGGATCCGGTACTCTCACGGCTTTGCAAACAGTTGATTAACCGGAAGCTTTTACATATTGAGATACGAAACCATCCGTTTTCAAAAGAAAAGGTTGAGAATATCAGGAAAAGGATGAGGAGAGATACAGGATTTGATGAACTCGGCGTATCCTATTTTGTTTTTACAAATACGATTAGCAATTTTGCATATTCTCCGGAAGATCATCAGATAAAGATTTTACGGAAAGACGAAATGATAAAAGATATTACCGAAGTTTCTGAGATAATGAACCAGAATGTTATTTCAAAAATTGTTCAGAAACACATATTATGTTATCCTAAGGAATATACAAAGAATGTTTAAATTTAACTTAAATTAATAATGGAATATACGGTTCAAATGATTGCAGATCTTTTGAAGGGGGAAGTAGTTGGAGACGGAGATCAGATGTTACATGGTTTTGGAAAAATAGAAGAAGCCAAACGCGGGGAACTTACTTTTTTATCAAATCCGGCATATACAAAATATGTATATACCACTCAGGCTACGGCGATTCTGGTAAATCGTGATTTTGTCCCTGATAAGCCGGTAATCCCTGCGCTGATCCATGTAGATAATGCTTATGAATCACTGGCCAAATTACTTACATTGGTTGAACAAAATAAAGTGGTACCTGCAGAAATTCATACACTGGCCTATCTTGAAGATGGGGTTCATACCGGGGAAGATGTATATATTGGTCCTTTTGCTTATGTGGGGAAAAATGTGAATATTGGGAAAAATGTACGCATTTATCCTCATGTGTATGTAGGAGATGATGTCCGTATAGGTGAAGGTTCTGTTCTTTATCCGGGGGTTAAGATTTATCCGGAATGTGTCATTGGCAATCATTGTATTCTTCATGCAGGAAGTGTTATTGGATCGGATGGCTTTGGTTTTGCTCCTACCACGGGAAATGAATATGAAAAAATTCCGCAGATCGGAATCGTAGAGCTGGAGGATGATGTGGAAATCGGGGCCAACGTTACCATTGACAGAGCGACGATGGGTCGTACACTCATTAAAAGGGGTGTTAAATTAGATAACCTGATACAAATCGGCCATAATGTGGAGGTAGGTGAGCATACGGTTATAGCCGCCCAGACAGGAATCGCCGGTTCTACAAAGGTTGGGAAAGATTGTATGTTTGGAGGACAGGTGGGGATTAGCGGACATCTCAGGATAGCTGACGGGGTGAAGATCGCAGCAAAAACCGGCGTGCCTTCTTCGGTGAAAAAAGAAAATCTTATCATCGAAGGAATTCCGGCAATGCCAAAACTGGATTACCAGAGGTCTTTTATTTATTTTAAAAAACTTCCTGAACTGGTAAGGCGACTGGATGAATTGGAAAGAAAACTGGAAAATAAATCACAATAACAAGAACCGCTTGTTCATTGTGTACGGTCTGGAAATCATTATATTACAGGAAATTGAAGCACGAGAATTTTGTTTTTTTGAATTTTTGTATCTTGCGCCCGATTTAGTAATTAAAGACAAATGATCTATGGTGGAATTACAAAAAACATTAAAAAGTGAGGTTTCCCTTTCCGGAAATGGATTGCATAGCGGAATACATGTGACGTTAACCTTTAAACCAGCCCCGGCCAATTATGGATACGTTTTCATAAGAAAAGACCTTCCCGGTGAGCCATCCATTAAAGCCCTGGCTGAGCATGTGGCAGAAACAGTCAGAGGGACAACTCTCGAGCAAAACAATGCCCGGGTAGCTACTATTGAACATGTACTGGCAGCACTGAACGGGATGAACATAGACAATGCCCTGATTGAGTTAGACGGGCCCGAAGCTCCTATAATGGATGGGAGCTCACTGAAATATGTTGAAGCGATCAAAAAAGCCGGAGTTATTGAGTTAGAGGAAGAAAAGGATTATTTTGTCGTAAAGGAGAAAATCGCTTATTCCGATGAAGAACAGGGTGTGGATTTGATGATCTACCCGGATGATCATTTGAGCATCAATGTTTTAATAGATTATAACTCAAGGGTCCTCGGGAACCAGTATGCTATATTAAATCATCGGAAAGATTTTGAGAAGGATATTGCCATGTCACGGACTTTTGTGTTTTTTCACGAGTTGGAAGGACTGGCCAGGCAAAACAAAATCAAGGGAGGGAATCTGGATAATGCCATTGTGATTCTGGACAGAAAGGTAGAACAAGCTGAAATTGACCGGATAGCGGATATATTTCACAAACCTCATATTAAAGCCAACTCGGAAGGAGTTCTAAATAATATTGACCTTCATTTTCCAAATGAACCGGCCCGTCATAAACTGCTTGACCTGATGGGCGATATTGCATTGGTGGGAAAACCCCTGAAAGGAAAGATCGTGGCCACACGACCCGGACATACGGCAAATGCTGAATTTGCGAGAATGATACGTCGGACAATCAAAAAAGAAAAAGCGCAAAAGGATATTCCTGTTTATAACCCCAATGTGCCACCGGTTATGGATATAATGGAAATACGTACCAAATTACCTCACAGATATCCTTTTCTTCTGGTGGATAAAATACTTCATCTAGATAAAGAAAGTGTGATTGGTTTAAAAAATCTTACATATGATGAGTTGTTTTTTCAGGGGCATTTTCCGGAAGAACCATTGATGCCCGGGGTACTGCAAATTGAGTTCATGGCTCAGGTGGGAGGCATGCTGGTACTTCAGTCAGTTCCCAATCCGGAAAATTACTCTACTTATTTTTTGAGAATTGATAAAGTTAAATTTAAAAATAAAGTAATTCCCGGGGATACCCTTATTGCAAAACTGGTTTTGACAAGCCCCATGAGGCATGGGATTGTAAGTGTGTTTGGACAAGCATTCGTGGGAAATAAGTTGATTGTGGAAGGAGAAATGACAGCCCAAATATATCAAAACAAGAAGAATGATTCATAAACTGGCAGATATTCACCCCCATGCTTTAATCGGTAAAAATGTTTCCATCGGACCTTTTAGTTCGATTGCCGATGATGTACAAATTGGAAATAGTACCTGGATAGGTCCAAGTGTTACCATTATGGAAGGGACACGTATCGGCAAGAACTGTCGTGTTTTTCCCGGAGCAGTTATTGGGGCCATCCCTCAGGATATGAAGTTTGAAGGAGAAAAAACGACGGTAGAAATCGGAGATGATACCACTGTTCGTGAATTTGTTACCATAAACAGGGGAACAAAAGCTGCCTGGAAAACAGTAGTAGGGAACCATACCCTGTTAATGGCCTATGTCCACATCGCTCACGACTGTGATATAGGAAACCATTGCATTCTTGTAAATAATACTACTCTGGCAGGAGAGGTGAAAGTACATGATTGGGCTATTCTCTCCGGGGCCACCCTGGTCCATCAATTTGTACATATAGGGGTTCATGTGATTGTGGGAGGAGGTGCAAAAGTGAGAAAAGATGTGCCTCCTTATGTTAAAGCCGATCGTGAACCGCTCAGTTATATGGGCGTGAATTCAGTGGGTCTTCGTCGCCGGGGTTTTTCCAATGAGAAAATTAATGAAATCCTGGACATCTATCGTACTATCTTTCTGAAAGGTCTGACAGTATCCCAGGCACTGGAGGTTATCGAACAAGATTACCAACCTTCGACAGAACGGGATGAGATACTTACTTTTATTAAAAACTCAAACCGCGGGATTATTCGCAGCAGCGTGTAATTATATACCCCCTGTTATCATATGGTTGACAGTTTAGCTCTATCTTAATACTTCGATCCTGCTTTGGATTTCAAACATTGACGATATTATTCTTTTTTTTCTTGTTCCGGAAAGGAATTCCACCCCTGTGCTTTCAAATCAATCTCTTCACCGGCATTTGTAACCAAATAGAAACCTTCGGAAATATCTGTCATAAAACCTATGGGATGGATCATGGTAGTTTTTCCAATTTTTTCAAAATCTGTTGCCGGCAGTGTAAATAACAATTCATAATCTTCTCCTCCGTTTAAGGCAGCAATGAATGGTTCTAACTGCATCTCTTCGGCCGTTGTGTATGTTTCCTGAACGATGGGTATCTTATCCTGATAAATGCGACATCCCGTTTCCGAATGATGACACAAATGTAACAAATCGGAGGAGAGACCGTCTGAAATATCAATCATCGAAGTAGGCCGTATTTGCTTTTCCCTGAAAAAACGAATGATATCACGCCGGGCTTCCGGCTTTAATTGTCGTCCAACAATATATTCATATTTTGAAAGATCAGGCTCAAAAGAGACATCTTCCTGAAATAGTTTATTTTCCCGTTTGAGTATCTGAAGCCCCATATAAGCCCCCCCCAGGTCTCCGGATACACAGATTACATCATGCTTCCCTGACCCACCGCGATATGTTAGTTCCTCTTTTGAAGCTCTTCCGATAGCAGTAATACTGATAACCATCCCGGTATAGGAAGAAGTTGTGTCCCCCCCTACCAAATCCACCCCATATCGTTCACAGGCAAGACGGATCCCTTCATATAACGATTCGAGGTGTTCTACTTTGAATTTGCCGGAAATCCCTATGGAAACCGTAATCTGCCGGGGTTCGGCATTCATGGCATAAACGTCCGAGAGATTAACAACCACTGCTTTGTACCCCAAGTGTTTAAGGGGGGTATACATTAGATCAAAATGAACTCCTTCCATTAACAAATCGGTGGTGATTACCATTTGCCGATTACGGGGAGAGATAACGGCTGCATCGTCCCCGATCCCTGTTTTTGTTTCGGCGTTCTTTAATGAAAATGACCGGGTCAAATGTGAAATTAATCCGAATTCACCATATTCAGAAATATCCGTTCCTTTATTGGTTGTAGAAAACATTTTGATTTCCTGTTTCGGGTTTATTTATGACAAAAATATGATTAAGATAGTTGAAAAATATTTATCTTTGCGCTCTTAATTAGATTAAGTAAAAATAAGATTCTTGTTTTTACGATACAAAGATATGGAAAAAGATCAGGATAAAATATTATTAAAAGAGGTAACGGAGAATGAATACAAGTATGGGTTTGTAACCAATATAGAGACTGATCAGTTGCCCAGAGGACTGAATGAGGAGATTGTCAGAGGAATATCCGGGAAGAATGAAGAACCTGATTTTATATTAAAATATCGTTTAAAGGCTTTCAGACATTGGTTGAAAATGGTGAAACCCCGTTGGGCCCACCTGCAGATACCTGATATTGATTTTCAGAATATTATCTATTATTCAGCCCCTAAGCAAAAACCTGCTTATGAGCGTCTGGAGGAAGTAGATCCGGAAATACTTAATACTTATGAGAGACTTGGCATCCCGCTGGAAGAACAAAAACATCTGACTGGTGTGGCTGTAGATGCCATCATGGATAGTGTTTCGGTAAAGACCACTTTTCAGGATATACTGGCTGAACTCGGAATTATTTTTTGTCCGATGGATGAAGCCATACGTAAGTATCCGGATCTTATCAGGAAATACATGGGGACTGTAATTCCTTATACTGACAATTATTATGCTGCACTCAATGCTGCTGTTTTTAGCGGGGGTTCTTTTTGCTATATCCCGAAAGGAGTACATTGTCCCATGGAACTTTCTTCCTATATCAGACTCAATGCTGCCGGAGTGGGTCAATTCGAACGATCATTGATTATTGCTGATGAAGACAGTTATGTGAGCTATTTGGAAGGATGTACTGCCCCGATACGGGATAAGATTCAGTTACATGCCGGTCTTGTTGAGCTGGTTGCTCTGGAAAATGCAGAAATAAAATTCTCCGGGATACAGAATTGGTACCCTGGTAATAAAGAAGGGAGAGGAGGGGTCTTTAATTTTGCCAATAAGCGGGGGATATGTAAAGGAAATCACTCTAAGATATTGTGGGTACTCATCTCGAATGGGTCGGCTATATCCTGGGAATATCCGAGTACAATATTAAAAGGAGATCATACCAGTTCAGAATTTTATTCAGTGGCGGTGACCAATAATTATCAACAAGCGGATACTGGAAGCAAAATGATACATATTGGAAAAAACACGAGCAGTACAATTGTTTCCAAAGGGATATCTGCCGGATATGGCAGTAATAGTTATCGGGGATTGGTTAAAGTGTCAGAAGGGGCAGAAAATGCAAGAAATTTTTCGCAATGTGATTCGCTACTTATAGGATCCCGGTGTGATGCAGATACTTTTCCCTATATTGAGGTGGGCAATAACTCAGCCATCGTTGAACATGAAGCAACTACTTCGAAAATAGGGGAAGATCAGATCTTTTATTTCAATCAGCGTGGGATCTCTTCAGCAGATGCCATTGAGATGATTGTTACAGGATATGCGCAGGACGTGCTGGAGAAGCTGCCAATGGAATTTGCCCTTGAGGCTCGTAAGCTCTTGCAGATTAGTCTGGAAGGGAGCATCGGATAATTTATTTCTTTAAGCTGGATAGGATATGGAGAAAAAACAGAATAAGATAATACAGAATATCACAGAGAATGATTACAAATATGGATTTGTAACGGATATTGGGGCTGAGCCATTTCCTAAAGGATTGGACGAGCATGTTGTGCGGGAGATATGGAAAAGAAAAAAGGAACCTGACTTTATGTTGGATTTTCGTTTGAAAGCTTTCCGGCAATGGCAAAATATGGAAATGCCCCATTGGGCACATCTGAAAATACCGGAAATTGATTATCAGGATATAATCTATTATTCTGTGCCTACCCGGAAAAAAACTCAGGGAAATATGGAGGAGATAGATCCCGAACTGCTCAGTACCTTTGAGAAGTTGGGCATCCCGTTGGAAGAGCAAAAAAAATTAGTCGGAGTAGCCGTTGATGCGGTGATGGATAGCGCCTCGGTAAAGACTACTTTTCAGGAAACACTGGCCGAACAGGGAATCATTTTTTGTTCGATGAGCGATGCTATTCGTAACTATCCTGACTTGGTGCGAAAATACATAGGAAGCGTGGTCCCATACACGGATAATTATTTTGCAGCGCTTAACTCGGCTGTATTCGGAGATGGTTCTTTCTGTTATATTCCCAAAGGGGTCCGTTGTCCAATGGAACTATCCACTTATTTCCGGATCAATGCAGCGAATACCGGGCAATTTGAGCGAACGTTGATCATAGCGAATGAGGACAGTTACGTTAGTTATCTGGAGGGATGTACTGCTCCCATGCGGGATGAAAATCAGCTTCATGCCGCCATTGTGGAGATTATTGCTATGGATAATGCGGAGGTAAAATATTCTACGGTACAAAACTGGTACCCGGGAGATAAAAAAGGCAAAGGAGGGATATTTAACTTTGTGACAAAAAGGGGAGTATGCAAAGGGAGTTACTCTAAAATCTCCTGGACTCAGGTGGAAACAGGCTCTGCTATAACCTGGAAATATCCGAGTACCATTCTGAAAGGGGATCACTCCACAGCCGAATTTTATTCCGTCGCAGTAACCAACAATTACCAGCAGGCAGATACCGGAACCAAGATGATACACATCGGTAAAAACACAAAAAGCACGATTGTCTCCAAGGGAATATCCGCCGGCTTCAGCAATAACAGTTACCGGGGGCTTGTTAAAGTCGTCAAGGTAGCAGAACATGCACGGAACTATTCCCAGTGTGATTCCCTGTTGATTGGGGACCAGTGTGGGGCTCATACGTTTCCTTATCTGGACGCGGACAATAAGACAGCCGTCGTGGAACATGAAGCAACTACTTCCAAGATCGGCGAAGATCAGATTTTCTATTGTAACCAGCGTGGAATATCTACAGAAGATGCCATTGGTATGATTGTAAACGGTTATGCCCGTGAAGTATTGAATAAACTTCCGATGGAATTTGCTGTAGAAGCGCAGAAACTCCTCCAAATTAGTCTGGAAGGAAGCGTGGGATAAAAAATGTTATAGATTTTAAAACTTACTTATATGTTAGAGATAAAAGATTTACATGGAAAAATAGAAGGGAAGGAAATATTGAAGGGGATTGATCTGAAAGTAAATCCCGGAGAAGTGCATGCCATTATGGGGCCAAATGGGTCGGGGAAAAGTACCCTGGCATCGACAATCGTTGGAAGGGATTATGTTGAGATCACGGAAGGAAAGATCCTTTATTTCGGAGAAGATCTGACACTACTGACTCCGGAGGAACGGGCCCTGAAAGGAATTTTTCTGAGTTTTCAGTATCCGGTGGAAATCCCGGGGGTGAGTATGGTTAATTTTCTTCGGGCAGCCGTCAATGAACAACGGAAATATCGGAGAGAGCAGCCGATGTCACCGTCCGATTTCCTAAAGATGATGCGGGAAAAGAAAAAACTTGTAGGTATTGACTCAGGCCTTACCACCCGTTCGGTAAATGAGGGATTCTCCGGTGGTGAAAAAAAGAAAAACGAGATTTTTCAGATGGCCATACTGGAGCCGCGTCTGGCCATTCTTGATGAAACGGACTCCGGTTTGGATATTGATGCTTTGCGCGTTGTGGCACAGGGAGTCAATGCGCTGAAACGACCGGATAATGCTACCATTGTTATTACCCATTACCAGCGTCTGCTGAATTATATCGTACCGGATTTTGTACATGTTCTTTATAAAGGGAAAATTATAAAATCTGGTGGAAAAGACCTGGCATTGGTTCTGGAAGAAAAAGGATATGACTGGTTGAGAGAAGATTATGAAAACAGTTTGAACAAGTTGCTATGATGTTGGTAGAAAAGGTATTGCCCGCAAATCCTGATATCAGGATACTGAAACGCTTTGAATCCTTGGCACGGGGGGATAAGGTAGATCCTTTACTGGATCCCATCCGTAGAAGAGCCACGGAACAATTTATGAAGATAGGTATTCCGGGTAGAAAAGACGAAAATTATAAATACACGGATATACGTAAGGTAATGGGGAAAAAGTATGAGCCTTTGCTGACCCCCTATCATCGTGATTTCAGACTCGAAGAAATATTCCGGTGCGATATTCTTTCACTGAATACACATTTTTTCACGGTGCTTAATGGCTTCTTTTTTGAAAAACAGAAGACCCTGACGGAACTTCCCGGTGGTGTGTTGGCAGGAGGGTTCAGACAGGCTCTCCGGCAGGTTCCCGAATTGATGAAACCTTATCTGGACCAATACAGCCAAGAAAGCATGGATGGTCTGGTAGCGCTGAACAGAGCTTTTGCTTCAGACGGTTTTTTCTTGTATGTCCCTGAGGACGTTGTGATGGACAAACCCGTGCAGGTGGTCAATCTCATCAAAAGTGATCAGGATATTATGGTTCAACACAGGAGTCTGGTAATCATTGGGAAAAATGCACAAGCCAGTCTGTTGATCTGTGATCACGCATTGTCTGAAAAGAATTTTTTGTCTAATGCCCTGACGGAAATCTACATGGAAGAGAATAGTTCATTGCAGATGACCAAGTTGCAAAATGAACATAATTCTATGTCAGATATCTCACATCTGTTTATTAGTCAGGAAAAAAACAGCAGGGTTTGGACCAATACCGTATCCTTGCATGGAGGGATGATACGGAATAATATGAATGTGCGTCTGCAGGGAGAAGGCGCAGAAAACCATGCTTTTGGGTTATTTCTGATGGACAGAAATCAACATGTGGACAATTCGGTGTTCATTGATCATGTTGTTCCGCACTGTTTTAGTAACCAGTTATACAAAGGAGTACTTGACGATGAGGCTACGGGCGCCTTTGAAGGAAAAATACTGGTCCGTCCCCATGCCCAGAAAACCGAGGCATATCAGGTGAATAAAAATATCCTGCTCACCGACAATGCAAAGATGAATATAAAACCACAACTGGAAATCTATGCCGATGATGTGAAATGCACTCATGGCGCGACGATAGGACAGTTGGATGAAGAAGCTATGTTTTATTTGCGTTCGCGTGGTATCCCTGAGAATGAGGCCCGGTTACTTTTAATGTATGCTTTTGCGCACGAAGTGATCAGAGAGATCAAAATTGAGCCGCTGCAAGACCGGATCCGTGAGCTGGTGGATAAAAGATTGCGGGGGGAACTTCCCCGGTGTCATACCTGTCTGGTTGATTATGAGAACTAAAAAACCTGTTATATGTTAGATGTAAGAAAAATTCGCAACGATTTTCCCATACTTGAGGAAAAAGTATATGGAAAGCCTCTTGTTTACCTGGATAATGGAGCTACTACCCAAAAACCAAGTGTTGTACTCGAGGCAATTAAACGATTGTATAACCACGAAAACGGCAATGTCCACCGGGGGGTTCATCACCTGAGTACGGTAACCACAGAAAACTATGAAGCAGCACGTGAGACCGTAAAGGATTTTATTCATGCGAAACATTCCCATGAAATTATTTTCACACAAGGAACCACCAGCTCCATCAATGCGGTTGCTTTTTCTTTCGGAGAAAAATATGTACATGCCGGCGATGAAATTATAGTGTCCGAGATGGAACATCATGCCAATATTGTTCCATGGCAGATGCTGTGTGAACGCAAGGGAGCCCGGTTAAAAGTACTTCCTGTGGACGACAAGGGAGACCTGATGCTGGATAAAATGGAGTCGTTGATTTCTGAAAAAACGAAACTGGTAGCGGTGACTCATGTGTCCAATGTGTTAGGCACCATCAATCCCCTAAAAGAAATTGTTGTCATAGCGCATACGCATAATATTCCTGTTCTGGTGGATGGAGCACAGGGCATCCAGCATGAAAAGGTGGATGTGCAGGTACTGGATTGTGATTTTTATGTCTTCTCGGGGCACAAAATCTACGGTCCGACAGGCATCGGCGTACTATACGGTAAAGAGAAATGGCTCAACGAAATGCCTCCTTATCAGGGCGGTGGTGACATGATCAAAAAAGTAACATTTGAAAAAACAACCTATATGGAACTGCCTTTAAAATTCGAGGCCGGGACCATGAATTATATCGGAGCCATTGGCCTGGGTAAAGCGCTCGAGTACATTCAGAAAATAGGGATGAATGATATAATTTCTTACGAAAATGAGCTGTTGGATTATGCAACGGAAAAATTAAGCAGTATCCAGGGATTAAAGATTTACGGGACCTCTGAACATAAAACAGGGATTATCTCTTTTTTGATTGGAGATATCCATGCCTATGATACCGGAATGATCCTTGATAAACTCGGAATAGCGGTACGTACCGGCCATCATTGTGCCGAACCTATCACTGAAAAATTCGGTATCACCGGAACGGTAAGGGCTTCTTTTACTTTTTATAATACAAAAGAAGAGATAGACGTTCTTTATAACGGACTGTTGAAGGTCATTGAAATGCTTGGATAATCTTTAATTTATAGGAAAATGAGTATCGAAGAAATACAAAAAGAAATTGTCGGGGAATTCAGCGTTTACGACGATTGGATGGATAAATACAATTATTTGATCGAATTGGCGAAAGAATTGCCTGTGATCGATCCCAAATACAAAACAGATCGGTATTTGATAGATGGTTGTACCTCCAGGGTTTGGCTGCATGCAGAAATGGAGGGGGATCAGATGATTATTACAGCCGATAGCGATGCTATCATTACCAAAGGGATTGTGGCCCTTCTGGTACGGGTATTCTCCGAACATACGCCTGAGGAAATAAAGAATGCCGAATTGTATTTTCTGGATGATATCGGTTTAAAAGAGAACCTGTCCCCGACACGGGCCAACGGACTGCTGGCTATGATTCGTCAGATACGTATGTATGCCCTGGCTTATTATACCAAACAGCAAAAGGAGAAATAACCATGGATGAGAAAATAGACACCTTTGTACTGGAAGGGAAAATTGTTATTGAATTAAAAAATATCTATGACCCGGAAATCCCGGCGGTAAACATCTATGATCTTGGTTTGATTTATGAAATAGATGTCCGGGAAGATGGTACGGTAATGCTTAAAATGACACTGACAGCGCCCAATTGTCCCATTGCCGACCAGATTCTGAATGAGGTGGATCAACGGATACGGAATGTCCCGGGCGTAAAAGACATGGATCTTGTACTCACATTCGATCCCCCCTGGGATACAAACATGATGTCGGAAGAAGCCCAGTTAATGCTGGGCATGCTTTGAGACAAATCATAAGACCGCCTGAGAATAGAATAGCGTAAATATAATTGGAACAGCCCCATAAAAAAACTAACTTGAGGGTGTTTTTTGATCCAATTATAAGGCAAATGAGTGTATCGGAGTCCGGTTACAGCTTGTTCAGAAAACAGGGAGTTTTCTTTTATATGCTGTTTTTTCTGGCTCTTTATGTATTGTTTCCTACCTGTAACTCCTCCCTTGATGCTTACAATTATGCTGCCGCCGTAAAATACGGAGAGCATCTCTTTACCCCGCATCATCTCCTGTATAATGCTTTGCTGTATGTTCTTCTTTATCCCGTGCGGACTGTTTTTCCATCTGTTGACGTATTGTCTGCCGGTAAAATGGTAAATGCTCTTTTTTCGGTGATCAGCCTGATTGTTATGAACGGGATCATGAAGAGACTCCGGACAAGTCACAGAGACCGTATCCTGTATTTGTCGATTATAGCATTTAGTTATGTTGTCTGGAGATATAGTTCCGAGAATGAGACCTATATTATCCCGGTAACATTCTCTCTGGCCGGTAGCTTTTTTTTTCTGGGTTATCTTCGGTCTCCCAATCGCTTGTTCTTCATTTTTTTAAGTGGTTTATTTGCATCACTGGCTTGCCTGATTCATCAGGTGCAGGTATTCTGGTGGCTGGGATTGTTAGCAGGAGTTGTGTTTTACAGGCAAAAGAAGCCGTTCCTTCCTGTTATTTCTTATGTCATCCCGGCCTTGATGGTGCCATTGGGTTATCTGCTGGTGATGGCTTTTGCCTCGAAACAACCGGTAACAACAGGAAACCTTTTAAGATTTGCCTTTTATGATTATTATAACGGGGTCGCACGACCCGGAGTTGGATGGCAAAATTTCTTTTTTATTATCCTTAACAGTATCAGAATCTTTTACCAGATTCATACGGATATCTTATTATTCGTTAAAAAAAATATTTTATTTCTGCTTCCCTTGCTATTTATGGTTTATTTCCTTTATCTGTTGGTGAAATCCGCTTTTCAGCATACACTGTTAACCAAGGTGATGAACGTTGATTTTGTTTCTAAATATTTTGGGACGATTCACGGACTTATTTTTGGATTACAGTTTCTGTTTGCCTTTTTTTCTTCCGGAAATATTGAGTTTATGGTGATGCTTCCTTATCTTATCATTATTGTGGCTGCTGTGTTTCTTCGAATGAACCTGAAGATACTGACTATTTTGTCTATGACTTTACTTGTTTGGAATTTCGGATATGCCATTTATCCTGACCATATTTACCGGGACTATAATGATGAAAAGCTTGTGGATTATATTATCAATCATCCGAAAGATGTTTTCCTTATCAGGAATCAGGATATGGTAAACCGGTATTATTATGCCACAGGGAAGGATAATTATAAAAATATTATACTGTACAAACAAATTAACAGCAGGGAAGAGCTAAAACGTTTTGCAGATACGACCGGTGTTTTTTATACGGATGTCATTGGGAAACCGGTTTCGTATGGCCGGGAATTTTTAACGGAGCGATTGCTTCCGGAAGAGGTATTTGACTCTTTATCGTTTATCCGGAAGCCTGTTTATACATACCGTGGTTTATACGGCATCACAACAGTGTACAAAATATCTTATAAAGAAAATGAAAGTCATTAATATCTAAAACGACAGGCACAGGCGGTCCATGACAAACTTTTTCTTTTCAGCGTTTGGATTTTTGACGTTTTATCAAAGGGATGCTTGTTTATTCTTCTGATATATCAAATGATTTTTTAAATTTGATATTATTTTTTAATGATATTTGGAAAATGTCAGAAGAGATTTCACTCATAGATATAGAAAAGGCCATTGCAGATAAAAATCCGAGGTTACTGAAAGTACTGCCTCGTTTTGTCATTCGATATTTAAAACGAATCACCCATCAGGATGAACTAAATAAATTTCTGAGTCAATATGGTCATCTGGAGGGTCTTCCTCTTGTGGAGAAAGCGTTGGATTTCATGGGAACTACTTATGTAACAGAAGGACTTGAAAATATTCCAGGAGAAGGTCGTTTTATTTTTGCATCCAATCATCCTTTGGGAGGGCTGGACGGACTGGTTTTTATCAAGGTTATTGGAAGTATTTTTCCCGAGGTCAGGTTTCCTGTAAATGACCTTCTTTTAAATATAGGTAACATGGATACCGTCTTCCTCCCGATAAACAAACATGGAGCACAGAGCCGGAAGGCGGTAAGTGCCATTGAAGAAGCATATGCATCTGATGCACAGATTCTTTATTTTCCGGCAGGATTATGTTCAAGGAAAATAAAAGGAAAAATTATTGACCTGGAATGGCAAAAACATTTTATTTCCAAAGCCATTAAATATAAAAGAGATATAATCCCAATCTGTTTTTTAGGGAAGAATTCTAAATTTTTCTATAATCTGGCTAACCTCCGTGTTCTTTTAGGGATTAAATCAAATATTGAAATGATTTATCTTCCGAATGAAATGTTTAAACAACGCGGGAAGAAATTATTATTGAAAGTAGGTCAGCCGATTTCATATACATTTTTCGATAAATCCCGTTCAATAAAAGAATGGGCTGCGTATGTAAAAGATATCGTTTATTCAATCGGGAGCACCATTAATAAGCCAATCGATTAACTTTGCAGAAAAGTAATTATAGAAAAGTTGCCATATCATGGAAGAAATAATACCGGCAGTACCAAAAAAGCTGATAAAAAATGAGCTTACCCGTGATAAATTAATCAGAAAGACAAACAACGGAGGGAATGAGGTTTACATCTTTAGTTACCTGGATTCTCCTAATCTGATGCGTGAACTGGGTCGTCTCAGAGAGATTAGTTTCCGTGAAGCCGGAGGTGGTACCGGTAAAAGCCTGGATATTGATGAATATGATCTGGGAGATTATCCTTATAAACAATTAATTGTCTGGGATCCGGTTGAAGAAGAAATTATTGGAGGATACCGTTATTTTATCTGCCGTGAGAATGCAGATCCTTCAAAACTGGCGACCTCCCATCTTTTTAGATTTAGTGAAAAATTCATTAAAGAATATATGCCCTTTCTGGTCGAACTGGGAAGATCTTTTATACAACCTTCTTATCAGCGTACAGGGAAATCTGCAAGGAAAGGAATATTTGCCCTCGACAATCTGTGGGATGGATTAGGTGCTGTAATTATTGATAATCCGGATGTAAGATATTTCTTTGGGAAAATGACTATGTACCCGCATTTCCATAAAAAAGCCCGTAATCTCATCTTATATTTTCTGGATAATTATTTTGGAGACCGGGAAAATCTCATTGTCCCCATTGAAAAACTGCACCCGGAATACGACAAAAAGGCAATGGAAAAAATATTCCCCGGAACGAATTATCTTGAAGATTATAAAATCTTGTCCCAGATTGTCAGGGAAATGAGAGAAAATATTCCTCCTCTGTTTAATGCGTATATGAATCTGTCTCCCACCATGAAAGTCTTTGGCACAGTTATTAATCATGAATTCGGGGATGTGGAAGAAACCGGATTAATGATTACCCTGAGAGATCTTTATATCAAAAAAGTAAACAGACATCTTGCTTCTTATGATGAGAATTTTCGTTTGGCCGGAGACTGATGAGGAAGTCCCCTTAATAAGCCCGCTCGTTGCGTCCTTCTATATAATTAACAAATGATTTGTTTACCACCCTGTTTCCTCCCGGGGTTGGATAGTTGCCCGTGAAATACCAGTCTCCGAGATTCTTGGGACAGGCTTTATGAAGATTTTCAATGCTTTGGTAGAGAACACTTACTTTTGTCTGAACTTCAGCAGTTCTCAGCAGGAAAGCAATTTTATCCGATATCTGTTCTGCGGTAAAAGGATGGTAAATTTCTTTTACATAATTAGGTATTTTTTCCCTGGGGAGTTTATCCTGCTCCCGGGCTTTCAGGTAAACACTGTTGATGATATCTTCCTGCCTGTTTTCTTTCAACAATTCTATGGCCGCTTTAAAAGCAATAAAATCGGATAATTTCGCCATATCTATTCCGTAACAATCCGGATATCTTAACTGAGGGGAAGAGGAGACTACAATAATTTGTTTTGGGTGTAAACGGTCGAGGATACGAATAATACTTTCCCTTAAAGTGGTTCCACGGACAATAGAATCATCTATAACAACCAGGTTATCCTTAAAATCCCGGATAATACCATAGGTGACATCATATACATGCCCTACCAAATCCTTTCTTCCGGCATCCTGCGCAATGAAAGTTCTCAGTTTGATGTCTTTAACCGCAACTTTTTCCACCCGTGGGCGGGCCTGGATAATTTTTTCTACCTTTTGTGGATCCAGCGGCGTAGGCAGGGTCATGATCTTATGAATTTTCTCTTTGTTTATTTCATCCTCAATGCCTTTTATCATTCCGTAAAATGCCGATTCGGCCGTATTCGGGATATATGAAAACACCGTATTCTCCAGGTCATGATCCAGTATTTTTGTTAGTGGTGGCACCAATAATCGTCCCAGTTCTTTTCTTTCATTATAAATCTCAGCATCACTGCCACGGGAGAAATAGATGCGTTCAAAAGAACAGGATCTGATAAGGTTCGATTCCCGTATCTGTTTCAGGCTGGTATCTCCGTTTTTTTTAATAATTAATGCTTTCCCCGGAGGAAGTTCTTTAACCTCCTCATAAGGAACGTTCAGTGCTGTTTGTATAACAGGCCGTTCTGAGGCGCTAACAGCAATATCTTCATTTTCATAGTAAAATGCAGGACGGATACCCCATGGATCCCTCATTACAAACGAATCTCCGTGTCCGATCATTCCGGTTATTACGTACCCTCCATCCCATCGTTTACTTGCTTTCCTGAGAATATTTGCAACATCCAGATGCTTTTCGATCATCGGAGTTATTTCAAAGTTACTATGTCCCTGGTTTTTAAATTTTCTAAACAGGGTTTCATTTTCCTCATCCAGGAAATGCCCCATGTTCTCCAATACGGTAACCGTATCTGAGAAATCTTTTGGCGTTTGTCCGATATCAATCAGGCTTTGGAACAATTCCCCGGTATTGGTCATGTTAAAGTTTCCCGCCAGGACAAGATTTCTGGATCTCCAGTTATTTTCCCGCATTACCGGATGCACATGTTCGATATTGTTTTTTCCAAATGTTCCGTAACGCAGATGGCCCATGTATAATTCTCCTGCAAAAGGAATGTTTTCTTTTGCCCAGACAGGATCCTGTATCAATTCGGCATGATGACCTTCCCCTGATAGTTTTTTATGTATTTTATCAAACACATCCTGGATAGAATTATCCGAGTTGGAGCGATATCTGTGTAAATATTTCTTACCGGGAGACACATCCATTTTCAAACATACGGCTCCGGCGCCATCCTGCCCCCGGTTATGTTGTTTTTCCATCAGCAGATACAACTTATTCAATCCGTATTGCCAGGATCCGTAATTGATGCGGTAATACTCCAGGTTTTTTTTCAGCCTGATCAGGACAATTCCACATTCATGTTGCAATGTATCACTCATAGATTTGTCAAATTATGCAATCTGATAACCCGCCAAAATTAGGGATAATTCCGACGCTAACGAAGAAAATAAAATTTCATTAGAGCATTTTTGACGAAACATCAATCAATGTTGGGGAATTTAATGATATCCTTTACAATATAAGCAGTTGGATATTTCTTTTTAATTTCCTGAAAAACTTTTAAAGCATTACTTTTTGTTCTGAAATCACCTATCCTCACTTTGTAAAAAGGGGATTGGTATAATATATAGACAGGATAATCCGGGAATGATGATAAAAAATCAGCTTTTAACCGGATAGCTTGTTCCCGGGCAGCAGGTCCTGAATTAAAAAAAAGCTGTATGCGATAGCCGTCTATTCCCCTTTTCCTTTTGTTCTGGCGTATGTGACGTTCAATAATCGAGGATATCCTGGCATCCTGCCGGATCGTAATTGTTCCTTCCTGCAACCTCTCATCCTTGTTATTTATCCCTGTTTTATCCTGGGAATATGCTACAAAAGATAGGAATAAGGCGCTGAGAAAAAAAAAGAAGATTGCTTTGCGTCTCATTTTAAAATTTTGCATAGGACGGATGAATACTTAATACAGGAATAGGAGAATGATTCACCATCTCCTGTGCTTCACTACTCAAATACATTCTCATTGGATTTCCACGATGGTTACTTACCATGGATATTAACTGGGCTTCTGCATGTACTGCATAGGCGATGGTCAAATCGGCAACATCACTACCTTTGAAAGAATCTCTTAAGGTCTTAACCCCTCTTTTTTCAAGATAATCTGCAGATTGGTCTGCATATTTGTTTAATCGTGCAATAATATCTTTGTTATTGGTCTCGCGTACATCAATCACATGGACTTCCGCTTTAAATATTTTAGCCAGATCACAGGTGTAAGGGACCTTTACTCTGGTGTCTTGTCGGGCATCGATCGGTAAAACAATTTTATTGATAAGCATTTTTTTGAAGCCATTACGGATAGTCATTACCGGACAAGGTGCTTTACAAACCACACGGTAAGCATTACTCCCTAACCAAAATTCTTCAAAGCCCGATATCCCATGTGTCCCCATTACGATCATCTTTGAATGATCCTTCTCTGACTGATCTGTAATCCCCTTATAAATCCGGCCTTCCCGGATTACATAATCAAAAGTGCCTCCTCCCTTGTATTTGGGTTTGTATCCTGATATGATATCTTCACAGAAATCTTCGGTTGTTTTAATGTAAGCTTTGTCTGTTCCTTCAAGAATAAAAGGTTTATCATAATTCTTATCTTTACGTACATGAACAATGCGTAAATTTAACATGAACGTATTCGCAAGGAAGATCGCATGATCCAGTGCATTCATGGAGTCTTTTGAAAAATCGACAGGAACAAGTATGTTTTGCATAATATTCGGATTTTGTTGATTTGTCAAGTAATCAAAAATAGAAAATAGTTTTTATAAAATCAAAAAGAGGAAGTAATTATCTGAAAACAGGAACTTTACTTTTTTTATCAAAATGGATATTTTTGAACAGTATCCACGAACGGACACACAAGTTCCCTTTTATCTCTATATCGATCCTGCCATTATGAAAAGCAGAAACAAAGAGCGCTTTCCAGATTATTCCCATATTCTCATGTTGTATTTTAAGCGGAATACTGTATTTTTCATCACTTTCAGGCGGCATAATTAATTTTTCTTCAGTAGTAATAGTCCCTGCTTTTGTTGAGTTGATATAAATATCTGCTGATACATTTCTTACAATAACTTTTCGGGAAGAATTGTTTTCGATGTCCATCACGATGTCCAGAAGGATGAACCCGTCATGCAACTCTTTGATTTTTACAGAAGAAATATTCCCTGGCTGTACATCCCACATTCCCGAGCAGGCAGCCAGAGAGAACAATGAGAAAAAGAGCAGGGCATAGAAAGAAAACCTTTTCGTGAACGTCATAATCAATAATTTCGGTCTGGTATCGAATGCAACGGGAAGAAAGCCGGATAACTGTGGAACCCTTATGATTAACTTTCTTCGAGTGCCTGCATCAGTTCATCGGTCATTTCAAGGTTGTGATAGACATTTTGCACATCGTCATCATCCTCGAAATCTTCTACCATCCTGAGTATTTTCATAGCATCTTCAACCTCCAGCTTTTTAGCGGTTACAGGGACTCGTTCCAACTCGGCGTTTTCAGGTTGAATTCCCATTTCGTCCAGTTTCTTTTGAATATTCCCAAAATCTTCCAGGGCACATGTGACCACCATGGAATCTGCTGCATCTTCTATTTCTTCTGCTCCGGCATCAATGAGTTCCAGCTCAAATTCCTCAGGGTCAAAATCTGCTTTGGGAATTGTAAACACTCCTTTTCGTTCAAAAACATATTTTAATGAACCGTTGGTTCCGAGGCTCCCGCCGCGCTTGGTAAAAATAGAACGTATATTACTGACGGTGCGGTTTTTATTGTCTGTAAGACATTCGATAAAAATACCCACCCCATTGGGAGCATATCCTTCAAAAGTGATCTCCTGAAAATTTGCTCCGTCAGCAGAAGCTTTTGAAATAGCACGTTCGATATTATCTTTGGGCATATTGGTCCCCTTGGCATTCTGAACAGCAAGCCTCAGCCTCGGATTGGAATCAGGGTCAGGTCCTCCCTCCCGTGTTGCAATTTGTATTTCCTTTACCAGTTTTGAAAATATCTTTGATCTTTTTGCATCCGCTGCCCCCTTTTTTCTTTTTATGGTTGACCATTTGCTATGTCCTGACATATTTCAAATTGTTTAAGTTTTGACAAAAATAAGAAAACGGCTTGCAAAAATAAAATATCATATCATTTTCTCCAGGTAGTAATGTCCCGGGAAAACTTCGGTAAGTGACTTATCTGATATCATCAGAAACATTCATCCGTTCGTGTTTCCGGTTTCAACATAACCCCATATGACATAATAACGGACTTCTTCTCCTAAAAAGTGTAACCACAATTTTTTGTTTTGGACCATGATATAAATTTTCCCTTTATAAATAATAAAAGCGGAAAAATTATGACATAACTACGTAGTATGCTGGCGCTGTTCTAATTTATGAATCAATATGCAAACCAAGGTATAGTGGATCATATTAGAAATTATCAATCCCAAAATTCCAATTTGCCAAGCATCTCAGACAGGCATTGAAATACCTGTCTGTAAAAAAATACTGTCCCTTGCGGGACTAAAAATCTTTTCCTAATTGTAATAAATAGCCTTCTGCCTTATCCCATTCTTTTGATAACCAAAAGAATGTAATCACATATATTCATTACAGCTTGTTCAATGGCAAATCATTAGTCCCGCAGGGACTTATTGATATTTGACAGCCACCCTGGTGGCTGGAAACATTCTTGCATCAAATAAATTACAGCCCGCAGGGATAGAATGGTTTAAAACAAATGCATTACTTGTAAATATGATAATAATCTGTGATCCATATTTCATAACAGCGCCAGATTGTCTTGTGAAATAAATGTACCAGATACCTGTGAACCATCCCGCATTGTTATTACCAGTGTAATTCCCTTTGCATAAGTTACTTGTTGTGCCATGCAGGATTCTATACTGACCTGCATAATAAATCCCGTAAGCAAAACAAAAACAAACATTATTTTTTTCATGGTTTCTGTTTTTTTTAAAAAATATTATTTAATTTATACATAAACTTATTTATGTAAGTTACATGAAACCATTGTAAAAGAGAATTTTTTCCGTTTACAAATTACACAACCATGAGTAAATCCTGTTGGGAAAATCAGATGCAGCTCTTTAAAGTTGTCTCCCCTGTACCCAATATATTTTCTAAATGGAGTAATTTAATCAATTCGGTTACTTCGGGCAATACGTGAATCAGTTCGAAATCAAACCGGCATAATTCTGCCTTTCTGGCAGTCTCTACAAGGAAATCAAAACCGGTACTGTCAATAAAATGAATTCCTTCAAGGTCGAGCGTGATTTTCATTTCTCCTTTTTCCGGGATATTGTTCAGCTCTGTTCTCATTTCCCTTGCCACCATTAAATTGAGGCGGTTAATACCCGGCAATGAAAATAATAAATGACCTTCACCGATAAAATCTTTTTTTACCATAGCAAACATTCATTTTTAAAAGCAACGAAAATACAGATTGATTTTTTTAAGAAAAGCTAAAAAACGGGGTATTTATTAACAATTGGATTAAATTATTCACTAAAACGCAGCTTTAGTTCATCCAATTGTTTTTTAGAGATAGTATTTGGGGCATCAGCCATCATGTCGCGACCTGCATTGTTTTTGGGGAAAGCGATAAAGTCACGGATAGATTCGCTTCCGCCGAATATGGCCGCTAAACGGTCAAGACCGAAAGCAATTCCGCCGTGTGGCGGGGCTCCGTATCGTAAAGCTTCCATCAGGAAACCAAACTGACGATTGGCTTCTTCAGGAGAAAAGCCTAAAAGTTCCAGCATTCTCCTTTGTAATTTCGTATCATGAATACGGATAGATCCTCCTCCGATTTCCACACCGTTAATGACCAGATCATAAGCATTGGCTCTGACTTCTCCGGGTTGATTGTCCAGTAATGAAACATCCTCCGGTAAAGGAGAAGTAAAAGGATGATGTTTGGCTGTGTATCTTTTTTCTTCTTCATTCCACTCCAGCAAAGGGAAATCAACAACCCATAGGGGGTTAAAAGTATCTTTTTTACGTAGTCCCAGACGAGAACCTAATTCCAGACGTAACTCAGATAATGCAAACAAGGTGCGTTTTTTTTCTCCTGATAAGACAAGCAATAAATCCCCGGTCTTGGTCCCTGCCTGCTTTCCCCATGAAGTCAATTCATCTGCTGAGAAGAACTTATCCACAGAGGATTTAATGGTTCCGTCTTTTAAAAATTTTACATAAACCAACCCTCCGGCACCTATCTGTGGCCGTTTGACAAATGCTGTCAACTGATCTAATTGTTTTCTGGAATAGTCAGCACTCTCCGCGGCACAGATCCCGCCGATATATTCTGTTTGGTCAAAAACCCGGAACCCTTTTCCTTTTGCCAGAGAAGTAAAATCACTGATCTCCATACCGAAACGTATATCCGGCTTATCCGTCCCATATTTTGCTATGGCCTCACTGAATTTCATTCTTGGAAAATTTCTTTCATAATGATAAGACAGTATTTTTTCAAACAGGTGTTTTATAAGCCCTTCAAATATATCCAGTATATCGTCTCTTTCTATAAAAGACAATTCGCAGTCAATCTGTGTAAACTCCGGTTGACGGTCTGCCCGCAGGTCTTCATCCCTGAAACATTTTACCAGTTGATAGTATTTGTCATATCCCGCTATCATCAATAACTGTTTGAATATTTGCGGGGATTGTGGCAATGCGTAAAACTGATGTTTGTGCATGCGGGAAGGGACCACAAAGTCCCGGGCTCCTTCCGGGGTTGATTTAATCAATATAGGGGTTTCGATTTCCAGAAAGTCTTTGTTATCAAGATAATTGCGTGTTTCCCGCGCAATGTTGTGGCGCAGGATTAAATTTTTTTTCAATGGGTCCCGACGTAAATCCAGATATCTGAACCTCATCCGGATGTCTTCTCCGCCATCGGTATCTTCTTCAATGGTAAAAGGGGGTAACTTTGATTTATTCAGTATCCTGATGGTTTCCACTTCAATCTCAATATCTCCCGTATTCAGATTTTTATTTTTATTACTTCGTTCCCGGACGGTCCCCTGTGCACTGACGACATATTCACGCCCCAATTTTCTGGCTTTTTCACATAAAGCGGCATCATGTTTTATGTTAAAAACCAATTGCGTAATTCCATATCTGTCACGCAAGTCGATAAAAGTCATTCCGCCGAGATCCCTCGACCGCTGAATCCAGCCCGATAGCATCACTTTCTTTCCGGTATCTTCAATCCTTAATTGCCCGCATGTGTGTGTTCGATACATCCGTTGAAAAATTTCAGCAAAAATACATAAAATAATTTCGTGGATTGTTTTCTTACCTGCAGTTTTTTATCATCTTTACTAAGAATATTTTTAAGGATTGTTTTATGCCGGAAAAAAATATCCTGGATGATGCATTTTTCATGCGTGAAGCATTGAAGGAGGCCGGAAAGGCCCTGGAAGCAGAAGAAATACCTGTGGGAGCTGTTATTGCCTGCCACAATGAAATTATTGCCCGAAGCCATAATCAGGTTGAAATGCTTCACGATCCTACCGCCCATGCTGAAATACTGGCTATTACGGCAGCAACCCATCATCTGGGAAATAAATTTCTGACAGGATGTACTCTATATGTCACGGTGGAACCCTGTGTTATGTGTGCAGGAGCCCTTTTTTGGTCACGAATAGACCGGATTGTTTTTGCTACAGCTGACGAGAAAAGAGGGTACCGGCTTTTTTATCCCGGTATCATCCATCCGAAAACAAAAGTTACGAAAGGGATATTACAAGAAGAAGCCCGGTCTGTCATGGATTATTTTTTTAAAAAATTACGTGGGAATCAGGATACCTACCTTTTGTAAGACATTTAAAGATATAGTTATAACATAAAATTATGTATTTTTGTAATCAGAGGAAATCAATAAAATATGAGGTCATGAAAAAAACTATTTTAATATCTGTATTTTTCTTTTTCGGCCTGGCATGGATAATGCAAGCCCAGATATATTCTTCCCCCAACAGTAATCCTCAGCTTATTCAGATGATGCATCGCTCCCTGGTTGTTGAAAAAGAAGCATACCTTCATGTGTATGGCAATCCTTTTGTAGATAAGGATTTTGAAAAGGGAGAGATTATTTTTAAGGATTCATCTCGGGTAAAAAATGTGCCTTTGCGATTGAATACTTATACTGATAATATCGAATTTACTTACAATGATACGATTAAGGTAATTTCCTCGCCGGATATTATTAATTATGTAAAATTTGGAAACAGGAAATTTATTTATTCCCGGTATAAGGAAGGAGCTTTTTATAAGAACGGATTTTTTGAAATTCTTGCTGATGGAAATACCAGACTTCTGCTTCACCGGGAAACGATCATCAAACGGGAACAACTTCCCCCCAGCGACTATGAAGGAGGCAATTTCCGCGATTATTTTCGTACAGCCCAGACTTACTATATTAAGAATGGAGTTAACCCTTCCAAAAGAATTTCAAAAAGTAAAAAAAGTGTGCTGAAGGCCTTGGGAGATCACCGGAAAGAATTGGAAAAATATATTAAAGGCAATCACCTGAAAATGTCAAAAGAAGATGCACTAATAGACCTGGTATATTATTATAACTCTTTATCGTTTAAATAATATCCCGTCTCCTGGCGGGTTTGATTTAAAGGCTTATTCAATAGAACAATGACTGTTCAGAACAAACATCTGCATATTCTTACCTGGCTGGTGCACCTTATTAGTACTATTATTTATGTAATGATCGTTTACTCCATTTATTTAACCCGGTTTTATGAGAAAATAACCCCCAACATTCCCCGTGATTATTATACGATCTTCTTTGGAGTTATATACATTGTTGTCTTGTTTTATCCTAATATAGTTAAATATCATTATGTTTACTACTCTGATGACGGAGATTTTCTGGTTTTTAAAATATATCCTCTTGGGTTTTTTACTGCCAGAAAGCAAACCTTCAGGATTCCTAAAAAAGATTTCATAAAGGCTGAGCTCAGGGAAAGTTTTTTCCGCCTTCGGAAAGCGTTGATCATTTATCAGAAAATAAACAATAATGTTGCTAAATATCCGCCGGTATATATTAACGGGCTCCCCGGGACAGACCAGAAAAAAATACTATTATCTTTATCCAGGCTGATGGTCGGCAAAGCATCTGCTTCTCAACATATAAACAGATGAAAAAAATCATGTTTCAGGAGAAAAACCTTTCTTTAGCTTTGCCCAAATTTTAAACTATCATTTATGAAGACAGAAGACATTGTCACTCAGCTCGAACAAAAACATCCGGGCGAAAACGAATACCTTCAGGCCGTCAGGGAAGTTCTTGAATCCATTGAAGTTATATATGATCAGAACCCTCAGTTCGAATCTGCCGGCATTGTAGAAAGACTGGTCGAACCGGATCGTGTCATTACTTTTAAAGTCCCGTGGGTGGATGATGAAGGGAATGTGCCTGTCAACCCTGGTTATCGTATTCAGTTTAACAATATCCTGGGCCCGTATAAAGGCGGACTACGGTTTCACCCAAGTGTCAACCTGAGTATTTTAAAATTCCCGGGGTTTGAGCAGATATTCAAAAATGCTCTGACTACCTTACCATTGGGGGGGCCAAAGGAGGAAGTGATTTTCAGGTTTTTGAAAGTTGTAATTTTCTCTTTTCTTTATCCTGTTTTGATTATATTAGACTCCGCGGGTAAAAATTTAAACTTTTTTTTTGGGTGAATATTTGTTTTTTTATGGAACCCTTAGTTTACAAGATAGCTTTAACTTTATTGCCGGGAGTCGGCTCTATGAGAATACGTTCCATCCTGGGGCATGTGGGTTCTCCGGAGAATTTCTTCAGGGAACCGGCAAAAAGTCTGCTCGGCATTCCTGGCATAGGAGGACATCTGGTTTCCCGTAGTATCCGGGAAAAAGTGCTGGAACAGGCTCAGCAGGAAATGATATTCCTGGAAAAGAACAATATCCGTACTGTCTATTTCCTGGATGATGACTATCCACAGAGACTAAAACAGTGTGAAGATGCACCGGTAATTATTTATGTTCAGGGAGATACCTGTCTGGATGCCAGAAAAATACTCAGTGTTGTCGGAACACGCCGTGCAACTTCCTATGGACTGGATCATTGTAAAAAGATCATAGAAGGATTGGCACGGACTTATCCTGACCTCCTGATTGTCAGCGGACTGGCTTACGGCATTGATGTTTGTGCCCATAAGGCAGCTTTAAAGAACGGTTTACAAACAGTTGCCGTTCTGGGACACGGACTCCATATGATTTATCCGGCTATACACCGGGATGTGGCGAAAGATATTGTAAAACAGGGAGCCCTGGTGACCGAATTCAGTACTATCCATATCCCTGATAAAAGAAATTTTATAGCGCGGAACAGAATTATTGCCGGACTGGCGGATGCTACCCTGGTGGCTGAATCAGGTATAAAAGGGGGGGCTTTAATTACAGCAGACCTGGCAAACTCATATAATCGTGATGTTTTTACACTTCCGGGAAGGATATCAGACCCCTGGTCAAAAGGATGCAATCATCTGATTAAAAAAAACCTGGCTGCTCTGGTAGAAAACGACAACGATATTTCTTATCTTCTGGGTTGGGAATCGGAATCTCCGTCACATCAAGATATTCAAAAAGAACTTTTCATTGATCTGAATGAAGAAGAACAAAAATTGGTTGACCTGCTGAAAGAGCAGGGAGATCTTTCCATTGACCAACTGGCTATCCTGGCAGAATACCCTGTCAGTAAGACCTCTTCTATTCTGTTGAACCTTGAATTTGCCGGTCTCATCAAGAGTTTCCCCGGGAACATTTACCGGTACCTAAACTGACATTTTATTATTCACCTGAAATACATCCCAATACTGCCGGTATGTTATTAAACACCTTCCTTCATAAAGAGAGATATATTATTGATAGTCAATGAGTATAGTCATAATATCAACGGTGGAAACTGCTTAAAATCATATTTTTCTATTGAAAAAATATATATGTTTGCTCATAATGAAATTTTAACCATTTAAAACCAATACGTTATGGACAAACGAGTAGAACAATTCCTTGCACAGGTCATCACCAAAAATCCCGGTGAAAAAGAATTTCACCAGGCCGTTATGGAGGTTTCCGAATCGTTGATCCCATATATTGAAGAAAACCCTAAATACAAACAGGCAAAGATTCTGGATCGCCTGGTAGAGCCAGAACGTGTGATCCTGTTCCGTGTTCCATGGGTGGATGACAAGGGAGAAATACAGATCAACAAAGGATACCGTATTGAGATGAACAGCGCCATCGGCCCTTATAAAGGAGGATTGCGTTTTCATCCTACGGTCAATCTGGGCATCTTAAAGTTTCTGGCCTTTGAACAGGTCCTTAAGAATTCTTTAACCACGCTTCCTATGGGAGGAGGAAAAGGTGGATCCGAGTTTGATCCGAAAGGAAAATCGGACAATGAAGTTATGCGGTTTTGCCAAAGTTTTATGACTGAGCTCTCCCGTCATATTGGCCCGGATACGGATGTGCCTGCAGGAGATATCGGCGTGGGTGGCCGTGAAATCGGATTTTTATTTGGTCAGTATAAAAGACTGAGAAATGAGTTTACCGGTGTATTAACCGGAAAAGGATTGGAGTGGGGAGGAAGTCTGATCCGCCCGGAGGCTACCGGATACGGAGTTGTTTATTTTGCTGAGGAAATGTTGAATACAAGAGGAGAAAGCATGAAAGGGAAAACCGTGGTTATCTCCGGTTCCGGAAATGTGGCCCAGCATGCTGTGCAAAAAGCAAACCAATTAGGGGCCAAAGTAGTCACTCTTTCTGATTCCAGTGGCTATATTCATGATCCCGATGGCATTAACGAAGAAAAATGGGCTTATGTTATGGATCTGAAAAATATCCGCAGAGGCAGAATCAAAGAGTATGCTGAAAAATTCGGCGTTGAATATCATGAAGGAAAACGCCCCTGGAATGTGCCCTGTGATGTTGCCCTACCCTGTGCAACACAAAACGAGATATCAGGGGATGAAGCTGAAACATTGGTGAAAAACGGATGTATGTGTGTGACGGAAGGGGCTAACATGCCCAGTACGCCGGAGGCTATTGAGGTATTTCTACAAAAGAAAATACTTTATGGTCCGGGTAAAGCTGCCAATGCCGGAGGAGTTGCCGTCTCCGGACTGGAAATGAGCCAGAATTCACTCCGTCTTACATGGACACGTGAAGAAGTAGATAACCGTCTTCAAACCATCATGCGGGATATTCACAATACTTGCGTGAAATACGGAAAAGCAAAAGATGGATATATTAATTATTTGAACGGTGCCAATATCGGAGGATTTGTTAAGGTGGCTGATGCCATGTTGGCTCAGGGAATCGTATAAGATTGGTTCTTTTCGTGATGATACAAAAAAGGGGCATTTGTCCCTTTTTTGTATTTTTGCCCAATACCTGTTTCGTTATGAATCTCATAGACACCCATACGCACCTCTATCTCCCCGAATTTGAAACAGACCGTCACGACGTGGTCCAGGCAGCTATCCGGGCAGGCGTGGATAAAATGCTCCTGCCGAACATCGACCTTTCCACCCTGACTCCCATGCTGAAATTAGCCAAGGCCTTCCCCCGTCACTGCTATCCCATGATCGGATTGCATCCCACTTCGGTAAAGGAAGATTACCGGCAACAACTGGATGAAATGTTCGTTCACCTGAATGAAGGCTCATACGTCGGTATAGGTGAAGTAGGAATCGACCTTTATTGGGATAAGAAATTCGGGAAAGAACAGACAGAAGCTTTCCGGCAACAAATTGAGTGGGCCCTCAACTTCAAGCTGCCGCTAGTCATCCACTCCCGCGAGTCTTTGCCCCTTATCTTTTCTGTCCTGGAAGAGTTTCCACAGCTACCGGCAGGGGTTTTTCACAGTTTTACCGGAACACAGGATCAGGCAGAACATGCCATCGAAAAAGGATTCTTTCTGGGTATCGGAGGCATTGTTACTTTCAAAAACTCTTCCCTGAAAGATACTTTGCTACCCCTGGGACCGGATCATTTTGTTTTAGAAACAGATGCGCCTTTCCTGGCGCCTGTTCCTAAAA
>CAYLJE010000003.1:0-62927 GCA_964383915.1 uncultured Rikenellaceae bacterium
GCCATGGCTTCCACAGGATTCAGGCGGGAAGCGCTGTATGCCGGGGTGTATCCGGAGACAACACCGATCACAGCCGAAATGGTAAGGCCCAAAATAATATTGCTTAAGGTTAGGGTCATATTGATATCTTCCAGATGATTCACGATCAGGGTACCGATAAAAATCAGTAATAGCCCGAGGATCCCTCCCAGCAGTGAGAGAATCACAGCCTCATAAAGAAACTGTTGAAGGATAAATCCGTTCTTTGCTCCCAGGGATTTCTGGATGCCAATGATCCGTGTACGTTCTTTTACAGAAACGAACATAATATTGGCAATTCCAAAACCTCCCACCAGAATAGAAAATCCTCCGATGATCCATCCTCCCAGATTCACCATTTTAAAAATGGAGTTCAGTCCCTGTGAAATCATACTGGCCTGGTTGATAGAAAAATTGTTTTTTGCCGATGGTTTAATCCTGCGTATGCTTCGCAACAACCCGGTAATTTCATCTTTCAGTGCTACCAGGGAGACGCCCGATTTGGCTTTGACCATAATAAAAGGGTTTAAGGAGTGGCTGCGCAGGTTAATGACATTTCTGACATAATTGACCGGGACAAAAACCACCTTATCCATACCCTGATCTCCGATACCGCCGGCCCCTTCTTTTTTAAATATACCAATGACGGTAAGCTTTCTCCCGCGGATGGATATTTTTTTTCCTATAGGATCTTCGTTGTCGAAAAGGTTTTTGGATATCTCATGACCGAGAATGGCCCGGTTTTCCCCACTTTGTGCTTCAAAATCGGAGAAATACCGTCCTCTCTCAATGTCAAAGGAGCGGATTTCACCGAAATTTCTTGTAGCACTAAGAAAAGAAATATTATTAACCGAGTTGTTAAGATATTGGACATTCACATTGGCAGAAACCACAAAAGACATAGCTTCTGCCCGTGATGACCGGCGCTTCAGTTTTTTATATTCTTCAAGGGAGGGCTCCGGCCATCGCATGATTTCCCACCATTTTACATCCGAGTTAAAAGACCATGGCCATTTCTGGACATAGACGATATTATTTCCCAGGGAAGAGATGCTGGTACGGATGGAGTTTTCCATCCAGTCCAGGACCGTAAATACTGAGATAATAGCAAAAATTCCAATGGTTATCCCCAGGAGAGTCAGGAAAGTACGTAGTTTATTGACCCGTATAGCCTGTATGGAAAAAAGAAAGCTTTCTTTTAAAAGCCGGAAAAAAATCATTATTCTTTGTTTAAGATCGAAAAATACATAAACACCGGAACATAACAAAACTCTTTTGGCGTTGAAAATATTATCATTAGGTAAGACTATCTGAATAAATTTATCTAATTTTACGGGCAAAATGATTTTCAGGGATTGGCCCTGCTTAAATAAATGATTTTTAACAGAATAAAAGCGTTGAGTAATTCATGAAGAAAATTGAAAGTGCATTAATATCCGTTTATCATAAAGAAGGGATAGATGAAGTTGTCAGGGAACTTAATGAGTTGAATGTCAGAATCTATTCTACCGGTGGCACACAAAAATATATCAGTGATCTTGGGGTTCCCGTTACCGCAGTAGAAGAAATGACCACTTATCCATCCATTCTGGGAGGCAGGGTGAAAACATTACATCCGAAAGTTTTTGGGGGAATACTGGCACGAAGGGAAAACATACAGGATGAGGAAGATCTTAAGAAATTTGAAATACCTGAAATTGATCTTGTGATCGTAGATTTATATCCTTTTGAAGAAGCTGTCCGGTCAGGGGCTGAGGAAGTGTCTGCTATTGAGAAAATTGATATCGGGGGGATTGCCCTGATCAGAGCTGCTGCAAAAAATTTCCATGATATCCTGGTTGTGTCAAATAAAGGACAATACAGGCATCTTCTGGACCTGCTTGAAGAAAAAAAGGGGAAGACCACCCTGGAGGAAAGGAAACTTTTTGCTGTTGAAGCTTTCCAGGTGAGTTCACATTATGATACAAACATATTTAACTGGTTTAACCGTGGAATAGGTATCCCTGTTTTTAAACAAAGTATTCCGTCAGGGCGTAAAATGCGTTATGGAGAGAATCCTCATCAGAAAGCTTATTTCTTTGGGGAGTTTGCTAAGTGGTTCGATCAGCTTCACGGGAAGGATATCTCCTATAATAACTTGCTTGATATTGATGCTGCCGAAGGATTGATCGCTGAATTTTCGGAGACGGTTTTTGCAGTTTTTAAACATAATAATGCTTGCGGTGCTGCTGTACGGGACACATTGACGGAAGCCTGGACTGATGCACTGGCCGGTGATCCGGTGTCTGCTTTTGGAGGGATTCTGGCTACCAATCGTACGGTGGATGAAAAGACTGCAGCCGGCATGAACAAACTCTTTTTCGAAGTGGTAATTGCTTCCGGTTATACACCGGAGGCGCTGGATATATTGAAGACGAAAAAGAAAAGGATTATCCTGAAGCGTAAAAACCCCGATTTCCCTGACCATCTTTACCGGACTGCCCTGAATGGAGTATTGCTGCAGGACAGGGATACAAAAACAGAAGGTGCATCCGATATGAAACCGGTTACCCATCACAAACCGACGGGAAAAGAAATTGAAGACATGATCTTTGCCAATATTCTCGTGAAACATTCAAAATCCAATGCTATTGTGTTGGTGAAAAACAAACAATTGTTGGGACATGGTATCGGCCAGACTTCCCGGGTGGATGCCCTGAAACAGGCAGTGGAAAAAGCACGTCGTTTTGGGTTTGATCTGCAGGGGGCGGTAATGGCCTCTGATGCATTTTTCCCTTTTGCCGATTCGGTGCAATTGGCCCATGAAGCCGGTATTACTGCCGTTATTCAACCCGGAGGATCTATCAGGGATCAGGAATCAATTGACTATTGCAATGAACATAATGTGGCAATGGTTTTTACAGGAGTCAGACATTTTAAACATTAAGATTAAGAATTAAATACGTAAAAATTTATGGGACTTTTTTCATTATTGATGCAGGAAATTGCGCTTGACCTGGGTACTGCCAATACGATTATTATTTATAACGATAAGATTTTAGTGGACGAACCGTCCATAGTGGCTATGGATAAAGCCAGTGGAAAATTAATAGCAATAGGGAAAAGAGCCCGGCAGATGCAGGGTAAAACTCCTGAACACATTAAGACCATCCGTCCGTTGCGGGATGGGGTCATTGCTGATTTTGATGCTGCCGAGTTGATGATCCGGGGAATGATAAAAATGACCAATTCCAAACCGAGATTATTTAATCCTGCCTTGCGCATAGTGGTGTGTATTCCTTCGGGGAGTACAGAGGTAGAGATTCGTGCTGTAAGGGATTCTTCCGAACATGCCGGCGGACGTGATGTGTATATGATTTACGAACCTATGGCTGCTGCCATCGGTATCGGTATTGATGTGGAAGCTCCTGAAGGAAGTATGGTTGTGGATATTGGAGGAGGAACCACGGAGATAGCCGTGATCGCCCTCGGAGGCATCGTTACCAACAAGTCTATACGGATTGCCGGAGATGGATTTACCGCAGATATACAGGCATATATGAGACATCAGCACAATATTAAAGTGGGTGAGCGGACGGCTGAGGATATAAAAATTAATGTGGGTTCAGCCTTACCGGATTTGGATGATCCGCCACAGGATTATGTGGTCAGGGGTCCTAACCTGATGACTGCTCTGCCCATTGAAGTGCCTGTCTCTTATCAGGAAGTGGCTCACTGTCTGGATAAATCGATCTCAAAAATTGAAACAGCTATTTTAGGTGTGCTGGAACAAACTCCCCCTGAACTGTATGCTGATGTCGTTTCTCACGGGATTTATCTGGCAGGGGGGGGAGCTCTGCTGAGAGGCTTGGATAAACGTTTGACGGATAAGATTAATATCCCTTTCCATATTGCTGAAGATCCTTTACATGCTGTGGCCAGAGGCACCGGTATAGCCTTAAAAAATGTAGATGAATTTTCTTTTCTGATGAGATAATTATAAAATCGTCGCTTGATGAATGAGGTATTTATTAAAAATAATATATAAATATCATTTTTTTCTGCTTTTTCTCATGCTCGAGGCGATTGCTTTATCTATGGGTATTCAGTATAATTTATACCAGCGTGCCCGTTTTGTGTCTCTTAGCGAAAATATCTCAGCCTATTTTAACGAATCCATTAGTTCTTTTACTGACTATTTTAATCTTATAGAGACAAACCGGAGATTGTCACTGGAGAATGCGAAGTTGAAAAATCAGCTTCAGCGGGTTTACAGATCTGATAATCTTTTCTTTTTCGGAGAAAATGATACCCTGCACCGGCAGAAATATTTTTTTACTTCTGCCAGGGTTATTAAAAACAGCGTAAACCGGATGCATAATTATCTTACCCTTGACAAAGGATCAGAGCAGGGGGTCCGGCCGGAGATGGGAGTGATCTGTCCCGAAGGAATTGTTGGAATTACAGCCGGCGTTACCCGCAATTTTACCTCCGTTATCTCTTTGCTAAATGTCAATTTCCATGTCAGTGCCAAACTGAAGAAAAATAATTACTTTGGGACTTTGTCCTGGGGCGGGCAGGATTACCGTAAAGCTGTGTTGCAGGATATTCCGTATCATGTTCAGATTGAGGTGGGTGATACGATTGTTACCAGCGGATACTCTGCGGTGTTCCCGGAAGGAATCATGATCGGGAAGGTTGAAAAAGCAATCATAAAGAATGGTAACTTTTATACTGTCACGGTAAGCTTATCTACGGATTTTAAGCATCTGGTCTATGTCGATGTGATAAGAAACCTTCAGAAAGAGGAACAAAATAAACTGGAAACGCATGATTAATTCTCTGTTAAGAAATAGTTTCCTTTTTATAGTACTGATTCTGGTACAAATCCTGATACTGGACAATCTGCAGTTGAGCAGTTATGCTGTTCCTTTCCTATACGTACTTTTTATTTTGATGCTCCCTTTTGAAACCCCGGGATGGGCGCTTTTATTGCTGGCTTTTGTGATGGGCTTTACTATGGACCTGTTTGAACATACTTATGGCATTCATACGGCGGCTACACTTCTCATGGCATGGTTCCGTCCGGGGGTCCTGCGGTTAATCGCTCCAAGGGAAGGTTATGCGTCCAATACCTTGCCGGGGATCTATGACTATGGATTAGGCTGGTATCTTAAGTATGTTGTAATCCTTGTTTTTATTCATCATTCTTTCTTGTTTTATTTTGAGGTATTTTCTTTTAAACATTTTTTTGATACTTTACTAAGGGTGATTATCAGCTCGTTATTTACTATTATACTGGTGATATTAAGTCAGTTTTTTGTCCACAAGCCTAAAGTATTTGTCAGGGAATGAAAGAGTATGATCAGTATGCCGGGAGGAAATATGTGATCGGAGGATTATTGATTTTGGTGTCCTTGTTGTTCATCGGCAGGTTATTTATTATACAGATTGTGGATAAATCTTACCGGTTGAGTGCAAGCAACAATGTGTTACGGTATGTTCCCCAGTATCCTGCGAGGGGACTGATATTTGACCGGCATCATGAATTGATTGTCTCCAATGAGGCAGCCTATGATCTAATGATAGTCCCTGCGCAGGTTACGGCGTTTGATACTGCTGAGTTTTGTAAAATTCTGAATATTCCGGTTGCTGATCTGGAGCAGGGGATTCGTCATGCTACTGATTATTCCAGACTGAAAGCCTCTGTACTGGTCAAACAACTTTCTGCCAGAACCTATGCTCTCCTGTCTGAAAAGATGTTTAAGTTTCCTGGATTTTTTGTGCAACCACGTACCATCCGGCATTATAACTACCCTATGGCCGCTCACATGCTGGGATATGTAGGGGAAGTTACGGAAGATATCATAAAAAAGAATCCTTATTATAAAATGGGGGATTATATTGGTGTCAGCGGGATAGAAAAATCATACGAGAAAAATTTGCGGGGCAAGAAAGGCTTTAATATTTACCTCGTGGATGTTCATAATCGTATCAAAGGGTCTTTTGAAAACGGGAGATACGATACGACAGCCGTTGTGGGCTCTGATCTGGTTGCGACATTTGACCGGAAACTGCAGGCGTATGGAAAGTCTTTGATGAAAAATAAGGCAGGCAGTATTGTTGCCATAGAGCCTTCTACAGGGGAGGTGCTATGCATGGTATCCTCTCCGGGATATGTTTCTTCCATGCTTATTGGCAGAAACCGTTCAAAATATTTCACCAAACTGGTTGCAGACACAATGAAGCCTTTGTTTAACAGGGCAATTATGGCCAGTTATCCTCCGGGATCTACTTTTAAGGTGGTGAATGCTTTGATCGGTTTGCAGGAGAGGGTTTTGTTTCCTTCTTCTATGTATTCCTGTGCTCCCGGATATTATGCCCCGGGCGTTTATATCGCGTGCCACATCCACCGGACACCGCTAGACCTGGTCGGGGCCATTCAGAATTCCTGTAATGCTTATTTCTGTAACGTTTTCCGTAATATTTTGGACAACCCAGAGTATCCATCTATATATCAAACATTTAGTATTTGGAGAAACTACCTTCAGCGTTTTGGCCTGGGACACCGTTTGGGTATCGATTTACCAAATGAACTAAATGGATTTCTGCCGGATACATCATATTACGACCATTATTATCACAAAAACGGATGGAGCTCGTTAACGTTGATATCGATGGCCATTGGACAGGGAGAACTTGGGTTAACCCCCTTGCAGATGGCCAACCTGACAGCAACCATTGCGAATAGAGGATATTATATTGTTCCTCATGTAGTGAAGGAGGTGCAGGGGAAATCCTCTGTTGATCCTGGTTTTTTGGTAAAACATAGTGTTGGGATTGACTCTTCTTATTTTTCTGTTGTGATAAAAGGAATGGATCTGGTGGTTAACGGGGAACCAGGCTCAGGCTCTACAGCCAGAATAGCCCGGATCGATGATATTCGTGTGTGCGGGAAAACAGGTACTGCTCAAAACCCGCACGGTAAAGATCATTCCATATTTATAGCATTTGCGCCAAAAAATAAACCGAAAATAGCTGTTTCTGTTTTTGTGGAAAACGGAGGATACGGAGCGACTTATGCCGCCCCTATTGCCTCGTTGATGATAGAAAAGTATTTACACGGGAAAATTAAGCGTAACTGGCTGGAAGAATATATACGTAAAACAGATCTGATCCATGGATTACCGGAGAAGTAGCATACTGAGCAGGGTGGACTGGATGACGGTCATCATGTATCTGATGCTGGTGATCTTCGGTTTTGTAAATATCTATTCTTCTTCTTATCATGAGGATCATGCCCTGATTTTTGATTTTTCTCAACGGTATGGGAAACAGTTTTACTGGATTGCTACAGCTCTTCTTCTGGCCGCAGTAGTTTTTGCAATAAATACACGATTTTATTATTTTTTTGCTTTCCCTATTTATATTCTTTCATTACTGTCATTGCTGGCCGTTCTGTTAATTGGAGCCACTATTCACGGATCAAGATCCTGGATAGCTGTTGGAGCTTTTCACATTCAGGTAGCAGAATTTGCCAAGGTGGCCACCGCACTGGCGCTGGCAAAATATTTGAGTTTTTATAACAGATCACTGACCCGGTTTAAAACACTGCTGAATGCTTCTTTGATTATTTTTATCCCGGCATCATTGATTATGCTTCAGCCGGATATGGGTTCTACTTTGATTTACCTTGCCTTTATTCTTGTGTTATACCGTGAAGGACTTTCTTTGGGTGTCCTGATCGTCGGAGTTCTTTTTGCTTTATTATTTATACTGACCCTTGTCATGGACAAAACCCTTATTATTTTAGGATTGCTGGTGTTGGGGTTATTTATTCATGTGATCATTGAAAAAAAAATCAGATATACCCTAACAGGCCTCGTTATTTTGCTTTTAACAGGGATTGTATTGTGGGGGTTT
Source organism: uncultured Rikenellaceae bacterium (assembly GCA_964383915.1). Classification (GTDB taxonomy): domain Bacteria; phylum Bacteroidota; class Bacteroidia; order Bacteroidales; family VadinHA17; genus DRPN01. The sequence goes on from CAYLJE010000003.1 coordinate 7,921, forward strand.
TCCAGGATTTTCCATCATACTTATTCTGTTTATACAGTTATTTTTCTGACAGTATTCGCCGGAGGCATTCTCTTAATACCGTTTTTTTACAAGTATAAATTGAAAAAAACAGGTTTTCTTTATTCATTACTGGTCGTCTCTATTTTGTTTACTTTTTCGGTAAATTATGTCTTTAGCAATATTCTTGAAGAACACCAGCGTAAAAGAATTAATATTGTGCTGGGAATCGAATCAGATCCATATGGCTGTGGGTACAATGTAAATCAGTCAGAAATAGCAATTGGCTCCGGAGGTTTCGCAGGGAAGGGCTTTTTGCATGGAACCCAGACAAAATTCGACTTTGTTCCGGAACAAAGTACTGATTTTATTTTCTGTACGGTGGGAGAAGAGTGGGGGTTTATTGGCACTTTTCTGGTTGTTGTTTTTTATGTATTGTTTCTGCTGAGGCTGTTGTATCTGGCTGAAAGGCAACGATCGTCATTTAACAGAATCTATGGATATTCTGTTTTTTCACTGTTTTCCGCACATGTTTTGATAAATATTGGTATGACCATTGGCTTGTTTCCTGTGATAGGAATACCCCTGCCATTTTTTAGTTACGGAGGATCTTCCCTTTGGGCCTTTACTATTTTGTTGTTTGTTTTTTTGCGGTTAGATGCCGACCGGATGGAAATAGCTTTTTGACAGGAATTACTTATCCGCGTTTTTTTAGAACTTCGGGGAATTCTAACATAAAAACATCTGAAAGAAATAGTTTGATATCAAAAGCTGACATTACATAATGAACGATATCAGGAAAGAAGCAGAAAAACTCTTCCCGGTATAAATCATAGTGCGTAATGAGAATACGAATAGCATCATCCGTATAATCAGGTAAGGTAGTTATCTCACTCATTTTTCTCAGCACATGTTCTATTCCCTCAATAGTGTTGTAGGCTTCCAGCCATCTGTTGAAAATGAAAGAAGGAACAATTTGTTTTACGGCTTCAGGAAGGATATCATAATTTTCATGTAGGGTTCTATAGGTTACTTCAGCCAGTTCGGGAAGAGGAACAGATGAAATATAATCCCAGTTGGCCGAAAGAAAATGATCATAAAAAATATCAATGATGACCCCTGCATACTTATGGTAAAACGGGATAAGCCTTGCCTTACTGTCCTGGACGACGGAATGCGCATCAGTATAAGAATCAATATGGCGGTGTAAAATAATGCCTTTTTTGATTCCTTCAGGATAAAGGCTGAAATCACGCCCCTTCACATAATCCCCAATAAAATTACCAATCCTGACCTGATCAGAATCACCAGACAGAAAGGTATGGGCCAAAAAATTCATATAAAATAATCTTCTTATTATTTAGACGAAAATTATGCCAAAATGGTTGCTAATAAAATTATTTCAGTGTCTTTAAACATATTTTGTAAAATATTTATTTACAGTGCATACACATATTCCATTTTTTATTATTATTAAGGTATATTTATACGATTATTGTATATACTATTTTTTATCTATTTAAAATTATTAGCATTATGGCAAAAAGAAGAGTTATCATTATTGGTGCAGCAGGAAGGGATTTTCATAATTTTAATACTTTCTTTCGAAACAACAACCAGTATGAAGTGGTTGCATTTACGGCGGCTCAGATTCCGGATATAGACAGGCGTTTATATCCGCCGGAGTTATCAGGGGATTTGTATCCGCAAGGAATTCCGATTTATCCTGAACAGGAGTTGCCAAAGCTGATCCGGGAGATGCATGTGACAGACTGTGTGTTTTCTTACAGTGATGTTCCCTATCAGAAGGTAATGGAAGTGAGCGCCATTGTCAATGCCAGTGGGGCTTCATTTATGTTGCTGGGTCCGGATGATACGATGGTAAAAAGTCACAAACCGCTTATTGCTGTCGGAGCAGTACGGACAGGATGTGGGAAAAGTCAGACGTCACGCCGGGTTATTGAAGTTTTGATGGAGAAAGGTTTAAAAGTTGTAGCCGTCCGGCATCCGATGCCTTATGGCAGTCTGGCGGAACAGAAAGTACAACGGTTTGAAACCCTGGAGGATTTGAACAAAAACCAGTGTACCATTGAGGAAATGGAAGAATATGAACCTCATATTGTCCGGGGAAATGTGATTTATGCCGGAGTGGATTATGAAGCCATCCTGCGGGCGGCTGAAAACGATCCGAAAGGTTGTGATGTGATCTTATGGGATGGTGGTAATAATGATTTTCCGTTTTATAGACCTGATTTAATGATTACTGTGGTGGACCCTCACCGGGCTGGTCATGAGCGCAAGTATTATCCGGGAGAGGTGACCTTGCGTATAGCCGATGTGGTTATTATCAATAAGATGGATACGGCCCGGCCGGAAGATGTACAAACGGTCAGGGAAAATATTAGGGAGCTGGCTCCTGAGGCTGTGGTTATAGATGCAGCCTCTCCCATCCGGGCAGACCATCCGGAAGTGATACGGGGGAAACGGGTATTGGTCGTGGAGGATGGTCCGACACTGACCCATGGAGGCATGACCCTGGGGGCCGGCATCGTAGCTGCACGGAAATACGGGGCTGCCGGACTGGTGGATCCTCGTCCGTTCCTGGTTGGCAAGCTGCATCAGACATTTGAAACATATCCCGGGATAGGCACCTTATTGCCTGCCATGGGATATGGAGAAGAACAGTTACACGACCTGGAGAAGACCATTAACAATACCGACTGTGACGCCGTTGTGATCGGGACCCCGATCGACCTGAACAGGATCATTAAGATTACCAAACCCACTACACGGGTATATTATGATCTGCAGGAAATCGGCGATCCGACACTGGATGATGTGCTGGAGAAATTTGTTAAAAAGATTCAGGGATAGTTTAGAAAGAAGGTTAGATTGTTGCTTCGGGGTGCTCTGGGCGCCGGGATGTTAATCTATAATTCCCAATAACTTCATCAGGAAAGTAGCATTCATATGTTTTGTGATACCCGGATAAAGTATATAATCAAACCGGATAGTATCTTTTTCCGGGACGGCTTCAAAGCATTCGGTAACAATATTATCAGGAAATTCTTTTTCCATTTCGGCCAGGATAAGATCATGTGTGGCAATAATACCTGCTCCTCCCAGGGAAATCATTTTACGTAGTACGGCTTGCGATCCTGAAGCTTTATCACGGGAGTTAGTGCCTTTCAATATTTCGTCCAGTAACACGATGACAGGCAGGTGGTTTTTCTCCTTTAGTCTGTCAAGGATGATGCGAAGACGGTTTAGTTCGGCATAGAAATAAGACTCGTGTTTTTCCAGAGAATCGCTGGTACGCATACCTGTGTATAAATCGCTGATACGAAAAGACATGCCCCGGGCGCAAACGGGAGCTCCTGCATGCGCAAGTATAAGGTTTATGCCCACTGTCCTGAGAAAAGTACTTTTCCCTGCCATGTTAGGACCTGTGATAATATGGAATTCGCCCTTTTTTGTTATAATAAAGTCATTATCCACTCTTTCGCCGGCAGGGATCATAGGATGGCCGAGTTTTCCGGCGCAGAGCAAGCTTCCGGTTTCTGTGATCTCCGGGAAGACAAATTCCGGGTTATTGGCAGAAAAAGCAGCCAGCGAGTTTAGTGCATCCACTTCTGCCACCACATCAAACCATCTACTCATTTTTCTGCCATAACGTGCCAGCCATTTTCTGATACTTATTAATACCCAAAAGTCCCAAAGCATCGTAAGGTTCAGTACCACCCCCACAAAAATATTGTGCCGGGCATCCAGCATATTAAACTGTTTCACCAGCTTGTCCAGTATCGCACCGGCTGGCATTCCTTCGATATTGAGTTGTTTTTTTAATTGTTGTAAATATTTTCCTGTAAAGTCTTTGGCCCCAATATGATTAAGCAGGTGTTTGTTCTTTTGCATGAGGTCAATGACCGAAGAGGTGATCCGGTGATAGCGGTTGATTTTTTTTAGAAAAATCCCTTCAAGAAGGGCAGGTATTAACAAAAAATATAAAGGGATTTGATAAGGTAGTGTCCCGACCCCCCATAAAATGATCAGCACAAACAAAGAGGCAGGGAGTAAGAACGATATGATTTTCGCCCATCTCCATTTTTCAAAAACCGGGGTCATCCGGAGCCATTCCCCAAAATGACTCCGGTCATTCTTTCCTTCAGGTCTTTCTTCTCCGTATGCATAAAAAAGCTGTCGCCACCGGGGTACTTCGGCTAATTCGCTGATCGTTTCCTGCCTCTGCAGGATGTTTTCTTTTTCTTTTCCGGGATTTTGCAACCAGCTTGCCAGCCTGTCTCTCCCTGCCAAAGTTACGGTTCTGTTCATCGCCTGAAACAGAGACATTTTCCCGAAAACATCCAGATCGTATGTAAAAGGATGACTACGGTCTATAAATTCATTTCCGGGATCAAATCCTGATAAATCTCCTTTTTGGGCGCGGATTTCTTTTTCATTTAATTGTACGATTTCTTCGGCCACTTTTTTCCTGAAAGAACGATTCCCATGAATCTTTATCAATGCAAAAAAAGCAATTAAAAACAATCCGCCGGTAACATCTTCCCATGCCAGACGATTCCTGATCCCTGAATAAAAAAATGTAAACGAGGCTAAAAAGACAAACAATCGGGACCAGGCGATCCTGGTTATTTGTCGTCCTACAGTTGCAACTTTTTCCGAAGCTTCTGCCTTTAGGTTTTCATATCCGGGAGGGTTGTGCAGGTAACTTAATTCGTTACGTATCTTTCTTGGCGCCGGGGATATCATGCCTTGTGTCTCATTGAATGTAATTCTTTCTCCATAATATCCCGAACATAAAGAGCCAGCTCCCGTGTATGCATGTCCTCAAAGATTTCAGGAGGGACCTCATCCATTATCCTGATTCTCAGAATATGTTTTCCCCGGAAGATCGCTCCGTGTTTTGGCAATGCTTCACCAGTTCCATCCAGAACGATTGGCAAAACAGGGATGCCGGTCTCTTTAGCTAAGCGGAATGCTCCTTCTTTAAATTTCCCCATTTGTGTCGTTTCCGACCGGGTGCCTTCAGGGAAGATCATCAGAGAGGAACCATTATGTAATGCTTTTTTCCCGTTTTCCATCATTTGGAGAATACTGGTGCGACTACCACGTGTCAAGCGGATGTAACGGTTCAGACTCATCACCCAGCCAAGAATAGGAATCCTGAAATTTTCAATCTTGCTGACCCATTTATAATGCCGGAATAACCGGAAAAGTACCAGGATATCCACCATAGACTGGTGATTGGATACCATCACATAAACTTTCTTTTTATTCATTTTATTTCTGTTCTCAATCTTTACTTTCCAGAAGGGAGCCACCCAGGTGTATATTGATGACCAAAAACTCGTGAATGCATGCAGGGATACAAGCCTTCGGTCAAAAGGGAATGTAACCAACCAGATCAGTAGTGCCACCGGGAACAGGGTTGGAAAGGTAATAGTCACAATGATATATAACCAAACTGAGCGAAAGATATCTTTTATTTTTTCAGAGATGCCCATGATTCGTACGACCTCAGGTTAATCGAACAGGAACCGGATCCATTCACCGGGCGAAATTACAGAAACTTTCCTTTTTCCCCATATTATTTCCGCTGTTTGTTCCACGGCTTCCCTCCTGAACGATACCCCCTGAAAATAAAGGGCAGTGTCTTTTACCCCGGCAGGTACAATGGTAAGATCAGGGAAAGATAACTTCTGAATTTTTCCGTCTTTAACAGTGATATGTATATAAAATTCCGAACCGGCATAATGTATTTTTCTTGACAGGGTACAAGCAGGGGAGTAAGCAACATTCCATTCCCAGGTAGCATATTTTTCCTTTACCAGTTTTCCAATGGCTGCCTGATCTTTTTTGTTGAACTCATAAATTTCGATAGGAGAAAAATATTGCAGGCACTGCTCTTTCAGTTTTTTTCTGAATTCATCTATTGTTAAAGGAATTTCCAGGTGTTGTCGGATATTTGTCACGCGGCTGCGCTGTGACATCACTGCTTTGTCTTTTATTTCCTCCTGGTTGGATTGTAATGCCTCCTCCAGAGTTTGTAATTTAGTATCAAAAAGAAGAGTCCCGTGATGCAGGACTCTGTTTTTATAAATGTGCTCAGCATTGCCGGATATTTTTTTCCCTGCTATACGGATGTTATGGTGTTCATCGGCAACGGCTTTTGCGCCGAGGTTATTGATAAATTCAACCACCGGACGGATATATCTCCCGAAATCTACCAGTTTTCCGGGTTCTCCGGTAACGATAAAACCAAAGTTCAGGTTCCCTTCGTCATGATATACGGTTCCGCCGCCTGTCAGGCGGCGGATGACGGGAACAGGATGCCTGTGCAAAAAAGAACGGTTTACCTCCCGGAAGATATTCTGGTGTTTCCCGACAATGACCGACGGCCGGTTGATATACAACAGGACAAAATCGTCCTTTTTTTCTTGCAGGAGGTATTCTTCTGCTGCCAGGTTAAAATAAGGATCTTTTGTCTGACTATTTATGCAATAAATCATCATTTGATGTCTAAAGTGCCTGGAGTTTGGAGTGACTAGTGCTGGAAGAAAAACTTTATTTTTTGTAACCAGCGTCTGTCCGTTTCCCGGAAAAGCAGGAAAATGAACCATCCTGAGAAAATTCCCAATAAGGCTCCTGTTACTACATCTCCGGGATAGTGAACCCCCAGATAGACACGGCTGTAACTTATCCACACAGCCCACAGGAAAATCAAAATGGAATAGGTTCTGTTTTTCAATAGCAGGGCTGTAAAGGTAGCAATGCCAAATGTATTGGCAGCATGACTCGAGACGAAGCCATATAATCCTCCACAATGATTTTTTACGAGATGAACCATGGGGGCCAGACTCTCATTATGACAGGGTCGCAAGCGTCTGAAGACATCTTTAAACAGGTGTACCGATGTCTGATCGCTCAGAAAAATAAGCAGGGTAATAAAAATGAGCAGAGCATAGGCCCGTCGTTTATAATTTTTAATAAGCCAGAGCAGGATAAACAGATATAAAGGGATCCAAAACCATTTTCCACTTACCTGCCACATTACCTGATCCCAGAAAGGGGAGTGCCATCCGTTGATCAGAAGAAAAAGTGACCGGTCTGCCTTTTCAAGAAACGAAATCATGATTTTCCTGATTTAATGTTTCCCAGATCAAATCTTTCAAACGATCCAAACCCTGACCTGTGACCGAAGATATAAATACCCCCGGGATATCCCGCAGATGAGATTTCACCTCATTCAGCAATTCCTCATCGAGAAGATCGGACTTGGTGATGGCCAGGATTCTTTTTTTGTCCAGCAGTTCAGGGTTAAATGCTCTCAATTCTTTCAGCAGGATATTATATTCCTCGGTAATATCTCTGTCACTGTCTGCCGGAACCATAAACAGGAGCAAGGCATTTCGTTCAATATGGCGAAGAAAACGAGTCCCCATTCCTTTACCCTGATGGGCATTTTCAATGATGCCGGGAATATCTGCCATAACAAAAGAACGGTCATCGCGGTATGAGACAATCCCTAGTTGAGGCACCAGGGTGGTAAAAGGATAATCAGCTATTTTAGGCTTGGCTGCCGTGATGGTGGATAAAAGAGTGGATTTGCCGGCATTGGGAAATCCGACCAGTCCTACATCTGCGAGAATTTTAAGTTCCAGGATAAACCATCCTTCCTGTGCATCTTCACCCGGCTGGGCAAAGCGGGGAGTCTGTCTGGTAGCTGATTTGAAGTGTACATTTCCCAGGCCGCCGCGGCCGCCGGGCAACAGGATTTTTTCTTCTCCGTGGTCCATTACCTCGAAAAGTATCCGTCCGGTCTCAGCACCCCTGGCCACCGTCCCCGGCGGGACCTCAATGACCTTATCAGCTCCATTGGCTCCTGTTTTCATGGATGCAGAACCGGATTCACCGTTTGTAGCTTTAATGTGTCGGTGATATTTCAAATGCAGCAACGTCCACAGTTGGCGGTTCCCTCTGAGGATAATATGTCCGCCACGTCCGCCGTCGCCGCCGTCAGGCCCCCCCTTCGGGTTGCTTCGATCGCGATGCAAATGGGCTGAGCCGGCCCCTCCCCGTCCCGAACGGCAATAGATCTTTACATAGTCAATGAAATTGCTCTCAGCCATATCTCTCTGTAACTCCGGGATTATTTGTTTTGTATTATACTGATAATCCGTTCATACACTTCATCAATGCTTCCTTTCCCATTGATAGGATGATATTTTCCTTGCTGCCTGTAATAATCCATTACCGGGACTGTTTGTTTAAAATAAACACCCAGCCGGTTTTCAATAACATCCAGGGTATCATCCGACCGGCCTTCAATTTTTCCCCTGTCCAACAACCGTTTAACCAGTTCCTCATGATCCACTTCCAGGGCCACCAGAAAATGTATGGTGGTATTTCTTTCTTTCAGCATCCTGTCCAGAAACTCTGCCTGGAACACGTTCCGGGGGAATCCATCAAAGATAAAACCCCTGACGTCAGGGTAATGGTCCACTGCATTTACCACCATCTGAGCCACATCTTCATCCGGGACAAGCGCTCCCTTATTTATATATGCTTTTGCTTTTATCCCCAAAGGGGTTTTGTTTGTCATCGCATTGCGCAGGATATCACCTGTGGATAAGTGAATTAGATCCAGCGATTTACTAATTTTAAATGCCTGCGTTCCCTTGCCGGATCCCGGCGGGCCAAAAAGGATTAAATTCATCATGACTATTAAATTTTATGATCATAATTTTGATAAGATCGAATGATTGTATAAAAATGTTGTCTTTCTGTTCATATTAATCTTCATCCAGGATATAAATTCCATTAAGATTTCTTCCATATCCATTGTAATCGAGTCCATAACCCACAATGAACTTGTTCGGTATTTCCATGCCAACATATTCGACCGGTATCTGATGGTGATAAGCTTCCGGCTTTAGCAAAAAAGAAGCAAAATGAATCTCCGCCGGCTGAAGAACAGTTAACTGTCGGAGGATATGATTCAGGGTCGTACCGGTATCTACGATATCCTCCACTACAATGACGATATGGTCTTTCAGGTCTTCATTCAGACCGGTTAATTGCTTTACCTTTCCGCTACTTTCCATGCCCTGATAGGAAGCCAGACGCAGAAAAGTAATCCTGGCTTTCAGACGAATATGACGAAATAAATCCGCAGCAAACATAAATACTCCGTTGAGAATTCCTACAAAGACTACTTCCTTTCCCTCAAAATCATGGTTTATTTTATCTGCCATTGCATTCACTCTTTGCTGAATGGTTTCCGGAGTAATAATTTTTTTAAAATGTTTATCAAGAATTGTAACTTTTTCCATGAAAATATTTATATTCGTTATTTTGCTAAAATATCAAATCTTGTCTTAAGTTAAATAGAAACTTTGACAAAATACGGAAAAATATGAAACCGCTTGTAAGTATTATCATGGGAAGCACCTCGGATCTCCCGGTGATGGAAAGAGCTGCAGATGTTCTTAATGATTTTCAGATTCCTTTTGAGATGATGGCTTTGTCGGCACACCGTACGCCCGGAGAGGTCGAAGATTTCAGCCAGACTGCCCGTGATAAAGGCATCAGGGTAATCATTGCCGGGGCTGGCATGGCCGCCCATCTGCCCGGATTTATTGCTGCTCATACTACGCTTCCTGTGGTAGGAGTGCCCATCAAAGCTACCCTGGACGGCTGGGATGCCATTTTATCTATTCTGCAGATGCCTCCCGGGATCCCTGTGGCTACTGTTGGCGTGGATGCTGCCCGGAATGCAGGATTGCTGGCTATTCAGATGTTGGCTGTTTCCGATCCCGGATTACAGGAGGAACTTTTACGGTTTAAAGAAGATTTGAAGGAAAAAGTAGTGAAAGCCAACAGGGATCTTGGATCTATCCAAAAATACACCTATAAAACCAATTGATAAAAATTTATGGTGAATCTTCTGAATAAAAGGATCCGTTTATTTTACAGACTTCTGGCCGTTGTTATTTCAATAATCTGGATAAATACCGGGAAGGCAGCCCCCATTAATTATCTGCTGGGGGCCCGTTTCGATGCGATGGCCAATGCTACTGTCATGATCCCTGATTTTTGGTCCTTATCTCATAACCAGGCAGGCCTGGGATGGGTAACCACTCCTTCGGTGGGATTCCACTTTGAAAATAAATTTGCAGTTCCTCAATACGCTCTCAGTGCCATGGCAGTTGCCGTTCCCACCGGCCCTGGTACCTTGGGAGTCATGCTTTATTATTTTGGATATTCAAAATATCATGATACACGATTTGCCCTTTCTTTCGGACGGGCTTTTACAGAACATTTTGCAGCCGGCGTCCAGTTAAATTATATATCTACATTTATTGCAGACGAATATGGTAGTTACGGATCCCTGGTAGCCGAGGGAGGGATCATCGCCATCCCTGTTGACAACCTGTATATAGGGGCTCATATTTATAATATAACCGGAGCAAAGATGTCAGATCCCGAAAAAGAACCGCTGCCTGTTATTATGAGGGTAGGCCTTGGCTATCAATTGCAAAAAAGCATCTTTGTCTCTATTGAAACTGAAAAAGAATTGAATAAAAAACCTGTCTTTAAAACCGGGATGGAGTTAAGCGTTCTGGATAATCTGTTTCTGCGCGGAGGGTATGCAACCCGTCCGGGCAGACCTTCTTTTGGCCTTGGATATCTGGCCCATCGTTTTCGTGGGGATTTTGCCGTTACGCTCCATCCGCAACTGGGATTTACTCCTTATTTTTCCGTGATGTATTCCTTTTAATTCCCAGGGGGTGACTATTCCCCGACATGTTGTCGTTCGAAGAAACACAGAACTATAAATATATGTCCTCTTTCCGGTTCATTATTCTGGTGTGTATCATTATGGGCAGGATTATGTTAAAAGGATACGGGCAACAACCTGTATCCGGCAATGATCCTCAGTTTCAGGCTGACATGGAAGAGATGATGCGATCCGGAAACCGTAGGGAAGATCTCTCTGACCTCATTGACTATTTTTCTGAACTACAACAACATCCCATAAACATTAATAGGGCCAACAGAACAGAGCTTGGAAAATTACTGTTTCTGAATGATTTTCAGATTACCAGCTTGCTGGACTATCGGGAACAGACAGGTAATATACTTAGTATAAGTGAGCTACAACTTGTTTTCGGATTTGACCAGGATGTAATCAGACGCATCTTACCGTTTATCACCTTAGGACCGGAAAGCATGTTAAACAAGAACTCCGGCCAAAGCAGGCCCCGCTGGGTACAGGAAGGATTTTTACGTTTTAAAACAACCGTTGAAAAAGAAGCCGGTTATCTTACACTTCCTGATTCAATCCCGAAGTCCAGGCAAAATGCTGTATATCAGGGAGATCGGACGGGGATTCTTTTTAGGTATAAAGTGACCTATGGCCAAACACTTTCTGCCGGCATTTTAGGAGATAAAGATCCTGGCGAGCCATTTTTTTCAGGAAGAAACCGGCAGGGTTTTGATTTTTATTCTTATTATTTTCAATATAATCATACGGGGGTTCTCAGGCAGGTAAACCTGGGTCATTATCACCTGCGTTTAGGTCAGGGATTGGTTTTATGGAACGGGTTCCGTATGAGTAAATCTTCTGATGTAATGGATATAAATAAGCGTTCTCCGGAAGTGAGAGTTGCTTCTTCCTCTGCAGAAACAGGGTACCTCAACGGGGCCTCTGTGGTCTTGCAAATGAAAAACTTCACAGTGGTCCCATTTTTTTCTTCGAAAAGAATTGATGCAAAACTGGAATTTCCGGATTCCGGTATGGTTGATCCGGTTATTACTTCCTTCCCGGAGACAGGCCTGCACCGGACAGCCAAAGAGTTGCAAAATAAGCAAACAGCCCATGAAATCACTTCCGGCATGAGAATATCCTGGAGACATAATCATTTGACAGTAGGGGTAACTACCGTTTATACAGGGACAGATCATATCTTTCGGCACCGGGATACCCCGGATAACCTGTATGATTTCCAGGGGATGGAAAATATAAATGGGGGGATAGACTATCTGTTATCATTGAAAAGAATTTCCTGCTTCGGAGAAGCTGCCATAAGCAGAAACCTGTCATGGGCAGCTCTCCAGGGAATACAATGGTATTTTTCCCCACTGCTGTCCCTCAGCTTCCTGGCCAGATATTACCAGCCCGGATATTTCGCTGCTTATTCCAATGCTTTCACGGAAACAGGCACAACAAAAAATGAGGAAGGAATTTACCTGGGGATAAATATTCATCCGATACCTCATGTCTCCTTGTCCGGATATGTTGATTTTTATAAGTTTCCCTGGCTGCGATACCAGATTGATGCCCCTTCGAGCGGAACGGAAGCAAGAGTGATCCTTTCCTGGGAACCTACGGATCATTTATTATTTAATGCCCAGTATAAAAATGAAAACAAATCTCACAACAATCCGGATAACGCAGATCCTATGAACGGACTTATTCGACAAAGACAAGACCATCTTCGCCTGCAGATCAGGTATGCTCTGTTGCCTCAGTTACAAGCTACCAACCGGCTGGATATTACCCGTTTTTTATTCGGATCTGTTGCGTCCGCAGATAACGGATATATGATCTACCAGGATTTTCGTTATACGCCGGAACATTTTCCGATTACGGTGTATTTGCGTTTTGGCATGTTTGATACCAAATTTTATACACGGATATATACTTATGAAAATGATCTGCTGTATAATTTCTCCACTCCCTCTTTTACCGGTCAGGGTATTCGGTGGTTTATGATGCTGAAATATCCGGTTGTGCGACATGCAAACATAGGAATCCGTATAGCCCAAACCATCTATGCCGATCGTGAAGTCACCGGCACTGGTGTGACACGCATCGTATCTCCTCATAAAACCGAGATAAAAGCACAGATCAGATTCCGGTTTTAAGGAAAAACCTGACGGAACAGGTAGTTATTTCCAGCTGCCGGCTTTTTTTCGGAAAGGATACATAGCGATGCCGGCCAATCCGGTGATAACGATATAAAAAGGATAAATCAACTGTAAAAAAGGAAACCAAATCAACAGATTCCTTTGCTTAAAATAGGAGGTAACGGAAAAAAGAAGCAGAAAATCCGGGATGGATTTTAAAAACAAAAAAACCAATGACGGCACAAGCCACCTGCCCTGAAAAAAAGCAGCCACAAAAAAGAAAACGATTAAAAGATTTACCAACAGAACAACCCATGCGGTGAACAATGTATCAAAATCTTTGTAACCCGGACTTTTAGAGGCCCAGCGTATCCGTTGACGTATAAATGTACTTACATTTTTCTTCCCTTTAATCCTAACAGTGGCATCTCTGGATTTTAAAAAACGGATAGTCCCGGAAGCATATTTTTTCACGGTATGCAATAAAAATACATCATCGCCGCTTTCTATTTCTTTATGAAGCGGGTTAGGGGCAAGGTTCAAAAGATTTTTTTCATAGGCCAGGTTTGCACCGTTGCAGTAGATCGGATGACCTGCCGACGCAGCTCCTGTCCCGGCGCCAATCAAACTATAAAACTCAAGTGACTGGAATTTCGAGATTATCTTTTTCTCCGTAATCATCGCTACCGGTCCTGCAATAAACCGGGCGCCCGTATGCTCATAAAATGAAACAATAGTAGTTATCCAACGGGGCTCCAGGTGTACATCTGCATCGGTTGTGAGTATAAAATCCGAAGAGCATTCCCTGATGGCTGATAACAAAGCTTCTTTTTTCCCTTTGTTTTGATTTTGTATGATTTTGATGAAAGAATGTTTCCGGGAGGCCTCTGACATAATCTCCCGTGTATGATCTGTTGAATGATCATCCGCCAGAATGATCTCAGTTAGTTGGGAGGGATAATCCTGGGCTAACAGATCACGGATTAAATGAGGTAAATGCCCTTCTTCATTACGGCAGGGAACAATAACCGAAACTTTTTCTGAAAAAGTAAGTTTCGGGGCAGTATAATCTTTCAGGGATATCCAACCTTTAAGAAACCATAAAATCATCACCCCATAAACCAGCCACAGAAACCCTGTTATTAATAAAAAGGCCGGCGTTAAAGGTGAAAACCTGATTACTTCATCCATTCGTATAGTGCATAGTGATCTCCGTTCATTTGTATTTTCTCATAGATTGTCCGGGCTGTTGTGTTGAATTTATCTACATACAATCTGATTCCCATTACCCGGTTATCTGACAGGACCAATGCTTTAATATGTTGATACATGGTTTTAAAAACGCCCCGGTTCCTGAACTCCGGCTTTACAAAAACGGATTGAATCCAATAGATGGTTCCATTGCGCCAGTCACTCCATTCATAGGTTATCAGCAACGAAGCAATAATACTCCCCTGGTTTTCCGCAACAAAATAACACCCATGTTCCGGTCTGGCAAAGACCTGCTTCACACCGGCTACTACAGTACGTCTGTGCAGTTTCAGTTGCTCGGTTTCCAAAGCCATAAGTATTTGAAAATCTGCAATAATTTTGGAATCCGCCGGATTTGCTTGTCTAATGGTAATCATTTCAGAAAAAATTAATATTCATCCCAGGCCAGAATGCTGATATCATTGGGTGTATATTTACAAAATGCCAGTATAAAAGCGCTGGCAAGACGGGCATTGGTGATCAGGGGGACATTAAAATCCACTGCACTGCGCCGGATCAGATAATCATTATCCAGTTCGCCTTTCGAAAGATCCTTGGGAATATTAACCACCAGGTCCACTTCACGATTACGGATAAGATCCAGGGTATTGGGATTCTTATCTTCGTCCGGCCAGTGAGCCAGTTTTGTTTTGATGCCATACTGATCACAGAACTTTTTGGTACCGCGTGTGGCATAAAGGGTATATCCTTTTTCCAGCAGGGCATGTGCACTATTGATCAGTTCTACTTTCGAACGGGCCGGGCCGGTGGAGAGAAGAATCTTTTTTTCCGGGATATGATATCCCACCGATAACATGGCTTTCAGGATTCCTTCGTAAAAATCATCTCCGATGCACCCTACCTCACCGGTAGAGGACATGTCCACACCCAGCACCGGGTCGGTAAGTTGCAGTCGTGAAAAAGAGAACTGGGGTGCTTTCACCCCGACATAATCCAGGTCAAAGATGGATTTTGCCAGCGGGGGAACCTGTTCTCCCAGCATCACGCGGGTAGCGAGGTCGATCAGATTCGTTTTTAATACCTTGGACACAAAAGGCATACTTCGTGAAGCACGGAGGTTACACTCAATCACTTTAATTTCATTATCCTTGGCCAGGAATTGTATGTTGAAAGGTCCTGAAATATTCAGCTCACGGGCTATCTCCCGGGAGATACGTTTAATGCGGCGGATGGTCTCAAAATATATTTTCTGGGGAGGAAAAACCATCGTAGCATCTCCGGAATGAACCCCGGCAAATTCAACATGCTCGGATATGGCATAAGCAATCAACACTCCTTCCCGGGCCACGGCATCAATTTCAATCTCCTTGGCTTCCTGGATAAATTCAGTAACGACCACCGGATATTGTCTCGACACATCTGCTGCCAGCTTGAGAAAATAACCCAGCTCTTCCTTGTTGGATACTACATTCATGGCAGCTCCGGACAGAACATACGAAGGACGTATTAAAACAGGAAAACCGATCCGGTCAACGAAACCCTGAATATCTTCAATGCTGGTAAGTTCTTTCCACCTGGGCTGATCTACTTTCAGATTATCCAGCATAGCTGAAAACTTATTTCTGTTTTCAGCCCGGTCGATAGATACAGGTGAAGTGCCTAATACCTGAACTTTTTGATTGTAAAGCCGTATAGCCAGGTTATTTGGGATCTGTCCTCCTGTAGAGACAATTACCCCATAGGGTTGTTCCAGTTCGATGATGTCCATCACCCGTTCAAAAGATAACTCATCGAAATAAAGCCGGTCAGAGATATCAAAGTCTGTGCTGACCGTTTCCGGATTGTAATTGATGATAACAGAACGATAACCTTTTCCCTTCACAGTGTTTAGGGCACTGACGCCACACCAGTCAAACTCCACACTGCTGCCGATGCGATAAGCCCCCGAACCCAGTATAATAACTGAATGCTTATCCTGTTCAAATTGCACATCATGCTCAATAGCACTATATGTCATATACAGATAATTGGTCTGCGCCGGATATTCTGCGGCCAGGGTATCAATCTGTTTTACATACGGAACAATATTCCGGGATATCCTGTATTGCCGTACCTCTAATAATTTTTCTTCCATCTTTTCAGGAGGCGGGTTCAGCACAAAACGGGCAATCTGAAAGTCGGAAAATCCTTGGATTTTTGCTTCTGACAGTTTATCATCACCCAGCTCCTTTATTGTCTTTGAGGAAGCCAATGCTTTTTTCAGATCAAAGATATTTTTCAGTTTATACAGGAACCAGCGGTCTATTTTTGTCAGTTCATGAATGCGGTCAACGGAATATCCTTTTTCCAAAGCATCGGCAATGACAAAAATACGCATATCCGTAGGTTGTGCCAGCTCTTTTTCAACATTATCGAAAGTCAGGTTCTGATTTCCGACGAAGCCATGCATCCCCTGTCCGATCATCCGCAAGCCTTTCTGGATAGCCTCTTCAAATGTTCGTCCGATGGACATTACTTCTCCCACACTCTTCATACTGCTCCCGATGAGGTGGGAAACTCCTTCGAATTTGTTCAGGTCCCATCGCGGAATTTTACAGACGATATAGTCCAGGGCCGGTTCAAAAAATGCCGTTGTGGTCCTGGTCACAGCATTCTTTAACTCATGTAATCCGTATCCCAGGGCCAGCTTTGCAGCTACAAAAGCCAACGGATAACCGGTGGCCTTGGAAGCCAGTGCGCTGGAACGGGACAACCGGGCATTTACTTCAATAACCCGGTAATTTTCCGAATCAGTATCCAATGCATATTGTATATTACATTCCCCTACAATACCGATATGCCGGATCACCTGTATGGATAGCGCCCTGAGTTTATGGTATTCCTTGTTAGTCAGGGTCTGCGACGGAGCCACAACAATACTCTCCCCCGTATGAATCCCCAAGGGATCAAAGTTTTCCATATTACAGACGGTAATACAATTATCAAAGCGGTCCCTCATAACCTCATATTCCACTTCTTTCCATCCTTTCAGTGATTCTTCCACAAGAATCTGGCCGGTGTAGGAAAAAGCTTTGGATACCTGCTCGGACAGTTCCTTTTCGTTCGAACAGAAAGCGCTGCCTTGTCCCCCGAGGGCGTATGCCGACCGGATAATCACCGGATAGCCAAGACTGGCTCCTGCTTTCAATGCTTCATCCAGACCGGTGACTGCTAAGCTCCGGGGAGTCCTGACATGGATCTCATTCAATTTGTTGACAAAAAATTCGCGGTCTTCTGTATTCATAATGGCATGAATAGGAGTTCCCATTACTTCAACGCCGTATTTTTCCAATATGCCGTTCTTATACAACGTTATTCCGCAATTCAGTGCTGTCTGACCACCAAAAGACAGAAGAATCCCATCCGGGTTTTCCTTCCGGATGACCCGTTCTACAAAATAAGGGGTAACCGGAAGAAAATAAATGCGATCGGCAATATTCTCAGATGTCTGGACTGTCGCAATATTCGGGTTAATAAGAAGGGTATAGATACCTTCTTCCCTCATGGCCTTCAATGCCTGTGATCCGGAATAGTCAAATTCTCCCGCTTCTCCGATTTTTAAAGCTCCTGATCCCAGTAACAGAACTTTTCTCAATGATGTTTTTTTCACGTGATAAAACTTTCCCCCTTTACAATATTGCTTTTTTGATCATCTGATATTCAATCCCTCTTCCAGCTTGCAATAAAATCGGAAACCAAGCTTTTTCCTTTTCCCGGCAAAGATACACAGGAACGGAAAATTTATGGGCGAAAAATAATGCAAAAATTTGTATTGATAAAATAAAAATGTATAAATTTGCATCCTAATTACATATTTATGCATTATGATGGACAAAAATACGAGATTATACCTGATCCGGCAGCTTATCCGGGAAAAAGATATTTGCACGCAGGACCAATTATTGACGTTACTGCAAGAAAGAGGCTATTTGGTCACGCAGGCGACCTTATCCCGGGATTTAAAGTTTCTGAGAGCTGGTAAGATTCCTTTTCGGGATGGAAAGTATAAATATATTTTAGATGAAACGGCACGTTTGGATCCCGGGACAGAATCTCCTCCTTCAAAGGGAGAGGGCTTTGTCTCTCTGGAGTTTGCGCAACAATTAGCATTGATTAAAACCCTGCCGGGTTATGCCAACATGCTGGCCATTGCCATAGACAGGGCCAGACGGTACGAGTTTGCGGGAACAGTTGCAGGGGATGATACCGTCCTGATCATCCCCCGTGACGGCATCAGCAGGGAAGCTGTACGTAAAGCATTGCAGTGGATATTCCCGGATATCAGTGACAGGATCGTAAAATCCTGAATATTTATTAATCATAACTTTTTAATTTTTATCAACATGAAGAATCATAAAATTGTACTTGCGTACAGTGGAGGGCTGGACACATCGGTCATACTAAAATGGCTCATTGACCGTGGAAATGAAGTAATTGCCTTTGTGGCAGATGTCGGACAGGAAGACAATTTTGATGAATGCAGGCAGAAAGCGCTGGATATTGGGGCCAGTGAGGTAATAATTGATGATCTGAAAAGGGAGTTTGTAACTGATTATATCTTTCCGGCCATCCGGGCCAATGCCATTTATGAAAGCCGTTATCTTCTGGGGACGGCTCTGGCCAGGCCGTTAATTGCTAAAAGGATGATTGAAACAGCCAATAAACTGAAAGCGGGGGTGGTCTCCCACGGTGCTACAGGAAAAGGAAACGACCAGGTAAGGTTCGAACTTTCTTTTTATGCGCTGAATCCGAAAATTGTTGTTTTCTCTCCCTGGAAAGATGCCGAATTTCTGGATCATTTCAGGGGTCGCACCGACCTGATCCGTTATGCAGAGAGTGCAGGGATCCCCGTGAAAGCTACCCAAGAAAGACCTTATAGTGAGGATGATAACCTGATGCATATCAGTCACGAAGCAGGAATACTGGAAGATCCTGCCCTGAAAGCAGATATGAATGTGTATTCCAAGATCACCCATCCTTTTCTGGCTCCGGACCAACCGGAGAGTATTGCCATTGAGTTTAAAGACGGCACCCCTGTAAAAGTTATCCATGCAGAAGATGGAAAAGAAATAACAGAACCACTGGAATTATTTCTATATCTTAACAAGTTGGGGTCAAAGCATGGGATCGGCTTGCTGGACATGGTAGAAAACCGGTTTGTAGGAATCAAATCCAGAGGTATTTATGAAACGCCCGGGGCTAAAATCCTGTTCAAAGCACATCAGGATATTGAGGGGATTGCCATGGACCGGGAGGTCATGCGGTTAAGGAACATGCTCTCACCCAAATTTGCCGAACTGGTTTATTACGGATTCTGGTTCAGTCCAGAGATGGATTTTCTCATGGCTGCCATCCGGAAAAGTCAGGAAGTTATAGACGGAAAAGTTTACCTGACCCTGTATAAAGGAAATGTGATAATTGACGGCAGGGAGTCTCCCAGCTCACTATATAATCAGGATTTATCCAGCATGGACATTGAGGGAGGATTTGATCAGAAAGACAGCAAAGGTTTTATTAAAATCAATGCTATTCGTCTGATGGCTCATCATGCTATTGTGAGTAAACGTAAAAGAAACAATATTATTTAATATAATAAACAAACAAATAGTGCCAGGTGCCGGAAGCAGAATCTCCCGGTTGGTTGCTAAAATTTATCCGGATTATGAATCAAAATATTGCTATTCTCGGAGGAGGGAATATAGGAGGCGCCATGGTTGAAGGATTTCTGGCAGGCAACTCCATAAACCCGGAACATATTACGGTTACAAGGCGCAGAACACATCTACTGGATCATTTATCATCCAAAGGGATTACGATCACTTCAGACAATGTGGAAGCTGTCAGCCGGTCAGATATGGTGATTATTACCGTACGCCCGCGGCAAATGGAACCCCTTCTCCGGGAGATTGCCCCGGTACTCGATGCCGGGAAGCACGTTCTTATCTCGGTAGTCACAGGATTTTCTATCGCTGAAATCGTGGAAATTACCGGAGATACTCTCCCGGTAATCCGTGCCATGCCTAATACGGCAGTGGCAGTCAGGGAATCCATGACCGGATTGTCAGCCAACAAATCGGGAGATACCAAAATGGAAATGGTAAAAGAACTGTTTAATCTGCTGGGACGTAGTTATGTGATTGAAGAGAATTTGATGGCTGCTGCCACCATAATGAATGCCTGTGGCATTGCTTATTTCCTGCGGGTTATACGAGCCATTTCACAGGGAGGTATTCAGATAGGGTTCCATGCTTCCGAGGCAAAGGTGATTGCTTCTCAGGTGGCCAAAGGAGCAGCCGAAATTTTATTGGATTCGGGCATCCACCCGGAAGAAGAAATTGATAAGGTTACCACCCCGCGCGGAGTAACCATCGCCGGGTTGAATGAAATGGAACATCACGGATTAAGTTCAGCCCTGATCAAGGGAATCATGACTTCTTTTCACGAAATTGAAAGACTGAAATAATGAAGAAACTGTGGGATAAGAACCTGCCTTTAGACCAGGCTATTGAACAATTTACCATCGGAAACGATGCCATTCTGGACATGGACCTGGCTCCTTATGATATTATCGGATCCATTGCTCATGTGAAAATGCTACGGCAGGTCAACCTGCTCACATCAGAAGAAGAAAAAAAACTAACCGGAGAACTCAGGGTTTTATACCGACAGGTTGAGTCCGGGGCTTTTATTATTGAGCCGGGAATAGAGGACATACATTCCCAGGTGGAAAAAATGTTAACGGATAAACTGGGAGAGACAGGAGAAAAAGTGCATACGGCCAGATCCAGAAATGATCAGATCATCCTGGACATCCGGTTATTTACCCGCGACAAACTGGCTCATATCCGGGACAGAATACTCATCTTGTTTAATTTATTAGTAAGTCTCAGTGAGAAGCACAAAGATCACCTGATGCCCGGATACACACATTTCCAGGTGGCCATGCCTTCTTCTTTCGGACTCTGGTTTGGATCCTTTGCCGAAAGTCTTGCTGATGACGTGTTACTGTTAAACGCTGCATACCGTGTTACCAATCAGAATCCGCTTGGGTCGGCTGCCGGTTACGGGTCTTCTTTTCCTATTAACAGAGAGATTACCACCCGTTTGCTGGGGTTTGATGGCTTAACGGTTAACTCAATTTATGCCCAGGCCGGGAGAGGAAAAACAGAGAAAACAACTGCCTTCGCTCTGGCTTCCGTAGCATCTTCTTTGGGCAGGCTGGCTATGGATGCGGTGTTGTTTATGAATCAAAATTTCGGGTTCATGGAGTTGCCGGATGCTTATACTACCGGATCAAGTATCATGCCCCATAAAAAGAATCCGGATGCTTTTGAACTGGTCCGTGCCCGCTGTAACAAGATGCAGGCCTTGCCCAACGAAATCCAGCTGATCATGGGGAACCTGCCAACAGGCTATCACCGGGATTTTCAACTGTTAAAAGAATCTTATTTGCCCGCTTTTAATACCCTCGACAGTTGCCTGAAGATAACCATCTTGTTGTTACAAAATCTACACATCAGGAAGGATATTCTGGGGAAAGATATTTATCGCTATATATACAGTGTAGAGGAAGTCAACAGGTGGGTCAGTCAGGGTATTCCCTTCAGGGAAGCTTACAGAAAAGTGGCTGAAGAAATCCGCACCGGCCAGTTTCATCCTCCTGAAAAAGTAGCATATACTCACCTTGGGAGTATAGGGAACCCGGGCAATGATAAGATCAAAAATAAAATGGATATTATCGTAAAAGAAGTGGACTATCACAAGGCGGAACAATCTATCCGGTTACTAATAAAGCAGGATTAAAAGGACATAAGAGATGAACCAGGACCAAAAAAAGATCGTAGTTAAAGTAGAAATTCATGTTCTACTGGGGGAGGATGGAACCTTTGACCGGGCCAGAATGGAACGTTTGACCATGATTCTTTCCAATATGGTGAATAGCGGAGCACAAATATTTATTGTATCCTCCGGAGCCATTTTTTTGGGGGCACAAAAACTCGGGCTGGGAGATCAGCCGGAAGAACTGGTAGAAAAACAAGCCATTGCTGCCGTAGGTCAGGCAGAGTTAATGAAGTTATACCATAGTTATTTTGAAGGTTATAACCAGACGGTGGCCCAGGTTCTTCTGACCGGGGATATCTTTTCAGATCCTGTCCGGCGTGAATATGCCAGAAATACTTTAACACATCTTTCCGTGCTGGGAGTTATTCCTGTCATCAATGAAAATGATTCAGTATCTACAGAAGATATCGAACTAAATGACAACTATTATCTGGTCAGGAATGTAGCTGACCTGATCGGGGCACATTTACTATTAATAAAGGGGAAAGGACAGCATCAATATGTTTTGATTACCAGGGATCCCGGCATCCTGCCCTTTATCACGGAAGAGAAGCGGTTAATGGATGATATTCTGGGGTTAAAAGCAGTCACAGATCATCCCGGTTATACCGGTAAAGTTTTTCCGGACCGCCTTCCCCGCGAAATTCTCCAGACATAAATAGAAAAATAATATATGGATACACGAAAAAACCGGGGGAAAAATCGGATCGTTGTGAAAGTGGGGAGTTCTATCCTGTCTTTTTCCAATGGGAAAATCAACCTGCAATGGATTGAACAATTGGCCGGTGTTCTGAGCAATGTGCGGCATGCCGGAAAACAAGTGGTCCTTGTTTCTTCAGGTGCCATCGCCGTAGGGGGAGGATTACTGGGTATAAAGAAAAAGCCGGATACATTGCCTGAGAAACAGGCCCTGGCAGCCATAGGTCAGGCTGAACTGATGAGGATTTATCAGCGTTTTTTCGAGCCCCACAGACAAACGGTTGCGCAGGTATTGCTGACAAAAGACGGCCTGCAGGAAAAATCAAAGCGACAGAATGCCTATAACACGCTGAAGAAATTATTGGGGATGGGTATCATTACTATCATTAACGAGAACGATACCGTTTCTACATTTGGTATCCGCTTTGGTAACAATGATGTACTGGCTGCCAATGTGGCGGCCCTGATAAAAGCAGATCTGTTGATTATTTTATCAGATATAGACGGTCTCTATACATCAGATCCGCGGACCGATCCGGAAGCTACCATTATTGATACGGTCACAGAATTTTCTGCAGACATCTTGCTTTCGGCACAGGGGAGCAGAAACGCATTTGGCACAGGCGGCATGATGGTCAAGCTGGATGCTGCCCGTATCTGTATGGAGTCAGGGATCGATATGATCATTGCCAACGGCAAAAACCCGGAAATCATTTCGGACATTCTGGCCGGTAAAACCGTTGGGACCCTATTCACAAAATATTATCTGAAAGATTAAACAAATTAAAAATAATTGCCATATGCATGAAGAACTGGAACAAAAGGGAAAAAAAGCCAAAAAAGCGAGTATTTTTTTACGTGCAGCGAACACAGCAAATAAGGACAAAGCTCTTCTCAAGGCTGCAGGCCTGTTGAGAATAAAAGCGAAAGAGATTCTGGATGCCAATAGTCGCGATGTGGAAGAGGCAAAAAGAAACAATATCAGTGGAGCTTTTCTCGACAGGCTGGTACTCAATACTGACCGTATTGAGAGTATGGCAGAGGGATTGGAAGAGGTGACTGCCCTGCATGATCCTGTGGGAGAGGTTGTCTCGATGGTAAAAAGACCCAACGGCCTGATGATCGGGAAACAGCGGGTTCCTATCGGGGTCATCGGCATCATTTATGAATCACGTCCCAATGTGACCGCAGATGCTTTCGGACTTTGCCTGAAGGCTGGGAATGCTTCCCTTTTACGGGGAGGGAAAGAGGCCATCCACTCAAACCAGGCTATACGTAAAATATTACAGGAGGCCCTGACAGCCTGTAATTTTCCCGCTGAGGCTGTTCAGGTAGTCGAAGACACTTCACGTGAGAGTGCAAGGGAGATGATGAAGATGAATAAATACCTGGACCTGCTGATCCCGCGGGGAGGGGCAGGTCTGATTCGGACTGTCGTGGAAAACAGTTCTGTACCTGTGATTGAGACAGGCGTTGGGAACTGTCATGTATTTGTGGATAAATATGCTGATTTTGAAAAGGCTGTCGCTATTACGGTCAATGCCAAGACCCATCGTCCGGGGGTGTGCAATGCAGCAGAGACCCTTTTGGTGCACAGAGATATTGCAGATACTTTTATCCCGGCAGTGTGTCAGGCGCTGGCGGATAAAAAAGTAGAGATCAGGGGAGATAAAACGGTAATAAAATATTACCCGGACGCTGTTCCGGCGACCGAAAAAGACTGGGGAACCGAATACCTCGACCTTATTCTGGCCGTAAAAACTGTTGACTCTCTTGACGAAGCCATTGACCATATCTCCAAATACGGGACAGGTCATTCGGAAAGCATTGTAACGGAAAATTATACCCATGCCCAGGATTTTTTGAATCGTATTGATGCAGCTGCCGTTTATGTCAATGCTTCTACCCGGTTTACTGACGGTTACGAATTCGGTTTCGGAGCAGAAATCGGTATCAGTACCCAGAAACTACATGCCCGTGGGCCAATGGGCCTGAACGAATTGACGAGCAACAAATACATTATATATGGGAACGGCCAGATCCGGGAGTAATCAGGGGAATGAATTTTTTATAATTTTGCCAATAAATATCTGTTTGTATTATTCAAAATTTAATCCTGTTTATACCCCTTATGCCGAACATGAATATTGATGGTTTTCTTTTGGGATTATTTGTATTTTTTCTCATTGGTTTATTCCATCCCATTGTCATTAAAATGGAATATTATTTTGGAAAGGGTTATTGGTGGATACTATGCTTTCCCGGAATAATATTTGTGTTTGCTTCCTTATTTTTGCAGGGGATATATTCTATGGGGGCGGGCCTTATCGGTTTTGTATTGTTGTGGAGTACTCAAGAACTTTTTAAACAACATCAAAGGGTAAAAAAAGGACAGGCACGAAAAAACCCGAAAAGAACTTACTAATATGATTCTCATTGTTTTATTGCATTCTTTTCATCTGGATGGAATTGTCTTAGGCGGGGCAACATATATCATTATTCTGTTAGGAAGATATTCCTGTATTGCCGGAGAATATTATTTCACGAAGAAAATCTGGAAGCTGTTTCTGGGACTTGGTCTGTTATCATTAGTGTTGTCTTTGTTTGTTTCCAATTTAATGCTTTCCGGCATATTATCTATTACGGGATTTACGTATCTTTGGGGCATAAAAGAAGTGATAGAACAGGAAAAACGGGTTCATAAAGGTTGGTTTCCCAAAAACCCTAAAAGGAGATAAAATGTTTTTCAGTGGCATATTCTCGTCTCATGTAGCATTCATTGCCATGTATGCGGGATTCCTGTATTATATTTTGCAGGCTGTCACTTTTGGTATTCAAAAAAGTGATAAAATCTTTCCTGCCCAACCCAAAGCCCAGGAACAGTCCGTTCTTTTTTCAGGGGAAAACATAGATGTCGTTTTACTTCGTGCCTATCAACCGGAGAACTTTACGAAGGATAAACAAGAATCAACACACATTGAGAAAACGCTTCGTATTTATTCTTTTTATTTTCTATATCATTTTATTTCACTGTATATTCCTTACTCAGGAGGGAAATATCTGCAGTATTTTCTAAAAGCCATTTCTTTACGGGCTCCTCCTTTGTTTTCATTTTTTAGCAGCTTTAAATAAATATCCTGTATTCTTTTTTATCCGGTTCCCATAGAAGGCAACATTCCTTCTGTGGGGAAGGATAAAGGTTTATAGGGTTCCCATTTTATAATATTTAAATAATAGAACAATGAAAACATTTGTCATAATTGTATTTATATTAATAACAGTTTCATTAGAAGCTTTTCCCCAGAAAAATTTTATGGTTGTTGACACAACCCGGGCTATTGCCTTAAAAGAAGTTATAATACAAGCGGAGAAATCAGATGAAAAACTTCAAAAAATCCCGGCTTCTGCCAGTTTGATTTCTCAGCAGCGGATTCAGGTGCAGGAAATACAAGCGCTTACTGATTTAAGTGCCAGGATACCTGATTTTTTTATACCTGACTATGGTACCCGTCTGACAACCCCTGTTTATATCAGGGGCATCGGTTCCCGGATAGGGGCTCCTTCTGTTGGACTGTATGTAGATAATATCCCTTATTTCGACAGAGGTTCTTTTAACTTTCAATTTTTAGATCTTAAAAAAATAGAAGTCTTACGGGGTCCTCAGGGAACATTGTATGGCAGGAATACCATGGGGGGTTTGATCAAAATTTATACCACAGATCCGACAAACAAGCAGGAGGGGGACCTGAGGGTTAACTATGGTAATGATAATCAGATCCATACAATGTTCAGGTTTAATCAGCCGGTAAGTAAAAAAATGCAGGTGTTATTGGATGGATCCTTTCTGCATCGGGATGGTTTTTTTACCAATACATTCAATAATAAGAAAGCAGATGGTTTGAATACGTGGTCGGGACGCATAAAGATGGCTTATCATGCTTCCCGTAAAATGAAAATTATATGCTCGGCGGATTATGAAAAGAATGACCAAAACGGTTATCCTTACGGGTTATATAACGATTCCTTGCAAACAGGCAATCCCGTAAATTATAATCAACCCAGTGCATATAATCGTGATTTGTTTTCATCCGGCTTGAATGTCAATTATATTGGAAACAGGTTTATTGTCAGCACGGCAACCAGTTACCAATATCTGAATGATCATCAGAGAATTGACCAGGATTTTTTACCTGTATCGTTATTTTATGTTAGGCAAGACAGAATCCATCATACGGTGGCACAGGAGTTTACCATTCATTCAAAAAATAATGTACGACTCCAGTGGCTGGCAGGTGCTTTTGGTTTTTTACGTTTTAAGAACAAACAGGTTGGGGTAGATTTTGACGGAATCTATAATACAAGATATCATTTACAGAATAAAAACAAAACATACAATCAACCAACGAAAGGAGCCGCAATATATGGGCAAGTATCTTATCCTTTCTGGAAATTTACAGTAACGGGAGGATTAAGAATGGATTATGAAGTGTCCCGGTTGGCATATAATTACGATCTGGTTCTTACAACAAGTGATACTATACATACAAATTTTGATCATCATCTGCAATTTACTCAGATCCTTCCAAAGATTACTGTATCTTTTCCGTTAAAGGAGAATATTAATACATACGTTGCTGTTACCAGGGGATATAAAACAGGAGGTTTTAATTCTACCTTTGAACGGAAAGAAGACCAAACGTATGCTCCGGAATACAGCATAAATTATGAAACAGGGATAAAATCCTCTTTATATCATAACAGGGTCAAAGCCAATCTGTGTCTTTTCTATATAGATTGGCGTAATCAACAGGTATATCAGCCTATCCCCAGCGGACAAGGTGCTATGCTAAAGAATGCCGGCCATTCAATCAGCAGGGGCGTTGAAATTGAACTACTTGCCATGGTGTATAAGAATCTTGAAGTCTGGACAAGTTTCGGATATAATCATGCGCAATACCTTCATTATAAGAAAGACTCTCTCCATATATATGATGGAAACCATCTCGTTTATATTCCATCCTTTACCTTGAATGCCGGATTTGATTATTCGATATATCTCTCCAATACTTCTCCGATAAAAAAAATATTGTTGAATATGAACTATCAACGTCTTGGGAGAATGTATTGGAATGATTCGAATACAGCATATCAGGATGACTACGGATTACTCAATGGAAGATTATCTTTTGAAGCAAAAAAAATGGCTGTGGGCCTATGGAGTAAAAACATGTTGAATGCCAGATATTATTCATTTTATTTTGAAGAGCTTGGAAATGCTTATGTACAACAGGGGACCCCATTTCAGATAGGTCTTTTTATCCAAAAGAAATTCTAAGTTATGGTTAAATCACCTGTCAGTAAATACATTACATTACTGAACCTGTATCTGGCCCAGTCGATTCCGATGAGTTTCTTCTCTACGGTACTTCCCGTGATTATGCGTACGGAACACTACTCGTTAACCTCTATCGACGATACAGGATATTCCCACCGATTTTATACCGGGAAACAGACTCATTTACAAAACCAATAACATATACATCATGAATATACCTAAGTCCCTCATCAAAAAATACAACGTGCCGGTACCACGCTATACCAGCTATCCCCCGGCTAATTTTTTTCATAGTAGATTTACCGGAGAGGATATTAGAAAAACGATTATCAACTCCAATGCAGATCAGCCGGAAAATATTTCGCTATATATTCATATTCCGTTTTGTGCCAGATTGTGTCTCTATTGTGCCTGTAACACATACATTTCACATGATAAAACGCTGATTCGCCAATATATAAAGACGTTAAAACAGGAAATATTGTTGGTAAGGGATCTGCTTAATTCCGAACGAAGGGTGTCTCAGGTACATTGGGGTGGAGGGACTCCTAATTATCTTCCTGCTAATTATATACAGGAAATCATGGATCTCCTGTATAAGCATTTTCGCTTTATTCCACAGCCGGAGATTGCCATGGAATGTCATCCGGCACATCTAACATACGATTATTTGGATAAACTGGATACATTGGGATTTAATCGTTTAAGTGTCGGTATTCAGGATTTTAAAGAAGAGGTTCTGAAAAATGTCAACAGAGCATTACCGAATTTGCCGGTTGAAGAAATAGTTACTTTTCTGCATAAACGAAATATTTCGGTGAATCTGGATTTTGTTTACGGTTTGCCCGGACAAACCACGGAAAGTTTTCGTAAGACCATAAAAAAAGCAGTAAATATTGCTCCCGACCGGTTGGCATTATTCTCTTATGCCCATGTGCCTTGGATTAAACCGTATCAGAAACTTCTGGAAAAATATGTTCTGCCGGATGCCGGGCTCAAAACTGCTTTGTTTGAAACAGCTTATAAAATTTTAACGGATAATGACTATGTGTCGATTGGTTTAGACCATTTTGCAAAACCGGTAGATGAATTGAGCCTTGCGCTTGCAAATAAAACATTAAGTCGAAATTTTCAGGGTTATTGCACACGGCGAACGACCGGACAAGTGTATGCTTTTGGGGT
The DNA here is from genome assembly GCA_964383915.1 of uncultured Rikenellaceae bacterium. Taxonomy (GTDB): domain Bacteria; phylum Bacteroidota; class Bacteroidia; order Bacteroidales; family VadinHA17; genus DRPN01. Next base: position 37,160 of record CAYLJE010000003.1, read on the forward strand.
AAGCGGTATCAGTCAGTTGAGCACTGGCTATTTGCAAAATACAAAAGATTTAAAAGTGTACCGTGAAAGTATCGGAAAAGGTATTTTCCCTTTTGAAAAGGCCTATTTTTTAAATAAAAATGAGAAACTGATCAGGTACATCATTACCGAAATCATGAGCAATCGATATATTTCTTTTGAGGCCATTGAAAAGCGGTTCAACCGCTCTTATGATACCATCCTGGATATTACCGGACTTGACTTTGATAGACTTAAAGCATTTGAACAAGAGGGGCTTATAGAGATTTCCGGTAAGGAAATTTCAGTAACACATCAAGGGATGTTCTTTTTACGGAATATTGCATCTTCTTTTGATCCCTTAATTAAACAGACAGACAAACAATTTTCTAAATCTTTGTAAAATGGAAAAGAATATTGCCATAATAGGAAGCGGAATAACGGGATTAACAACGGGATACTATCTGAAAAAAGCCGGGATTAATTTTAAAATATATGAAAAAACAAATCATATAGGCGGTGTCATACATACGATTTCCGAAAACGGTTTTACTTTTGAAACAGGTCCCAATACAGGAACATTATCAAATATTGAAACCGTAGAACTTTTTGAGCATCTGGCCAATGACTTTGAACTTGAAATAGCAGATCATACGGCAAAAAGACGTTTGATATTAAAAAACAGCAAATGGCATGCCTTGCCATCAGGTTTGTTTTCCGGAATTTTTACGCCTTTATTTTCTGTAAAAGATAAATTTCGACTGTTGGGGGAACCATTTCGTAAACCGGGGAAGAATCCGTTTGAAACCATTGCGGAACTGGTTATTCGCAGAATGGGAAAATCTTTTCTTGATTATGCCGTTGATCCTTTTATTTCAGGAATTTACGCCGGTAATCCGAATTATTTGGTTACGAAATATGCACTTCCGAAATTATATAACCTTGAACAGACATACGGCAGTTTTATCGGAGGTTCAATAAAAAAAGCCAAAGAGCCGAAAACCGGGCAAGATAAAAAAGTTACAAAAGAAATTTTTTCGGCAAAAGGCGGCCTGTCTTCCATTGTAAAAGCTTTGGTTAAAAATATCGGAAAGAAAAACATTATTTTAAATGCGGATGTTGAAGTTGTAACAAATAAACAACTGTATAGTATAGGAGATGAAACCTTTACACATGTGGTAAATACAACAAATGCCGGAGAATTACAGAAATTATTTCCTTTCCTGAGCCAGGAAGATGTTTCTGATATATCCCATCTGAAGTATGCCCAGGTGGCAGAGATTGCCATCGGGTTTAAAGAATGGAGAGGAATCCATTTGAATGCTTTCGGCGGATTAATTCCTTCAAAAGAAGGAAGAAATGCTTTGGGAATTTTGTTTATGTCAACTTTATTTAAAAAACGAGCCCCCGAAAATGGGACATTACTAACAACTTTTGTCGGCGGAACCAAAAAGGAGCAACTTGCAGCGCTGTCGGAAGATGAATTGTTGGAAATACTAAAGCCTGAATTACAAGAATTACTTGGATTGCAAGAATTTAACCCGGATTTGCTGAAAGTGTTTTATCATAAAAAAGCCATTGCTCAGTATGGGGCCGATAGTGAAAAACGATCGGAAGCAATTAATAAGTTAGAAGGTGAGCATAAAAATCTGTTCTTGGCAGGAAGTATTCGTGACGGGATCGGGATGGCAGATCGCATAAGGCAAGGCACGGAATTAGCCGGTTTGATTATTAAAAATTAGGGTCCGTTTCCTGCTTACGAAAATAGGATTTCAATGCATCAGCAAACCCTTCAAAGGAGCTGAAATCGGTGCCGGTAATTTTAGGCTTTAACCCTGATTGTAAAGCGGATGACGCCGTATAAGGTCCGAAACAAGCAACCTTTAACTGTGAAAACAGGGTTTCATTATTTAAAAGATATTTTAATGCCTCAATTTCTCCTCCGCTTGTGAAAGCTATTAAATCATAATCCGATTTTTTGATTTTTTGTAAAATTTTTAATTTTGGATTTTTATTAGGGCGTGTGATATAGGCATCAATTTGTGTAACTTCTGCAATCGAATTCAATCGTTTAATAAAATCAGGAATAATATCCGGTTCATTGATAATCTCAACCCTCGGCGTTAACACAGCAAGTTTATTCATGCTTTTAATCTTTTTTAAAGCACGAAAAATGCCGACCGTGCTTGTTTCTTCTGTTTTTAATTTGCTTGTAAGTTCGAAACGACTTAAAAATTCGGCATCTTTGCCTATGACAGCAAAGTTTAAAGTTTGTAAGACATTTTTCGAAAGTTTATATTTTTTTGCTTGTTGAACAAAACTTCTGATAGCATTGCGGCTGGGTAAAATAATATAATCGAAAGTATGAATTTCTTCAAAAAAAACTTTAAAAACCGGATTATCAAATAAAATGGTTTCGATGACAGGAGATTGTAAAACTTCAAAATTATTTCCGGTCAAAACGGTTTTTAGTTTTTTGTTGTATATTTTTGGAGCAGTGACAATTATTCGTCTTTTTTTATTCATCGATACAATAAACTTATTGACATTTTCACTTCCTTTCCCCCTCAAAAATACGCATCTTTGTGATAAACCGTAAATATAAAAAATTGTTTTAACCCCTTTTTGGGAAAGTATTACTGAAATAGGAAAGAAACCTCCTGTGAATGGTCCTTTTCTTTTTGCTCTGATACAGAACAAGAGTGAAAGAAATTATTTGTAATCATAAATTATTCTGTATCTTTGCAGCCACAAAAATTTAAACATAACCATTAAAAAAGTAACGAATGCCAGTAAAAATCAGGCTAAAGCGCGAAGGTCGCAAGAAAAAACCTTTCTATCACATTGTGATAGCAGATAGCAGGGCGCCACGAGATGGCCGGTTTATTGATAAAATCGGGTATTACAATCCCCACACAAATCCTGCTACAACAGAACTGGACTTTGATAAGGCATTGGATTGGTTATTGAAAGGCGCCCAACCTACCGACACGTGCAGAGCTATTCTGTCATACAAAGGGGTATTGTATAAGAAACATCTTCTCATTGGAGTGCGTAAAGGAGCTTTCTCGGAAGAAGAAGCCGGGCGTCGTTTCGAAGCCTGGATGAAAGAGAAAGAAGAAAAAATACAGGCTAAACGCGAGCGGTTACAAAAAACCCATGAGGAAGATACAGAGAAACGGCTGGAGGTAGAAGTTAAAATAAACGAAGCCAGAGCTCAGGAATTAGCGAAGAAACGTTCCAAGCTGCTGGAGGAAACAACCAGCGCCGGAGAAGAGGGGAAATCCGGGACAAGCGAGACGAAAGGAACTGCCGAACAAACTGAAACACAGGCAGCCGAAGCTACTGTTGAACAAACCGGGTCAGAGGCTTCTGAAGTTCCAAAAGAGACAACTAAATCAACGACTCCGGTTGTGGAAACTGTAACTAAAGATTCGTCTTCTGCTGAAAAGAAAGACGAAGAAAAAGCAAAGGAATAGACCCTTCATCTTTTTAACTTGTGTCTTATGTCCCGCGAAAATTTAATTCCTGCGGGAGAAATATTGAAAGTTCACGGACTGGAAGGCGGGCTCGTTATCCGGATCAGCGAACTTTTTTATCCTTTTGAAAAGATTCCGGAATTCTTCTTCCTGTTAATAAACGGACTGCCAGTGCCTTTTTTTGTCAACGATGCCGAGGCATTCGGAAAGGGATCATATCTCGTCTTTTTTAAGGAGATCACTACGCGGGATCAGGCATTAAAATATCGTGACTGTGAAGTGTTACTCGAAGTAAAATATGTACCTCGCGAAAAGAAAAATGCCATTCCGGGAGACTACGCCGGTTATTCTTTTACTGACGAGACCTCCGGGAAAAAAGGACGGGTCTCCGGCCTTGTACCTGTTCCGGAAAATCCTTTCTACGAAGTAAATACCGGCGACAATTTTTTTTTGATACCGGCGGCAAAAATCTTTATTGTACAGGTTGATAGTGGAACAAAACAGGTTATTTTCCGGTTACCCGAAGGAATTTTTAATCCTGATAACTTATAATCGGGTTTCCTTCACATGCAACATTACGAATTTGTATTCGTCTTTTAAAAAGATAATAAATCCTAATTTTAAAACACATGAAACGTAATCTTTTCCATGTAGTGACACTGGCCATTACTTTTTCTTTTTTATCCTCCTGCATTGGATATACCCAGAAAGAGGAAATCCGTAAAACAGGTTCTTTTAGCGAAATTACCTTGTCTATTCCTGCTGATGTATTCCTGACCCAGGGACCCCGTACAGAAGTCAAGCTGGAAGGGCCGGAAAATTATTTGGGAAAAGTTGAGACCAAAGTTAAAGGAGATAGACTAAGTATCGCTTTCTACCACAACTATTTCGGCTGGAGAAGACCTCAGGGAAGAATCGCCATCTATATTACAACCCCTGAAATTAAGCGTCTTAATGTAACCGGTTCAGGGAAGATCGAAACGAAAACGCAGGTCTCTTCCGATGAATTAAAATTGCTGGTAACCGGCAGCGGAAAGATTAAGGTAAGTGACCTCCTGGCCAAAAGGGTAGATGTTTCTGTAACAGGATCCGGGACCATCAAGCTTGCCGGGAAGGAACCGGTAATATCCCAGGAAGTAGAAATTACCGGATCAGGAACCATTCACAATGAGAATCTCCCGACAAAAAAGGCCGAAGCTTCTATTACCGGGTCGGGAGATGCTTATGTTTATGTTAACGACCGGCTTAAGGTTTCTATTACCGGGAGTGGCGATTTGTATTATGCCGGAGCCCCTGTTGTAGATGCCAGAATCACCGGCTCGGGGAATGTGAAAGCCCTGAAGGAAAAATAAGCAGGCGGGTAGAAAATACCTATTTAAATACCTGTTATAATAGGTAGATGTGGATTCGTTGGAGATCTGCAGTTGCAGGTGAGACAGGACCATCAATCCCGAAGAATGGCTCTGGTCCCATCGGGATATATTCTGATTATGTGCGAAGGTTTTGCAGGAGTTGACTCTTCCTGTCTCCATTTTACAACATAATCCACCTCTTTGATTAATCCGGGGTCAATAAACCTGAAGGATGCCGGTGGGTGCTGGGAGAAATAATTGGCTGAAGTAGATACCAGTGGCACTCCTGATTCCCGGATCAGACGAGTACAAAAAATGTCCTTTGGGATCCTGATCCCGGTAGTCCCGTCATTGTGTATCAGGGAAGGCGCGATGCCATTTACCCCGGGCAGAATAAAAGTAGTAGGAAGGGTAGCATGTTCCATTTCCAAGATCACATCCGGAGCTACATTTTTTGCATACCGGAGGAGCATATCTTTGGAATCCACCAGCATGATGAAATTTTTTCCCAGGGGTCTCTTTTTTATCCGGGAGACTTTGCGTACAGCCTCCTCATTTGTGGCATCACAGCCAATTCCCCAAATGGTGTCCGTAGGGTAAAGAATTACCCCTCCTTTTTTTAATATCCGGACAGCTTCTTTTATTTCTTCCCCAACCTGATTATTCATAACTGGTTTTAAAAACGATCTCTTTCTGTGCGTACGAATTTACTTAAATTCATGCAATATATATTTATTTATCCTGTGGGAAAATTAATAATTTTCCCACGCTCCATTTTTTATACCGGGAATTCTCTTTATTTTTATGTTTTAAACGAATAAATAATTTGCCGGAAAAAACATCTGTTTTGAAAAAGCTTTCCGTGATCATCGTAAATTACAGAGGGTGGGAGTCTCTGAAATTATGTTTGGATTCACTTTCCTGTCTTAAAAGTGCAGGTTTTGGATGGGAAGTTATCATAGTTGATAATTTCTCCGATGATGGCAGAATGGATGAATTTGCTTTATCCTATCCGGATTTCCGTTTTATTGAAAACAAGGGAAATTATGGTTTTTCAAACGGAAACAACCTTGGGGCTGCATATGCCGGGGGGGAATATTTTTTATTTTTGAATCCTGATACCATCGTTTCACTGGAAGCCCTGTCTTCCATGTTACATCTGGCTGAGGAGCATCCTGTTTATCACATTGTCTCTATACAACAGAGAAGACAGTCGGGAAAACCGGAAAATCCTTTTGGCATTTTCCCTTCGGTTTGGACCATTAATGGACTTATTAGAATCGGTTACTCTCTTTTTTCAAAAAAGAAATTTAAAAAAGATTGTAAAACGAATCCGGTTATTTTACCGGACTGGGTATCCGGTTCCGTTGTCTTGATTAAAAGACAGGTTTTTGAACAGACAGGGGGCTGGAGTGAGGATTTCTGGTTGTATTATGAAGACATTGATTTATGTAGAAGGGTGAGGGATAGGGGAGGCAGGATCGCTTTGTTGTGTGATATTTCCATCACCCATCACCATGGCAGTCTCACCAGAAAAGATAAAAAACGTATTGCTTTTTTTAAAGCCGAAGTAATGAAATCAAGGCATATTTATTTTTATAAGCATTATAAAAGAGGACAACAGATTATATTACAATCTTTTTTGGTTATTAACACATTGTTCTTTGAGGAACTTATCCCTGCAATGATTGGTTTGATATTCTTTCCTTTTCTCAAAGCCAGGGTTCATTTATTTATCTATATCTATCTCTGGGAATATTATTTTCAGGTAATGAAGAAAAAGAGCTGGATACTCCGTTCTTAATTTGCAAAGGTTTATTCGTTCATTACTTTCTCCCAATCAATAATAGGAGCCAGGAATGGTGTTTCCGCATGGGTAGCGTAGGCTGGCATCGGACTGATGAGGTATGCTCTTTTTTTATCACTCAGGTATTGAAACTTGGCTTTATCTCTGGCGATTCCTTTTCTGCTTTTACAATATATTTCATGTATCTTAAAATGTTTCTTTAATGTTTTAAACCTCGTTGCCCACGTATTTGTTGTGGACGGGATGTATCGCCAGTGAACGGAGGGGGAGAAAATAATTCTCGACTTCAGGTTCCGGTATCTGCGCAAAAAATACTTATCCCTGTGGTCATACAATGAGACATAATCAGCATCTGAATGCCCGAATCCTTCCAGCATAATATCCACCCAGCCTTTCCGATGAACATAATCATCTTCCAGCACATAAACAATATCATTATCGGGGATATCCCGGGTGATGATATAGTATAACAGATTGTGCAGGCTCCTGGAATCATCTCCCCCTGTAAACTCTACAATTTTAAAGTCTTTTTCGGCAGAGATAAAATGTTTTTCCAGGGCTCCGTTGGCGTTATCATAGACCAATGTCAATTCGACCCTGTTGTCATCTGCAATCGTATTCTTAAGATTGCGAAAGCATTTTTCCCTGCTAAACCAATCAGGTCTTTTTTTATTTATTGAACTCGGAGAAAATCCGCAATGTCTCTGAAAAATATGTATCATAGGATACTAAATTAAGTTTTTCCCTTCATATTTTTATTAAATATCTGTGAGTCGACCGAACTCATCTGTCATTTTTGTTTTTTATTGACCTGTCTATATTTATTGTACGGGTCTTAAGGTGTTTTAAAAAACTGGAATAGGCATTCAGATAGCATACTTTCCATCCAATCTTTCCGTCTAAGAACCCCAGACGGAAGAAATAATTCCAGGCAAACCGCCAAACAAGGCTAAGGATGATACGAGGCCATGATGATTTCCCTCTGAGATCGTAATATTGCCCGGCGCTAATAGATGAAAAATTATATATTTTCTCGCGGTGTTCCTGTTCCGAAGCCTGGGTATAGTGTAACAAATCTCCTTTGAGGTATCCCTTTACTGCTCCCGGTAATAATTTCATGGTATCATGAGGGTTAATACCATCCCAATAAGCTTTTCGCCGGTCTGCCAGCCGTAGTTTTTTATCAGGATAAACACCGGAATGACGGAGCCATTTTCCATAATAATTATTCAGACGATTGAAATAATATCCGTCCCGACTCCAATTATTCTTAACTTCTTTTATGGAATTCCTTAGTTTGTCAGATAACATTTCATCAGCATCCAGAGAAAGGATATATTCATATTTTGCCTGTTGCATAGCCCAGTTTTTCTGTTCTATGTATCCTTCAAACGGATGCAGGATAAACCGGCAATTAAATTGTTTACATATCTCTTTTGTCCGGTCCGTTGAATAAGAGTCCACTACGATAATATCATCGGCGACTCCTTCCAGAGATGAAAGGCACTTCCCTATATAAGTCTCTTCGTTATAAGAAATAATGACAGCAGAAATCTTTGGCATGGTAAAGTAAATAAAACAAGAGATACTGCAAATAGCTAATGTAAGCACATTTATGTTAATCCTTTAAGTAATGATTAACTTATTTCCTTTTTTTTCTTTTCGTGTCAGGATAAGATAAAACAGGAAAATTCTTAAACAGAAATATCATATTCTCTCAATGCCTCATTAAGTGAAGTTTTCAGGTTGGTTGATTCTTTTCTTTTTCCGATGATCAAGGCGCAGGCAACCTGATAATTTCCTGCCGGGAAAGATTTTGTAAAACTTCCGGGTATTACCACAGAACGGGGAGGCACTTCTCCCCGTAATTCTATTGATTTACTGTTTGTTACATCAATGATGCGGGTAGATTGGGTTAGTACAACATTGGCTCCCAGTACTGCTTCTTGTCGTACCCTGACGCCTTCAACTACAATGCAGCGGGATCCGATAAAGCAACCATCCTCAATGATAACAGGAGCAGCCTGCACAGGTTCCAAAACACCTCCGATGCCTGCCCCTCCACTCAGATGAACATGTTTCCCGATCTGAGCACAAGAGCCAACGGTAGCCCAGGTATCCACCATGGTTCCCTCGTCAACATAAGCTCCGATATTCACATAAGAAGGCATCATAATCACCCCGGGGGCCAGATAGGATCCATATCGTGCCAGAGCATGTGGAACGACACGTACCCCTTGTTCTTTGTAGTGATGTTTTAAAGGGATCTTATCATGAAATTCAAAAGGAGGAGATTCAATTATTTCCATTTTACGTAAAGGAAAATATAGAATCACTGCTTTTTTGACCCATTCATTAACCTTCCATTTTTCACCGGACGGTTCAGCTATCCGTATTTTTCCTTTATCCAGCAGATCAATCGTGTTATAGATTGCCTGCTGAACTTCAGGGTCTTTCAATAATTCTTTTTTCTCCCAAGCTTTCTCAATGATATTCTGATATGTCATAAGTATATATTATATGGCTGTAAAATTCGTAAATTTTTTAAGATTATAAAATTTGTTTTGATAAATTCTTCACTTTTGGTCTATGTTTTGTGAAAAAAATAAAGATAAGGAAAGATGATATTTTTGATTTAAAAAAAAAAAAAAGACCTTTACAACTTAAACAACTGATTATGGGGGTTAAAAAATATCTGAGTTGGTTTATGTTGTTTTTTTTAATAACCATGGTATCTGTGTATGCACAGCGGGAGACTCTGTCTCTGGATTCACTGGTCATGATGCAAGGTCAGTTAAGGGATGTTGCCTCCGGCGTCCCCATCCCTTATGCACACATCCTCAATACGAGATATAAACGGGCTACGGTTTCGGATACTCTTGGTTTTTTTACCCTCCCCATGCATCGGAATGATACGCTCTTTATCACGGCCATTGGCTTTGAAGACACAAAATTTACCTTGCCTGTTTTCTGGCCTGCAAATCATTATTCCGGCGTGATTTATATTAAAGAAAGGGTCTATCATATCGAAGGAGTTACCGTCCATGGGTTGGGGACCTATGAACAATTTAAGCAAAAAGTATTATCCCTGGATCTTTCCAAAAATAAGGTTATCAGAATGCAAACTTACTATGATAAAATTCTTACTGAAGAAGCTATTAAATATCAGAAAGTCAGTACCGGCTTTTTATTCTCACTTCGTAGTCCCGAAGAACGCAGTCTGAAAAAATTGGAGAAAGTCCTTGAAGAACAAAAAATCCGGGATAAAATTAAATCAAAATTTAATAAGGCGATGGTCAGCCAGCTAACCGGTCTGCAGGGTATCCAACTTGAAAGGTTTATGCATTACTGTGATTTACCGGAAGATTTTATCCTGAATGCTTCGGAGTATGATATACTGGTAAGGGTAAAAAATATTTATGAGAATTATAAACTCTTGCAGAACAGACAAACGAGATAAGCATGGAATCCCTTGGTTTTCAGGATATCATTAAAGCGCAGGAACGTATCCGCTCCTTTATTCACAAGACCCCTGTTTTAACCTCCCGGTCTGTCAATAAAATACTGGGGGCTGATTTTTATTTTAAATGTGAGAATTTTCAGAAGGTGGGTGCTTTTAAGTTCCGGGGAGCAATCCATGCGGTAACTACCCTGGATAAAACAGCCCGAAAAAAAGGGGTGGCTACCCACAGTTCCGGTAACCATGCAGCAGCATTGGCTCTGGCTGCCAGCATGGTTCATATTCCTTCCTATATTGTTATGCCTGAGAATGCTCCGCGGATTAAAAAAATGGCTGTAGAAGGGTACGGTGCAAAGATTTACTTTTGCAGACCTGCTCTCCGGGCCAGGGAACAAACGCTGGCCACCGTCGTCAGAGAAACCGGTGCCACATTTATTCATTCCTATGATAACATACGGGTAATTGCAGGCCAGGGGACAGCAGCTCTGGAGCTTATGGAACAAATGCCTGTGCCGGATGTGGTCCTTGCTCCGGTAGGAGGAGGGGGTCTGTTAAGCGGGGTATCTATTGTCATAAAAGCGCTCTCTCCCAAAACACAGGTCATCGGGGCTGAGCCCGTCCAGGCAGATGATGCCGCCCGTTCTTTCCGTTCCGGTAAACTCATGCCCTCTGTTCATCCCGATACCATTGCTGACGGATTATTGACATCCCTCAGCAAACGTACCTTTTCCATCATCCGGCAACAGGTAGATAACATCCTGACAGCCAAAGAGGAGACCATTATTCAGGCCATGCGCCTCGTCTGGGAACGGATGAAAATCATTATTGAACCTTCATCGGCGGTACCACTGGCTGTGGTTATGGAGAACCGCGGGTTGTTCCGGGACAAAACCATTGGAATTATTATTAGCGGCGGAAATGTTGATCTGGAATATTTGCCTTTCTGACAGTGTCATTTATCTTCTTTAACCAACGTGCAGGTAACTGGAAAATGATCCGATAACCGGTTATGGTAAGTATGATATGTTATCGCCCTCCATTGCCTGTCATGTAAAACATAATCTATCCGGAAAGATGGAAACAGGCCGTGATAAGTTTTACCAAAACCGGATCCACTTTCGACAAAAGCATCTGCCAGATTACCGGACAAAAGATGATAGGTATAGGAGACCGGCGTATCATTAAAGTCTCCGCAAACCAATACCGGATATGGAGATTGCCGGATATGCTGTTTTAGTATTCTGGCTTGTTTTGCCCTTTTGATAAAGGCCGTTCTGAGTCGCACCGAAATGTCCTTTACCTCTCGTATGGTCTCTCCTTCCTGATTGAATTCATCCAGCCTGATTTCTTTTTTTATTAACCTGGTTGATTGAAGATGATTGTTAAAAAGACGCAGGGTATCTTTTCCGATCACCAGATCACAGGACTGACTTTGATTAAAGGAATTGGCAAAACGGATATTTTTTTTGTTTAGCATAGGATAACGGCTAAAAACAATAAGCCCATATCTGGCATTTCTATGCCCTTCTTCTATGTATGATATATAGTGATAAGGATAATTAAGCGATTGTATTATCTTTTGTTCCGGTAATCTGGGCGGATCTGTATAAAATTCTTGTAAACAAAGAATATCCGGTCTGTTTTTTTTTAAAAACTTAATAATTTTATCAGCAGGTCGTTCTACTTTCCCGGTTGTAAAAATATTAAATAATCTTACATTAAAGGTCATGACAGATATTTTTTTTACATCATGGGGCATGTCCCGGTTTTCATGATGGGGAACAGGTAATCGATAGAAATGTGAGAGAGGATTCCATCCCAGCAGAATAACTACAAGTAGTACAATACTTTCTTTCTTCAGACGGACCAACCAATAAACCAGTAAAAAGATATTAGTAGTCAGAAGATAGGGGAAAGCAAGTCCGAAAAATGCGGGAATCCAACACTTGTCAGGAGGAATGAATACAGACAGATAAGATAAGAGCAGCGCTGCCGTCAGCACATACGAAAAAATATAGAGAAGAGTTCGGGTTAGTTTAAGCAAGATTACTGTTTTTAATGTTTCTTACTCATTTTGAAAAGGGTTTCTTTTTCCTCTTTTGTGAGACTGTCATAACCTCCTTTTGAAATCTTATCCAGGATCCGGTCAATTTTTTTTTGTTCATCAGCCTTTTGCCGGTTGTATTCCATATCATCTACCGGGCGTTTATGGGTTACATGAAGTTTTTTCCTGTGAGGTCTGAACCATGAGAAAACAGCATCAAGAAAGCGGTTAATACTTTTGGTATTATCTTTTCCTTTGCGGTATTGTACAATAAAAAGATATCCGTACAAAGCCCCTCCGAGATGAGCAATTTTCCCTCCCGTATTGGAAGAAAAATCCACCAATGTAGTCAGAATGAAAGCTATCAGTGCTATATATTTGATCTTAACAGGACCGATCAGCGTTATACGGACGGTATAGTTTGGTACATATACAGAAATAGCAATCACAACGGCCATAATGGATGCTGAAGCCCCCAAGGCAATGGAACGATGTAAAATGGGATGAAAAGCCGGGAAAATATTGAAAGTCAGGATATATAAAAAAGCGCCGCTAAGACCGCCTAAAAGATACACTCCCACCAGTTTCCTGGGATCAAAATATTGTAGGAAAATAAGGCCGAACCAATAGAGCCACAGCATGTTAAAAAGAATGTGAAAAAAATTCTGGTGGGTAAACATATACGTAATAACAGTCCATGGGTGAGTAAGTAAGCTGGGTAAATAAGCAGGAACAGCCAGCCATTCCAGTATCCTGGCCGAAGGGGCCGGTACCGAAAAAAGAAACAGGATAATGTAGGCAATGTTCACAGTCAGCCAAACCCCGACATTGATATAGATCAATTGGGTCAGGGTTGTCCCCTTCCTGAACGAGTCTTTAATACCTTCCCATATAGTCATCCGATCAATAAAAGTTGGTTCCTTTTTTATTCCAGTATTTTACCATAATATATCCAAAAAGCATGCCACCCAGATGTGCCACATGGGCAATATGACCCCCTGGTTGGGCCAGGGCCAGATAAAACTCCAGGGCTCCGTACCCCAGGACAAAATACTTCGCTTTGATAGGTATGGGTGGAAAAAGAAGCATTAGTTGTGTGTTTGGGAACAACATCCCAAAAGCCAGTAAAACGCCAAAAACTGCACCCGAAGCTCCAATAGTAGGGATATTGATTAATGTATGGACATAATTATTTGTCTGCGACACTGCCTGGTTAGCGTACGCCATATCAGCCAGATGGCTCCGCCAGGCATCAATAAACTGATAAACCTGAGGATTTGGGTGATGAACGTATTTTTGGATAAATGTTAAAAAGAGATCTGGTGTCGGATGACTGGCAAAAGAAGAAGCAAAATGAATCATGGGTGTATATTCAATCCAATGCACCAGCGTATAAAAGCCGGCAGCGCCAATGCCCGTGACGAAATAGAATATAAAAAATCTTTTTCCTCCCCAGACATTTTCCAGCACCCGGCCGAACATCCAGAGAGCAAACATATTAAAAAATAAATGTACCAGCCCGGCATGCATAAACAAATGAGTGACAAACTGATACGGATGAAAATACTCCGAACCCGGATAATAGAGTGCCAGGTAACGGGTAAGGTCAATGCCGAAGCTATGCTCCAATACCCAGGTTATAAGTAACATCAGGGTAGATATGATAATTATATTTTTTACAACCGGAGGAAAATTAGGATTCGTTGACCTGTGAGAGCTATACATCATATTTTTTATTTCCTGCTTATTTACAATCGGTGCGCCAAAGTTAAAAAAAGCAACGGATAACAAAATAAATAAGACAAAATGTCATTATTTGTCTTATTCAAATTGTTTTTCCACGTCTGTCAGGGGTAAAATGTAAAAGACAGGTTTCCCGCCGGCGGTATATCCGGGTTCTTTGCAACCAAACAAACGATCTGTGATATCCCGCATCTCTTCTGTTGTAAGCAACTTTCCGTAAGGGATGGAAGCAGCACGGGCCAAAGCTCGTGCAATTTTTTCCCGTGTCCCGGCCGAAGGGTCAGATTCTGAGATTTTATACTCCGCAATCAGTGAATGTATCATTTCTACAGGATCTGAAGATATAATATTTCCTGGCAAGCCGGTGACACGAATTGTCGTATCTTTCTCTACCTCGTACGAAACCCCCAGTTGCTCAATATCCGGTCTTATTTCCTCCAATACCATGAAATCAGCAGGATTCAGTGTACATCCCACAGGGAACAACTGTTGCTGTGAAGATCCGGTTTCCGACCGGAGAAGACGATCATACTCTTCAAAGAGAATCCGCTCATGAGCTCTTTTCTGATCTATGATCATAAGGCCTGATTTCACAGCAAACAAGATATATTTTTGTTTGAACTGTAGAAATGAAAATCCGCTGTCCCTATGCCCCCGGGCTTCCTCATTTTCGAATCTCTGCTGTTTTTCCCCATGATCCTGTTCCGGTCCCCCATAAAGTTTTTCCCAGTGTTTTATAATCTCTGCATCAGCTGTTCGCCTGCGTTCCTCTCTTTTAAAAGAAGAAAACCCGTCTTCTTGTTCAAATGGATTAAAATCCGGGTTGACGGGAATGTCCGGTGGATGAACTTTCTGACCCGGCCGGGATATGGGGATATCAATGGATGTGTCATTTCCAAAATCAATGGAGGGAACAATATTAAATTTACCAAGGGCTTCCTTTACCGAAGCGTGTAATATCTGCCATACAGATTGTTCATCTTCGAATTTTATTTCTGTTTTGGTGGGATGGATGTTGATATCAATTTTCTCGGGATTGGTCTCGAAAAATATAAAATAAGAAGGAACCGACTCAGAAGGTAGAATATTTAAATAAGCTTCTGTGATGGCCCGGTGGAAATAGGCATGTTTCATAAAGCGGCGATTGGTAAAAAAAAACTGTTCCCCAAAAGTTTTCCTGGCAAACTCCGGTTTCCCGATGAAACCACGGATTTTTACCAGAGATGTATCTGTTTTCAGGGGGATTAAGTGCTGATTTATAGCTTTCCCAAAAACACTGACTACCCGTTGTCGGAGATTGGAAACGTGTGGCAATTGGTAAATATCCGTTTCATTGTGGCGAAGATGAAAAATGATCTCCGGATGAGTTAATACAATGCGTTGGAACGCTACCACAATGTGTTTAATCTCTGTGGCGTTGGTCTTCAAAAATTTCCGACGTGCCGGAATATTGAAAAACAAATTTTTTATCGTAAAATTACTCCCGTCGGAACAGGCGACAGGCTCCTGACTTTCTACAGCGGATGCGGCAATAACCAGATAAGTCCCCAGTTCATCTTCTTTTCTTTTGGTTTTTAATTCTACCTGGGCCACCGCAGCGATAGAGGCCAGGGCTTCTCCGCGGAAACCCATGGTCTGAATGGCAAAAAGGTCTTCGGCTTTTCGTATCTTGGAGGTAGCATGACGCTCAAATGCCAGCCGGGCATCCGTGTCTGACATTCCACATCCGTCATCAATGAGCCGGATCATTGTCTTTCCGGCGTTTACAACATGTACGGTAATACTACTGCTTCCGGCGTCAATGGCATTCTCCATTAATTCTTTCACTACCGAAGCCGGTCGCTGAATAACCTCTCCCGCAGCAATCTGGTTGGCTACCGAATCAGGTAGTAGTCGTATAATATCAGCCATATTGGCAGTTATATTAACGGAAAATGAGATAGGCTAACAGGAGTAAGAAAGCCAGGATAATCAGTATCCTGATATTTGATGATTTTTCACGGGACTTTGATTTTCTGTGGAAATAATTTTGCATTTGTCCTTTTCTTATCTTCGGAACATATGCTTTTTCTTTCCGCAGGCCTAATTCCTGCTCAACCTGGTCGATTCGCTGTTGCATAGCCTCTTTCTCAGGATCATAATACCGCGGAATGTAATGGAACTTACGTGGTTTTTGTGTCCGAAAAAAACTTGGTAATGAAGACATTTTTACCTCTTTTTTATCTTACAAAATTACGGATAATTCTTCAGATTACCTATATGACTTTATCCTTCCTCTTCCAATTTAAAACGTCCCAAATCATTCAGGGAAGAAAGCCTGATGAACTCAGCACTGGCCTTGTTCTCAGTCCGTGCATTGCGCAGAAAGACCTCCAGCGATTTCCAGTAGCCGGATTCCCTGTTGGTATCGAGTAACAACAAGTAGCCCATGATGATGTTCCCCGCTATTTCTACCAGCCGGCGTGCATGGAAGTCAATGTATTCTTTGTTTTCTGTTTCATATACTTTCCGGCTGGCCTGTTCGAAATCTTCGGTCATCGTTACCAGCATGCGCCGGTAAGTATGCAATTCGGGCTTGATCTTCGTCTCTTTGTATTCTCTGATCTGTTTCAACAGGGTTCCTTTGGCAATGCCCGTGATGGCAGCGACTACCTGTAGTTGAGTTGTGCCCTCATAGATAGAGGTGATCCGGGCATCCCGGTAGATCCTCTCAATAGGATAATCTTTCATAAACCCTGAACCCCCATGAATTTGAAGAGCATCATAAGCCATGTGGTTACATATCTCCGAAGTCAGTCCTTTGGCAAGCGGGGTATAGGCATCGGCCAGTTGCTGGTATTTTTTCATTTCAAACCGTTCTTCTTTTTCCAGTTGTCTTTCCTGTGAAATATGATAATAAGCTTTATAAACATCCACAAAGCGGGCTGTTTCATACAGCAGTGAACGGCTGGCGTCCAGCTTGGCTTTCATGGAAGAAAGCATCTCATAGACAGCCGGAAACTCAATGATCGGTTTGCCGAACTGCTGACGTTCTTTGGCATAAGCAAGGGCTTCCCGGTAGGCGGCCTCGGTAATCCCTACAGACTGAGCGGTGATCCCCAGACGTGCCCCGTTCATCAGTGACATCACATAACGGATCAAACCCATACGTCTTGAACCTACCAGCTCGGCAGGGGTATCACGATAAACCAGTTCGCAGGTAGGAGACCCGATAATCCCCAGCTTGTGTTCAATCCTTCGGACTTTAACCGTATGATTGTTTTTGTTGTCATAAATAAACATAGACAATCCCCGGCCGTCTTTGGTGCCTTCTTCCGAGCGTGCCAGGACGAGGGCAATATCTCCGTCACCATTGGTAATGAAGCGTTTTACACCATTGAGAAACCATTGGTCTTTTTCTTCATCATAGGTGGCTTTTAATTGTACAGACTGTAAGTCGGAACCGGCATCCGGTTCGGTCAGAGCCATCGCCCCGGTCTCTCCCTGGCAAAAACGCGGCAGGTATTTATCTTTCTGTTCTTCGGAAGCAAACTCATGAATGGTCTCGGCACAATCCTGTAACCCCCAGATATTAACAAAAGCTGCATCCGCTCTGGAGACTATGTCTGCTGTCATTGTATAAGGAACGATTGAAAAGTTCAGCCCGCCATATTTTCGTGGGAGGGTGATCCCCATCAATCCGGCTTTCCGGATCGCCTCCAGATTGGTCTCCGTACCACGGGCATACTTCACCCGGTTGTTCTCCACCTCAGGACCTTGCTTGTCTATATCTTCCGCGTTGGGTGCGATGATCTCCCCGCAAATCTCCCCTACAACATCCAGCACTTTCTCATAACTGTCCAGGGTGTCTTCAAAATCTACCGGAGCATAATCATATTGGTCTTTATCTGCAAAATTGCGCTCCTTTAATAAAACGATTTTTTTCATTAAAGGATGATTCAGATGAAATTTCAAATCCGGGTTATCACTAAAAAAATTTGGCATCTTTCTGTTATTTTAAAATTATCCGGGTATAGAACAGGGAATTATTTTGAGTTTTCTTTATAATACTTGATCATTTTGGGAATAACCTCCTCCATGTTCCCGATGATTGCATAATCGGCAATTTTATTGATTGGGGCTTCGGGATCATTGTTCACGGAGATCACCATGGCAGATTCATGCATCCCGGCAATATGCTGTATCTGTCCCGATATCCCGCAGGCGATGTATAATTTAGGTCGCACGGTGACACCGGTTTGTCCGACTTGCCGGTCAGGGCTGACAAACCCGGCATCTACGGCAGCCCGGGAAGCTCCTACCTCGGCTCCAATCAGTTCGGCCAGTGAGAATAAGAGATCAAAATTTTCTTTTGATCCTACCCCGTAGCCACCGGACACAACGACCGGAGCCCCTTTGAGGTTGACATCCGACTCTTCCATATGTCGTTTGATGACTTGCACCACAAAATTTTCAGGACTGACATATTTATCAATGTCCGGATGTTTCACTTCACCTTGGTGTGGTTCCCTGCATTTTTCTTTTTTCATCACACCTTCCCGCACGGTGGCCATCTGGGGTTTATGCTCCGGGTTAATAATGGTTGCGATAATGTTTCCACCGAATGCAGGCCGTATCTGAAGTAATAAGTTCTTGTATGTTTTATTGGCTTTTTTATCGATATGTTCTCCGATCATCAAGGCAGTGCAGTCGGCTGTCAGGCCACTGCCCAGGGCAGAAGAAACACGGGGGCCCAGGTCTCTTCCATAGCTGGTGGCCCCGAGCAATGCTACCTGAGGTTTCTCTTCCTTAAATAAACCCACGGCAATATTGGTATAAGGAATAGAAGTATAATGTTCCAGCCGCGGGTCATCGATCACCCACACCCTATCAGCTCCGTAAGAAAATATTTCTTTTTCGATATTTTTCAGTTGATAGCCAATTACCAGCGCCTCCAATTCACATTGTAACTGCTCCGCCAGTTTTCTTCCTTTGGTAAGTAGCTCCAGGCTGATTTCGGCCACCTTGCCGTTGTCCATTTCACATATGACAAATAAATTATTCACTTTCACAGGATTTTAAGATTTGATTTTTTTCTTTTTTACCGGATTTAACCCAGGGTGTGGTTTAGTATCAATTCTTTCATGAACCGGTTGATGCTTGAATCATTACTCTCCAAAACTTTGGCTTCTTTCGCCTGGAAAACCACATTCTCTATCTTTTTGACTTTTGTAGGCGAACCGGATAAACCGAGTTTTTCGACTTCTACGTCGATATCTTTCACGTTCCATTCCTGGATATTGAGAAAAGGTCTGTCATCATAGATAGAGATATAATCTTCCGACATATTTTGTCGTTCACTGAGGGTCGTTGCCCGTTTATATTTCATGATCAGCCTGGCATTTCTCGGACGGCATGCCGGAGCTGTCCCCGTCACAGTGATTAGTACCGGCAGTGTGGTTTTTACGATCTCGATACCTTTTTCAAGGCGTCTTTTAATGGTAATTGTATTTTTCCTGATTTTGACGATTTTTTCGGTATAGGTGACCTGCGGAACATCCAGTTTCTCCGCTACCTGGGGGCCTACCTGGGCTGTGTCTCCGTCTATGGCCTGGCGTCCGGCGAGGATAAAATCAAAATCCCCCATTTTCATAATAGCGCGTGACAGTGCATAAGAAGTAGCCAGGGTGTCTGATCCTGCAAAAGCCCTGTCTGTTAACAGTACCCCGTTGTTTGCTCCCCGGTACAAGCCTTCCCGGATAATCTCGGCAGCACGAGGTGGTCCCATGGTCAGGAGAATAACCGTACTTCCCGGATACTGATCCTTGATGTGCAATGCCTGCTCCAGGGCATTCAGATCCTCCGGATTAAAAATAGCCGGCAATGCAGCCCGGTTTACCGTTCCGTCTGCTTTCATCGCATCTTTTCCCACATTCCGGGTATCAGGCACCTGCTTGGCCAAAACGATAATCTTGAATTTTTGCATACGTATGTTATTTGTGTTCTGTGGGCATAGGAGAAGGCACATGAACTTATTATTGACGTTTCTTCTTTTAAGAAATTTTTGTCCGGCAAATATAGATTTTTTTCTTTATTGAAAAAATACCACTGGAGAATGGGTCTCTTATCTTTCTGATATTGTTCTTGTTGCAATACCATCTAATTTATCCTCCGGTGAACAATATGCTTATTTATTACCTTTGCCGGAAGAATGGAAAAGAAAATAAAAATTAGAGATACTACCAAAGGTTATATCCTGGCTCTGATCTCCACCCTGGCCATGGCGAATGTCTATATCTTCAGCAAAGCCGCATTGAATGAAGTGCATTTATTCCAGTTCGGATTTTACTGGTACGGCATGGCGCTGGGCTGGTTGTCTGTTTACCTTTTATTCAATAAAAAAGCCCGATTGCTTCTGGTGGTACCAAGGAAACACTTTTTCATACTGATGATCATTGGCCTTCTTGAACTGACGGGAACAGTTCTTTTTTTTATGGCCATTGAAACTATGGAAAATCCGGCTTTTGTTTCTTTTTTGGCCAACCTGACCCCCTTATTGATCACGTTGCTGGGCTTTATTTTCCTGCAGGAGCGGTATCAATCTGTAGAGATTCTGGGGATCGTGATGACGCTGACGGGTGCTTTTATCATTAGTTATCAGAGAGGGGACCCTTCCGGATGGCTGCGTGAGGGAGCAGGGCTGGTGTTCTTTTCATCGCTGGTCTATTCGGTAGCTTTTGTCCTGGCCAAACGTTACATAACCAGGCTGAATCCTCTCGTTCTTACCATCAACCGGGTGGTGTTCCTGGAAACATTCATGCTTGTTGCTCTTCTGGTTTCGGGAAAGACTTTTTTCCTGCCGGTGAGAGCTATGCTGAATATTACCATGGGATCTTTCCTCGGGCCTTTCCTTACCGCCCTGGCGCAATACACTGCCATCCGGTATCTGGAGGCTTCACGTACCTCTATCATCACCAGTTCAAAAGGATTCTTTGTCCTGGCCGGAGCTTTTCTTTATTTTGGACTGACACCCACTGTCTGGCAAGTATGGGGCGGGGTACTTACTGTCGCCGGGGTTATCCTGATCACCCTTGGAAAACGATGGATGGGGAAAATATCAACATCTGCAGGAAGATGGAGAAAAGGTTGATTCACTGGTCGTGGTATGATTCTTAGCGTCTGTATACCATAGAATTTTTGAGAGAAACCCACAATCCGGGTTAAAGAAAATCATTATTGATATTTGATTTACCTTTGTTGTCAACCGGGCAATTTTGATCCTCTAATTCCCCGTTCCGTTGAAAATTCACCCTCATTGTTGAAAAACAATTTCCCTGAACACGTTGTATTTCCTTATCTTTGCAAAAATCTTTTAGCAGAAGGAGCATATTATTATGACGGCGAATTATTCAGAAGATACCATTAAAACCCTGGATTGGAGAGAGCATATCCGGAAACGTCCCGGCATGTATATCGGCAAGTTGGGAGACGGGTCCTCCCAGGATGATGGGATCTATGTGTTATTGAAAGAGATAATGGATAATTCCATAGATGAATATATGATGGGGTTTGGTAAAAAAATTGTCGTGACGATCCAGGACAGCCGTGTAACCGTACGTGATTTTGGTCGGGGTATTCCCCTGGGAAAAGTAGTGGAAGTGGCTTCTAAAATGAACACTGGTGCCAAATATGATTCGAAAGTGTTTAAAAAATCAGTAGGACTCAATGGTGTCGGGATCAAAGCAGTAAATGCGCTGACTTCCGATTTTGTTTTAAAATCTTTCCGGGAGAAGGAGGTGCATACTGTCCGGTTTGCTAAAGGCAGGTTGCTGAAAGACGAATCGTTACAATCAACAGAAGAATCCAATGGGGTAAGTGTTGGTTTTATCCCCGATGAAGAGATTTTTGGAAAATATCATTTTGTTTCTGAATATGTAGAGACGATGTTGATGAATTATGTGTTCCTGAATGCAGGTCTCACGGTTGAATTCAACGGACAAAAACTTTTTTCCAAAAACGGTCTGCTGGACTTGTTGACGGAGAACCTGTCCCAACCAGGACTCTATACGCCCATCCATTTAAAAAATGGAGATCTTGAGGTGGCTTTTACCCATGGAACACATTATGGAGAAGAGTATTATTCTTTTGTCAACGGTCAGCATACTGCCCAGGGGGGGATCCACCTGGCTGCCTTCAGGGAGGCTGTCGTAAAGACTATCCGTGATTTTTATAAAAAAGACTTTGAGGCTGCAGACATACGGGCATCCATCATTGCCGCATTTAGTATTAAGATCGAAGAACCTGTATTCGAATCGCAGACAAAAACCAAATTGGGTAGTAAAAACATGGGGCCCGATGGCCCGGGTGTTCGAAATTATGTGATGGATTTCATGAAGAAAGAATTGGATGATTTTCTCCATAAAAATCCTGAAACGGCTGATATCCTCCTGAAAAAAATTCTGGATTCTGAGAAAGAGCGTAAAGC
Organism: uncultured Rikenellaceae bacterium; assembly: GCA_964383915.1. GTDB lineage: Bacteria > Bacteroidota > Bacteroidia > Bacteroidales > VadinHA17 > DRPN01. The sequence continues at coordinate 59,506 of CAYLJE010000003.1, forward strand.
CATCTCCAGCATTAAGAAAATTGCGCGGGAAAGAGCCAAAAAAGCCAACCTCCACAATAAAAAACTCAGGGATTGCCGTGTCCATTATAATTCAAAAGATGAGCGGAGACTGGAAACCACTATTTTTATCACGGAGGGAGATTCGGCCAGCGGCTCTATCACCAAATCACGCGATGTCGAAACCCAGGCAGTATTCAGCCTGAAAGGAAAACCTTTGAATACGTATGGTCTCACAAAGAAAATCGTTTATGAGAATGAGGAGTTTAACCTCCTGCAGGCAGCTTTGAACATTGAAGACGGATTGGATAACCTGCGTTATAATAATGTGGTGATTGCTACTGATGCTGATGTGGATGGTATGCATATCCGACTTTTGTTACTTACTTTCTTCCTTCAGTTCTTCCCCGACCTGGTTAAACAAGGGCATTTGTATATTCTCCAGACTCCTCTTTTCAGGGTGAGAAACAAAAAAGAAACCCGTTACTGTTATGCGGAAGAAGAAAAGGAAAAAGCGATCAATGCTTTGGGGAAGAACATAGAAATCACACGTTTTAAAGGGCTGGGAGAGATCTCACCCGGAGAATTTAAACATTTTATCGGGAAAGATATACGTCTGGATCCGGTGCGTCTGCGTAAGGATGAGCTGGTGGAAGAATTTCTTAGTTTTTACATGGGTAAGAATACTCCCGACAGGCAGGAGTTTATTATCAATAATCTGCGGGTTGAGGAAGACCTGGTGGAAGCCTGATCAATCATTTCATTGATGGAGAAGGGAAGGTGGAAATGAATGACGAAGAAAAAAACGAAGAAGAAAAAATACGGGAAAATGGCCCTGTATCAGAAGAAACCGGGGAAGAGCTGCTGACAAAAGCGGGCTCATCCGACCTGATAAAAGTGGCTCATCTCTCGGGAATGTATCGTGACTGGTTTCTGGATTATGCTTCTTATGTGATCATGGAGCGGGCCGTTCCCAACGTGGTGGATGGTCTGAAACCTGTGCAGCGCCGGATCCTGCATGCCATGAAACAACTGGATGACGGCCGTTACAATAAAGTGGCCAATATCATCGGGCACACCATGCAGTATCATCCTCATGGTGACGCTTCCATCGGGGATGCCTTGGTGCAGTTGGGGCAGAAGAATCTGCTGATAGATACCCAGGGGAACTGGGGGAATGTCCTCACCGGAGACAGTGCTGCGGCACCCCGGTATATCGAGGCACGGTTGTCTAAGTTTGCCCTGGAAGTGGTTTTTAACCCGAAAACAACCGAATGGAAACTGTCCTATGACGGGCGGAACAAAGAACCGGTAACCCTGCCGGTGAAGTTCCCTCTGTTGCTGGTCCTGGGGGGCGAAGGTATCGCTGTCGGACTGGCATCAAAGATACTGCCACATAACTTTAATGAACTGTGTGACGCTTCCATCCTTTATTTACAGGGGGAAGACTTTGAACTGCTGCCAGACTTTCCAACCGGCGGTATGGCTGACTTCTCCAGATATAATGAAGGCTTGCGTGGAGGGCAGATTAAAATACGGGCAAAGATCGAAAAGAGAGATAAAAAAACACTGGTCATTACCGAGATACCCTTCGGAAAAGTCACAGGATCCTTAATAGATTCGATTATCAAAGCCAATGACAAAGGGAAAATTAAAATCAAGAAAATTGATGATAACACGGCCGAAAAGGTGGAAATTGTCATTCATCTGGCGCCCGGTGTTTCTCCGGACAAGACCATAGATGCTCTGTATGCTTTTTCCGATTGTGAAGTCTCTGTTTCTCCCAATGCCTGTATAATTGACGGGAAAAAACCTGGTTTTATAGGCGTGAAGGAAATACTCCGGATGTCGGCAGATCAAACCAGATATCTTCTCGGACGTGAACTGGAAATACGGAAACAGGAACTGGAAGAAGCCTGGCATCTCTCCTCCCTTGAAAAAATTTTTATCGAAAACAGAATCTATCGTGATATTGAAGAATGCACAAGCTGGGAAGAGGTGATTGAAGCTATTGACAAAGGACTGTCCCCATTCAGGAAACTCTTTTACCGTGAGATTACCAGAGACGATATCATTCATCTTACGGAGATCAAAATAAAAAGGATCTCAAAATATGATGTTAAAAAAGCAGAAGAGACCATCAAATCCATTGAAGAAGAGATGGAAGAGGTCAAAACCCACCTGGCTAATCTGGTGGCATATGCCATCAACTATTACCGGCAGATAAAGAAAAAATACGGGAATGTTTATCCCCGGAAGACGGAAATACGCAGTTTTGAGATTATTGTGGCTACCAAAGTGGCAGTTGCAAATGCAAGATTATATGTTAACCGGAAGGAGGGCTTTGTTGGCACCAGTCTGAAAAAGGACGAGTTCGTGGCCGAATGTTCGGATATTGATGATATGATCGTGTTGTTGCGTGATGGCCGTTATATCATTACCAAAGTGACTGATAAAGTTTTTGTGGGGAAAGATATTGTACATGTGGGTATCTTCAAAAAGAATGATACACGGACCATTTATAATATTATATACCGCGACGGGAAAGAATCCCGCTACCTGGTAAAACGTAGCGCTATTACAGGGATTACCAGGGACAGAGAATATAATATCACCAAAGGAAAACCGGGATCAAGGATTGTTTATTTTAGTGTCAACCCCAACGGGGAAGCCGAGGTGGTTAAAGTCCACCTGAAACCTAAGCCCAGATTGAAGAAACCGGTGTTTGATTTTGATTTCGGTACCCATGCTATCAAAGGACGTAACTCCCATGGGAATATCCTGACCAGATATGCAATACAGCGTATTACCATGAAAGAAAAAGGGATATCCACACTGGGTGACAGGAAAATATGGTTTGATGATACTGTGCTCCGTCTCAATGCTGACGGACGGGGGATCCTGCTGGGCGAATTCAGTGGCGATGACAGGATCCTTGTGGTGCGAAAGAACGGATCCTTCCGCACTACTAATTTCGATCTGGCTAATCATTATGAGGATGATATCCTGCTGATACAAAAATTCAAGGAAGGGAAAGTAGTTTCGGTGGTATATTTTGATGCTGATCGGGAATATTATTATGTTAAGCGGTTTTCCTTCAAGCCTTCGGAAAAAACGGTTTCTTTCACAGGGGATAATACCGAATCAAAACTGGTGAGTATAACCGAAGTGGAATATCCGCGGCTGGAAGTTAATTTTGGTGGGAAAAACAAGAACCGACAGTCTGAAATTATTGAGGTAGCTGAATTTATCGGGGTGAAAAGTTTCCGCGCCCGTGGGAAGAGACTGACTAATTATCAGGTGGTTAATATTACCGAGTTGGAGCCGGTGGTCAAACAGGAATACGGTCAGGAGGAGGACCTCCTGACCGTAGATGAATCGGAGGAAATGGAAGAAGCAGGGAAGCCCGGTATGATCACAAAGAA
>CAYLJE010000004.1:0-18852 GCA_964383915.1 uncultured Rikenellaceae bacterium
GTTTAACCCCTCTCTGGGTTTTGTACCGCGCCGGGGGGTTAAAATGTATTCCCTCTCGGTAGATTATATGCCCCGCCCTGAGAAAATCAAATTTATCCGTCAATTTTTCTTCGAGTCCTATTATTCTCTTGTAACCGATATTGGCAATCACTGGGAGAGTTATACCGTCTTTACGGCTCCTATCCATTTCCGGCTGGAAAGCGGTGACCGTTTTGAGTTCAATATCAAACCAGCCGGAGAGTATCTGAAAGAACCTTTTGATATCTCTTCCGGCGTGATTATCCCGGCAGGTGGATATAACTGGGTACGGTCCCGTCTGGAACTGGAGACGGCAAGTAAACGTCCGATAAACGGACAGGCAACCTGGTGGTACGGTGGTTTTTACGGAGGATGGCTTAACCAGATCGAGTTGCAGATGTTTTTGCGACCTTTCCGGTGGATGGTCATTGAGATGAATTATGAGAGAAACATGGCCCGGCTTCCTTATGGTGATTTTGATCAGCGTCTTTTCGGTGGAAAATTACAATTAAATTTTACCCCCGATATGCAATTCAGTTCCTATATCCAATATGACAATATAAGTGGTTCAATAGGTGCCAACACACGCTTTCGCTGGACCTTTGCACCCAAGGGAGACCTTTTCATTGTGTATAACCACAACCTGGCGAAAAATATTGAAGATCGTTTTGCCTATGCATCCAACCAGCTTATTGCCAAGCTGACATATAGTTTCTGGTTGTGATTATATAGGCTATTCCCTATGAGGTTGGGGGTATTCTCGTATGAACAAAAAATAATTCTTGTACTTGTTTGTCTATTTAGCGAGTTAATTATATTTTTGTCATCCGTTTTTGCCTCCTTAGCTCAGTTGGTAGAGCGGCTCATTCGTAATGAGCAGGTCGTCGGTTCAAGTCCGATGGGAGGCTCTGGGAAAGATGAACGTTGATTGAGGATTGATGAATTGAAAAAAGGAAACCCGGAACTATGAACTAAGCATCAGGAACCATGTTGCGGGAGTAGCTCAGAGGTAGAGCATCAGCTTCCCAAGCTGAAGGTCGCGGGTTCGAGCCCCGTTTCCCGCTCAATATAAAAAGCTGCCTGATGGCAGCTTTTTATATTAGTCTCCAAACCTCGGGTTGACTATATTATTATAAATTGAACCGAATGTGTAAACTATTCCTACACTGCCTCTTACCCTGTAGGCTGTCGCCAATTCATGTATTTTCAGCAGGACATCTGCTTCGTTCATGCCTCCTTTTACCAGTGATAACTGATTATTGATACGTGCCACCCTGCCTGATAAGCGCAATGAAAACCCTTTAAAAAGACGAATTCGTGCAGAGCCATCCAGCTCAAGCTGGTTTTTGGAAAAGTCGGGTATATAAGTAGCAGCCAGGAGTGAGATGTTGACGTACCCCCATTTTTGCTGGACTCTGAATGCTAGCCGAAACTGTTGCTCAAAAAGATTTTCTACGATTTTGTTGTATATAGTCGTATCCTGATAGTGATTATATTTGTATCCAATGCCATAAAGTATTCTCATTTGTCGCCGTGTTGACTCAGAGTAAGGAAAAATATCATATTCAATAGCAGGTGCAACATTGAAACCAAACCTGATGTTGTGATAACTCGATGAATTCATTTCATAGTGTAGGCCGGCTGACCAGTGGTCGGTGAGACTTTTTACAACAAGATTATCAAAAGACCAGTAACTTCGGTCACTTGCATATGTTGTATCTTCATAAATATATTTTCTTTTTGAAAATCTCTGATCAAATTCAAATTCTATTTTCCAGTCGGGGGTGATTTTATATGCCGAGGCGGAATTATCCCAGGACAGTTCCTTGAGTGATTCTTCGTTATCCAGTTGTGGTTCGGACTGCAACTCAAAAACCCAGTTATTCCAGATATCCTTGACCTCCTGTGTCTCCAGTCCTTTTTTTGAGTTTATTTCAACTTCGGTAAATAGCGGGGTCCTGGCTACATAACGCATCAGGCCCATTTTGATCATCTTGGTACGGTCTTCCCTGGTCTTATCACGTGTTTCATCCGGCCGGCTGTTGTATGTCAGGGTATCATTTATTCCCTGAAAACGCTGAGCTCCTTGAAATGAAAAAGTATATTGTCGTCCCCCGCTGCCTGTAGATTGAGATGTTTCAAGAATATAGACATCCGCTTCCCTGACGTCACGGACATAATTGACATATGGTATCTGTTGACGAATGAAATCCATATCACAATGATGGCAGTCTATAAACACTTTTAAGGCCCCTTGTCGTAATGTGTTCATTGTGTCATTGCTCCCCTGGGCCTTGACCGTCAGATCAGGAAAAAGAAAAGTTATCAATATAAACAGCAAGAGGAAGTATAATTTTTTTTTCAATTTCTTCTATTTTTTAAAACCATTATCAAAATACCAGGACAAAAAAAGTATAAAAAGAATCGTAGTCAGCCAAATATTAGATTTGCAAATGTAAGGTATAATATATCTTTTAAGCAATAAAGTTTTAAGGGGACTTCTAATAATTTCTTCGCATCAAGATTTACAGCGTTTTTTACAAACGCTGTAAATTACTTATTCCAGAAATTCTAAAATTGCTGGATAAAGAATGACTTTATCAGCAAAACCATGGGCAGGAGAAGGCCACCAAAAGCGGCAGACCCTGAAGGATAATCTGGTTTGTTGGGCTGACATACTGCTTAAGCTTTGGAATTCTCCCGGGATTTTTTTGAAAAAACATCTATAATCCCAAAGGGACGCCTGTGACAAAATAGGTATTTAAATAGGTATTTAAATACCTATTATTCCGAAGGGATGCTTTGGCGTAATGTCTATTTCACAACAGGTATGTGATTTATATTTAGCCGGCCATGCACATGGCGGCGGGAAGCCACGTGTGATATAAGCAATAGGTAAGCTCCAAATGTGAACCAGTCGCGTAAAGGGCCAAATGCCAAAGATCAGGAGAGCCAAAATCACATGAATTTGGTATGACAAGGGCACTCCGGGCATCTGTTCAGGATTCTTACTTATTCTTCCGGTTATTTATCTATGGATGAAATGACTCCCAGCGCTTTCAGTCTTTCCAGCAGGGGGGGATGAGAGTAATGGAAAAACACATAGACCGGATGCGGGGTGAGGTTACTCAGGTTCTTGACAGATAGTTTGATCAATGCCGATCCCAGTTTCTCTGCGCTGCTGTATTTCCCGGCAAAATGATCAGCTTCGAACTCGTGCTTCCGGGATAGACTGGCAGAGCCGAGACCCAGAAGGGTGGATACAGGAGAGAAGATCATGGCAAAAGCAACCAATCCAAGATGAAAAGAAGGTTTTTTTGCTCCCAGTGCTGCCGATAACTGTGGATTATCTACAAAAAGAGAAAACAGATACAGGATCAATCCTGTCTGGATGATGGACAGGATGAGACCTGTGAGGGTATGTTTTTTCTTATAATGACCAATTTCATGGGCCAGTACAGCCACAATCTCTTTCGTCTGCAGGTCATTGATCAGCGTATCATACAAAACAATTCTTTTTTTCCTGCCCAGGCCGCTGAAATAAGCATTTCCCTTGGTAGAACGTTTCGATCCGTTGATAACATAAACATTATCCAGGATAAAGTTTGCCTTCCGGCAAAGATCGCGGATAGCATCTTTCAGTTCGCCATCTTCCAGCGGGGTTTGTTTATTAAAAAGCGGAACGATCAGAGAGGAATAGAACATGGTCAGGAAGATTGTAAAAAAAGCAAAGATGCCCCATGCCCATATCCAGAATAATTTTCCAGTGAGCTGGTAAAACCAAATCACCACAGCCAGCAATCCACCTCCAATGATTGCTGTCAGTACCCAGCCTTTTATCTTATCACTAATAAAAGTTTTTACTGTCGTTTTATTAAAACCGAACTTTTCTTCTATTACAAAAGTATCATATATCGTAAAAGGAGTCATTAACAGATCAAATACAAATCCTAACAGACCAAAAAATACCAGGGCAACAATTATTTCACTTGCTCCAAAGCTCCGGGCTATCCCGTCAACCCATGCAAACCCCCCGAAGAATAGCATGAACAGAATCAGCAAAAAAGAAAATGTTGAAGAAAAAATTCCGAGTGTAAGATTGGCTTTGTAATAGATTTGTGACTGTCTGTATCTTTCAGCATCATAAATGCTTTTAAGTGCCTTCGGCAGCTCCGGCTTCCAGGCTTTTGTGTTTAAATATTCAAGGAACCTTTCCAGAATATAATCCATGATCAGGATCGCCAGGATAATATAAAAGAAAAGATTATACATCAGAATACATTATTTTGGTCAGGCTGCAAAAGTAATAACTTTACGGGATTCCCCTGCATTTTTTACTTGGATGTATTGATGTTCATTTTCCGATAGTCTTTTTGTCTTTCCCGGACAATGTCGAGGTAATTCTTTGCTATGGGTGAGGATTGTAACTGTATGGACTTTTTCAACCAGGATTCGGCCAGGTCCAGTTTATTGTTTATTTCACTTGCCAGCGCCATGTTGAAAGCTGCCCTGGATGCCGTGCTTTTATTCTTTGAAAAGGCCAGACTTCTCCAAATGGTGGCTGCTTCCATCCATTGGCTTTGTTGTGCCAGCATAGCAGCCTTTTTCATCTTCTTATTTATATTGTCGTTATAATATATACGGGTTACGTTATCCCATACCGGAAAGATTCTGTAAGCATAATGTTGTCCACCCTGATAAGATAAATCCTGAATAACTTTTTTGATATTGGGCAGATTAGAAACAGCTTCCTGATAGTTGAGGCCGGTCCCGTTCACTGTCATAACATCAACAAGCTTCACGGAATCCACAGGTTCCGGTTCTTTCTCAAGATATAAAAACCAATATGTCTGTATATAGAGGTTAACATTGACAATGAAATACCATGCCCCTCCTCCATCCTCCTCATCGTTTAATAAAAACTCGTGAGAACTGTAGATTGAGTCTCCAAATGAAACCTTGGCCAGATCTATTCCCACAGTAGCCTGGTTTTTAGTCAGAAGATCATCTGTTTTTACGGGATTCAGTGCCGGGGGAATATACCTGGGGGATACTGAATCAACGAAAACCGAATCAAACAGGATATTCTGTACCCAGGGTGATTCTGTGGCAACATCTGCAAAGCCATAAAAGGTTTTCCATGTTAATTCCTGATACATTTTTACCGGGATTTTCAATTCATTAAAATGCAAAGTATCATACAGACATGTATCAGCTAACAGGCGGTTGATCAATACAAGATTACGCGGAGTGTTAAAGATTATCTTTTCCGGCGGGTGTAACACCTGTATGGTTATTTGTTTTGTGCTGTAACATCCTCCAAGGATGACAGAAAAAAACAAGCCAAGGGTTATTATGAAGAAATAAGGCCTTTTCATTCAGTGAGGGATAGGTGTTTTTGTTTTTTCTTTTGTCTCCTGTTTCAGCAGATTTCTGTATGCTTGAATATCTTCTGACGGATAGAATGAAACTGCTTCTTCCATGTATTGCAATGCTTTTTTTCTATTCCCTTTCATTTCTTCAACCAGCGACAGATTATATAATAGCCGGGCTTTGTTTTTTGAGGAAGCGGATGGTAGGTCTTCTTTCCATTTTTTCTCCGCCTTTTCCCAGTTTCTGAATTTTACCAGTTCAGATGTTTTACGCAAAAAAACATCTCCTCTCCCAAAATAATGGCGAAGAACCGTCTGGTATGACGGCAAAATATATTTTGCAAAACTTTTTCCGGTGATATATGCTGCACGCTCCACCGCTGTTTGCCGTGAGGGGAGTTTTTTTTCAATCTCTGTCTTGCTTGTTCCGTCAATATCATATACTGCCGAATCACTTAAACGTTTTTCAAACCTACATAATAAATCAGGTATTCATTCCTCCACAGACATGGACAACCTGACCGCTTACATAGGAAGAAAGATCTGAGGCCAGGAATAGAGCTGTATTGGCAACATCTTCCGGCAGACCGGCTCTGCGTAACGGAATTTGTTGTATCCAGTTTTTACGGACATCTTCAGGTAGTTTCCTGGTCATTTCCGTATCAATGAATCCCGGCGCAATGGCATTGCAGCGGATTCCCCTGGAGCCTACTTCACGTGCTACTGATTTGGTAAAGCCGATGATGCCAGCCTTGGATGCGGCATAATTAGCTTGTCCGGCATTGCCACTTACCCCTACCACCGAACTCATGCTGATGACGGAACCACTGCGTTGTTTTAGCATAAAAGGCTGCACTGCCTTGGTGAAATTAAAGACCGATTTAAGATTCACCTTGATGACCATATCCCATTGTTCTTCGGTCATCCTCATCAACAATGTATCGCGGGTAATCCCGGCATTATTAACCAGTATATCTATTTTCCCGAAATCTTCAGTGATTTTCTGAACAACCTCCTTTGTCTGGTTAAAATCGCTGGCATCAGAAGCATAGGCTTTTCCTTTAACGCCGAGAGATTCGATGGTCGCTATCACCTCCCTGGCATGTTCGTCCACTGCCAGATCAGTGATAGCTATATCAGCTCCTTCCCGTGCAAATTGAATGGCTATGGCACTTCCGATACCCCGGGCAGCTCCTGTGATCAAAGCTGTTTTTCCTTTTAATAATCCCATAGTATTATTTTTTTGTATTAGCCGTACAAAATAAAAAAGTATTTTCGAAAACAGAAATAAAATAAAATAAAAGAAACGGTATGTTTAACCAAAAAGTTCTTTTTCGAATTGTGAGAATACTTCTCCCGCTTTTCCGGGAACATAGATGTCCGTAATGGAATGGGTATAGTTGGATATTTCCGGATTCACTTCAATAATAGTTGCTCCGTTTTGTTTGGCTATCGATGGGATCAATGAGGCGGGCATAATTTCTCCAGTTGTGCCGATCACTAAAAAAACATCAGCCATAGCTGCCTCTTCTTCTGCTTTCCGTGCCACTTCGACCGGTATCGGTTCACCAAAAAAAACAAAGTCGGGTTTGAGTATTTCCCCGTCTTTTTCGCAACGTGGCGGGAGATGTTCCAGATCAACTTCATGTGGGTTGTATATGGCCCCGCACCGGGGACAGATCAGACGTTGTGAATTTCCATGGTATTCATAGATTTTTTTACTGCCTGCTTCCTGGTGCAGGTTATCAATATTTTGTGTGATAATAGCAGCCAGCAGACCTCTCTTCTCCATCTCCGCCAATGCATAATGTGCTTTATTAGGTTTAGCTTTCCCAAAATAGTCATAAAATATTTCGCGGATCACTTTCCAGGCTTCTGCCGGATGAGCATGAAAGTACCCGATGTCCAGGACAATGGGATTATATCTGCTCCATAGACCCTCTTTCCCTCTAAAGGGAGGAATCCCACTCTCCACAGATACCCCTGCCCCTGTAAAGGCAGTAGTATGGTGAGATTTTTTTAATACCTCTACGGCTTCCAGTAATGGGTTCAAGGGTAATGCTCTGTTTTGCTAAAATTACTTAAGAAGTTTTGCCATGGCCTCTCCGATATGGGCAGGGGATTCGACGACACGGATTCCGCATTCGGTCATAATCTCCATCTTGGCAGCGGCGGTATCTCCTTTCCCTCCAATGATTGCTCCGGCATGTCCCATTCTCCTTCCTTTGGGGGCTGTTTGTCCGGCAATAAATCCGACCACGGGTTTTGTACCATATTCCTGTATCCACCGGGCAGCATCAGACTCCATGCTACCCCCGATTTCTCCGATCATGACAATCCCCTCTGTTTCCGGATCTTCCATGAATAATTTAATGGCATCCAGGGTAGAAGTCCCTATGATCGGATCTCCTCCGATGCCTATGGCCGTTGACTGTCCAAGTCCTGTCTTGGTCACCTGATCAACTGCTTCATAGGTCAGTGTCCCGGAACGAGAAACAATGCCTACCGTTCCTTTTTTGAAGATAAAGCCCGGCATGATTCCTATCTTGGTTTCTTCCGCTGTAATAATCCCCGGACAATTAGGTCCTATTAACCGGACCGGCTTGCCAATCAGGTATTCCTGCACTTTAACCATATCCTGGGTAGGTATCCCTTCTGTAATGGTAATTATTACCTGTAAGCCTGCTTCAGCAGCTTCCATGATGGCATCTCCGGCAAAGGCAGGTGGAACGAAAACAACAGACACATTTGCTCCTGTGGCATCAACAGCTTCTTTAACCGTATTAAATACCGGCCGGTCCAGATGTTTTTGTCCTCCTTTGCCGGGAGTTACCCCACCGACTACCTGTGTGCCATACTCTATCATTTGTTGGGAATGAAATGTTCCTTCACTCCCGGTAAAACCCTGTACCAGGACCCTTGAATCTCTATTCACAAGAATACTCATCTCGCATACTTTTATTTGTTTTTATTTGAAGGCATCAAAAGTAAATGAATTATCAAACTTTTCAAAGAATAGATAATATGTTATAGATTACTTCCTTCTTTTGGGAGTTTTATATCCCCTGGCTTTGGCAGCTTCCTCCATTCGTTGTTGCCATTTGGATTTTTTTACCGGGACTTTCTTATTCTCATTTACTTTTTTCAGGATTTCTTTCTCGTTGATGAAAGATTTTGCCAGCATGTTTTGACCGAATGTGATCAGGTTGGCGAGGAAATAATAATAGTTCAGGGCTGCCGAGAAGTTATTCAGAAATAGCATAAACGTGATTGGCCAGAGGTACATCATCCCCTTCATTCCCGGCATTTGACTGGAACCGCCTGAAGGACTGTTTATCTTCATGGTGATGACGGTGGATACTGTCATCAGGATAGTAAAAAGGCTGACGTGGTCACCATACATCGGGATGACAAAAGGAAGGTGTAAAATAGAATCATAGGTGGAAAGATCATGTGCCCACAGAAAACTCTGTTGTCGCAACTCAATGGAGGTTGGAAAGAAACGGAACATGGCATACAAAATAGGCAATTGTAATATCATAGGAAGACAGCCCCCCAGCGGACTTACCCCGGCACGTTTATAAAGAGCCATTGTAGCCTGTTGCTTTTTCATGGCATCTTCTTTCTTTGGAAATTTTGAATTAATCTCATCCACAAACGGCTTTAAAACCCTCATTTTGGCCTGGGACACATAAGATTTATATGTCAGAGGGAACAATCCCATTTTTATGATCAGGGTCAACAACAGTATAATGATACCGTAACTATGCATATACTTACTCAACCAGTTAAATATAGGGATGATCACAAACTGGTTAACCCAACGGATGATATTTTTCCCCAAATACACCAGTTCTTTCAAATCCATCCCGTAATTTTTGAGTGTCTTGTAATGGTTGGGCCCAAAATACATCTGCATGTTATAGGTCAGCTTTTCTTTTGGCTGGTATGGGATATTAAGTTCTGATTCACACTCTCTAAAGTAACGGGATCCGGGAGACATCTTAATCGATTTTACTTTGCCGCTAAGAAATGGTTGTTTGTCTGAAATCAGAACAGAGGAAAAAAACTGGTCTTTGAAGGCTACCCATATCACCTTGGTAGAGATATTCTTTTCCAACTCAGGTTTATTGCTTCTCATACTCAAACCATCCACTACATCCTGAAAATACTTAAACTTGATGGTTGAATAATTATCTTCATTCTGTCGTCCTTTTTCCTGCTGTGGCATATACATTTTCCACCTTAAGGACACATCTGTCAGGTTCGCAGCAATAACCTTGTTCATCCCATGCATAACCACATCAAAATGAATCATATATTCATTGCGTGGGATGGTATAACGAAAATCTATGGTTTGTTGTTTTCCCATATTTAACCGGAGAATGGCAGTGTACGAACTATCTGACACTTTTATTGTTCCTGTGTCCGTTACCGGAGCAAAGTACATATCTTTGGTGTCTATCAAACGATTGTCGGCCGTAAAAAAACGGAATCCGAATTCCGTAGAGTCTCCGCTAAACAGTACCAGCGGACGGCCATCCCAGGTTTTATATTTTTTCAGTTCAACCGAATAAACCCTGCCACCACGGGTTGAGAGCCGCAGTTTCATCAAGTCATTTTCTATGGTAATCAACTGTTCTTTTACATGCAGGGTATCAGCCGGTTTTGCCTCAGTCATTGCCTGGGACATGGTTCTATCTACAGCTTTTACAGGTTGTGAAGTCTTTTTTGCAGGAACAGTACCCTGTTTTGACAAAGTATCCGGTTGCCGGGATCTTATGATTGAGTCAATCTGAGTAACTCTATTCCGTGGATATTCTTCGGAGGGCTCAAATGACAATGCTTTTAAATATGTTCCCCTGGCCTGATCATATTTTTGAACTTCATAGAGGGAATCTGCCACATGAAGTTCTTTATCGTAAGATATTTTTCTCTGATTACTGTTAAAATAACTAAATATTACAAACAATAATCCAATTAACAATAATCCAATAACTGTATTTCTGTCCATTTATAAACTGCTCAGTTTTTAATTTCTATGTTCTTTATACTTTTAGTGAGGAATCAACTATTTTCTTTTCCTTTGTCAGTTTCATGGCAGCCCTGACAAAGCTTACAAAAAGAGGATGAGGATGCAGTACTGTACTTCTGTATTCAGGATGAAACTGTACCCCTACATACCATCTGTGCGCAGGTATTTCCATGATCTCAACAAGGTTGGTACCGGGGTTTATCCCAACGGCTTTCATCCCTGCCGTCTTAAATTCTTTCAAATATTTATTGTTAAATTCATATCTGTGACGATGCCTTTCATTTACTAAATCCATCTTATATGCTTTGTAAATCCTGCTATTCTTTTTTATCTGACAGGGATAAGCGCCCAGTCTCATGGTACCGCCTTTGGCGGTTACTCTTTTTTGTTCTTCCATGAGATCTATCACGGGGAATGGCGTTCGCCGGTTCATTTCAGTAGAGTTTGCTTCTTCATAGCCCAACACGTTTCTGGCAAATTCGATCACAGCACATTGCATACCCAGACAGATACCCAAAAACGGAATATTATGTTCCCTTGCATACCGGGCAGCAATGATTTTCCCCTCTATTCCTCTGTTTCCAAATCCAGGGGCCACAAGGATTCCCTGCAGGTCTCTTAGTTTTTCAGCAGCATTCGATTCATTTATATATTCAGAATGTATATATTGCAAATCTACATGACATTCATTGGCAGCCCCTGCGTGCGTAAAAGATTCGGATATGGATTTATAAGCATCATGTAATTCCACATATTTTCCAACGAGACCAATGCGAACGGTTGTCTTAGGGGATTTTAACTTTTTCAGAAAGTCTTTCCAGGGCCCCAGTTCCGGTTTCTGATTAGTAGGAAGATGAAGTTTTTTTAAAACCGTTTCGTCCAGTTTTTCTTCAAGCATCAGCAAAGGAACTTCATATATCGTCGGAGCATCAATAGACTCGATAACGCTGGATATTTTTACATTACAAAATAAGGCCACTTTGTTTCTGATATCGTCAGACAGTTTTTTCTGTGTGCGCAATACCAGCACATCAGGCTGGATACCGGCTTCCTGCAATGTCTTCACAGAATGTTGTGTAGGTTTTGTTTTCAGCTCGCCTGAGGTTGGAAGATAAGGCACCAGGGTTAAGTGGATATCCAGACAGTTTGTTGACCCCAGATCCCACTTCAATTGTCTTACCGCCTCAATATATGGCAGTGACTCGATGTCCCCGACAGTACCTCCGATTTCGGTAATCACAATATCGTAATTATACTTTTTTCCCACCAGCCGGATACGATTCTTGATTTCATCTGTAATGTGGGGAATGACCTGCACTGTTTTTCCCAGATAATCGCCCCGGCGCTCTTTTTCGATAACCGATTGGTATATTTTCCCGGTAGTTACATTGTTTTCCTGAGAGGTGGGAGTATTTAAAAACCTTTCATAATGTCCCAGGTCCAGATCTGTTTCGGCACCATCCTCGGTGACATAACATTCTCCATGTTCATAGGGATTCAAAGTACCCGGATCCACATTAATGTAAGGGTCCAGTTTTTGAATGGTTACTTTATACCCGCGGGCCTGAAGTAATTTGGCCAGGGATGCCGAAATAATTCCTTTCCCTAATGATGAAGTAACTCCTCCGGTAACAAAAATATATTTTGTAGTCCTCAAAACGTAAATTTTAGAGTTGTCAAATTAATCATTATCCATTTCATCAATGAGTCGTATCTTATCTTTAAGGAGAAAAATGCTTGCTCTGGCATTTTCAATCTTGATGCTTATATCTTTTTTCAGTGACTCGGCATTTTTAGAATGGGCAAAAAAGCCAATATTATTTTCCCAAACCGTGATGTCATTTTCAAGTTGTTTCATTCTGTTAATAAACTTCTCCCTGTCTTTTCGTAGTTTAATATCAGCCTTTTGTGTTCCGGCAAATGTATCCAGTTTTGTTTTATACTTCAATAAGTTTTTTTTGTGTTCACTGATATTCAGGTCGCTGAATAATTTATTGACAGCCTCCCGGTAAGCATTGCCTACTTCTTCTTTCTTTTCTATAGGAACATAACCAATTTCGGTCCACTGACGCTGGAAATCCTGTAGTTTGGCAAAAGCAATATCAGTATCTCCCGAGATTTCAAAGTTTTTGATCTCTTCGATCAATTTCTGTTTATGTTTTAAATTATCAGTATAATTTTTTTCGCGGTTTTTATAGTATTTTGATTTATTCTCAAAGAAAGTATCACAGGCAGCCCGAAATCTTTTCCATATCTGATCCGAATATTTTTTTGGTGCAGGACCTAAACTCTTCCATTTTTTCTGAAGATTTATAAAATCTTCCGTTGTTTTCCTCCATTCATTACTATCCCGAAGTGCTTCTGCCTGGATACATAAATCGGTCTTCAACTGAAGATTATTCATTTGAATCTCTTTGTTCTCAGCATAATATTCCCTCTTTTTGTTGAAGAATAGATCACAAGCTTTCCTGAAACGTTCGTAAATGGAATTATTTTGTTTTCTGGGAGCAAAACCAATGGTTTTCCAAATCTTTTGAAGTTCCATGATTTCCTTGGAATTGATTTCCCATTCTCTGTGAGATTCTATTTTTAAATGTGAAATTTCTTCAGCCCTCTCGGCAAGAGAATTTTTCTGTTCCAGGTTCTTTTTCTGTATCTCTTTGATTTCCTGAAAATAATCCTGGTGTTTTTTATTTATCTTTCTTGTAGCTTCTTTAAACCTCTCCCATATCTCCGCTTTATGTTCTTTTGGAACAGGTCCAATTTCACGCCATTGTTCGTGGTATTTTTGAAGCGTTTTGAATGCATTGACGATATCAGGCTCAAATGATAAACTTTCCGCCTGTTCGCACAGCTGGATTTTTATTTCCATATTTTTTCTCAGATCCAGGTCGCGGAGTTCTTTGTTAATTTTGATGTAGTCATAGAACTTTTCAACATGATAGTGATATGTCTCCCACAAATCTTTTACATATTGCTGAGGTACGAGTCCCACATTTCTCCAGCGTTCCTGTAGATCCCTGAAATCCTGGAATGTCTTATTAATAGATTCCTTACGGTTTACCAAATATCTGATTTCTTCAATAATATTATATTTTTCTTCCAGGTTTTGTTTTTTTTGTTCTTCAATTTCCCGATTATATCTGGACTTCTTTTCCCGGTAAAGTTTCAGTAGATACTTCAAATGTTCTTCTCTGTTATCGGGTCCAGGTTTAAAATCAAGCGAATCTCCTCCTTCCTCCAGGAAATGTTTTCTTTTTACCTCAATTTCCTGATGATACTTCTTATAAAAATTTATTTTGATACTTTCCACATCATGACGTACCTCATGCACTGGTCTTTCTTCCAGTAATAACTCCAGCCGTTTAAGCAGATCATCTATCCCAAAAGTATCATAGTCAACATCTTTTACTGTAATATCCTCAGATGTTTCAGGTTCAGTTTTTTTATCTTCCCCGGCGGGCAGGTTTTTCTCTTGAATGTCGGTATCAGAAGAAGATGCAGGCTCCTCTTTTTCTACGGGTTTTTCCTGAACTATCTTTTCTGTCGTAGAGGATTTTTTGTTTGTGGATCTTTTG
The DNA here is from genome assembly GCA_964383915.1 of uncultured Rikenellaceae bacterium. GTDB lineage: Bacteria > Bacteroidota > Bacteroidia > Bacteroidales > VadinHA17 > DRPN01. Next base: position 14,004 of record CAYLJE010000004.1, read on the forward strand.
CCCTGATCATTTTCAGAAAGGTTCGCGGTTACTTCCGGTAGTGGTTCCCGGGTTGAAACCTCGCCGGCCGGTTGTTCCTGTTGTTTTTCTTTGTCTTTTACTTTTTCCTCCTTTTGACCGGTTATCTCTTTCATGCCTTCATTTTCTTCAGAGGGAATGGTCTCTCGCTCTAACATATTCATCACACAAGGGTTTTAGGGTAACATAAAACACTCCTTATAAATTTTGCCAAAGGTACGAAAATATATATTTCTTTTTAAAAAAACTCAAATATGGAAAAACAGTGAATATTTATTGCACAAAATATTATGAAAACATTTTTTTGGACTCTTTTTATAACAAACACAATAATATTACAATCATCTTTATAAATTACATTGATTTACATTGCCTTAGAAAAAAGTGGAAGGTATGCAATCAGGAGGTGTTGATAAATAATTTATAATTTAAAGAATATTAATTTGTGCAATAATAAAGGAATTATTTATCTTAAAAAAAATTTAAATTGTTATAATTATGACTGAATATCTTGGTGAATTTGTAGGTACTATGATTCTGATTATTTTTGGATCGGGTGTTGTAGCGGGAGTATTGTTAAACAAATCCAAAGCTGAAAAGGCAGGATGGCTTATGATTTGTACAGCGTGGGGATTAGGTGTTGCCTTTGCCATGTTTGCTGTGGGACGGATCAGCGGCGCCCACATTAACCCTGCAGTTACCCTGGGATTTGCCATTGCAGGAGAATTTCCATGGGATAAAGTTCCAGGATATATTTTGTCCCAGACAGCCGGAGCTTTTACCGGAGCAGTCATTGTATGGGTCCAATACTATCCGCATTGGGTGAAATCAGATAATCCTGCTGACAAACTGGGTATATTCAGTACCATACCGGCAATAAGGTCTTTTCCAAATAATCTGGCCAGTGAGGTTATTGCCACCTTCCTTCTGATGTTTGGTCTGTCTTTTATAGGGGCCAATCAATTTGCAGATGGGTTAAACCCGCTGATCATAGGCGCTTATATTGCTGCCATAGGTTACTCTCTGGGGGGAACAACCGGTTTTGCCATAAATCCTGCCCGTGATTTTGGGCCCCGGCTTGCCCACTTCCTTCTTCCTATACCGGGAAAGGGCTCATCTGACTGGGCTTACTCATGGATTCCGGTTATCGGACCATTGATAGGAGGAATGTACGGAACCCTCTTCTATCAGTGTTTATTCAAAGACACAATTACCATTTGGTTCTGGATTTTTTCAGTTATAGTTTTTCTGATTCTGTTCTATTCAGTTATTTATAAACAAAAAAAATAAACTATGGCTTACATTATTGCACTAGATCAGGGAACAACCAGCTCCAGAGCGGTTTTGTTCGATCAGCAGGGAGATATTGTGGATATTACCCAAAAGGAGTTTTCGCAAGTTTTTCCAAAACCCGGTTGGGTCGAACACAATCCGGAGGAGATTTGGGGTAGCCAGCATGCAGTATTGACGGATTTGCTGACAAGAAACAATATCCGTCCCGGCGATGTTGAATCCATTGGTATTACCAACCAACGGGAAACTACCATTGTATGGGACAGACATACAGGCCAACCTGTGATGAATGCTATTGTCTGGCAGGATAATAGAACAGCACCTGTTTGTGAAGAGTTGAAAAAAGACGGACTTGAAGATTATATAAAAGAAAATACCGGCCTTGTCATTGACTCTTACTTTTCAGCTACCAAAGTTGTCTGGATCCTGCGGAATATTCCCGGAGCCATGGAGAAAGCAAAGAAAGGAGACCTCTTAATGGGGACGGTAGATACATGGCTCATTTGGAAATTGACCGAAGGAAAGGTCCATGCTACCGATTATTCCAATGCTTCAAGAACCATGCTTTTTAATATCCGGACCCTCTGCTGGGACCAGGATATCTTACATCATTTGCATATTCCGGAGAGCATGCTCCCGAAGGTTTATCCCTCTTCACATCATTTTGGTGACTTTTTATCAGAGGGGGTACCCATTCCGATTACGGGGGTACTGGGTGACCAGCAGGCAGCCCTCTTCGGACAGGCTTGCTTCCACCCGGGGGAGGTTAAAAACACATATGGTACCGGATGTTTTATGCTGATGAACACAGGGGAGGAAATGCGTACATCTGAGACAGGATTGCTAACGACCATCGCCTGGGGACTGGACGGAAAAGTTTATTATGCTTTTGAAGGAAGTGTCTTTATTGCAGGTGCTGCTATACAATGGTTACGTGACGGACTTCGGATCATTGATTCAGCCTCCGATTCGGAATATTTTGCACGAAAAGCTTCCGGAAATGATGTCTATGTAGTGCCGGCATTTGCCGGACTGGGAGCTCCTTACTGGGACATGTATGCCCGCGGGGCAGTTTTTGGTCTCACAAGAGATACCGGTAAGAATCACATTATAAAAGCTACATTACAATCACTTGCCTATCAGTCAAAAGATCTGTTGAATACCATGGAAAAAGATTCCGGACATAAAATAGATACGCTAAAGGTAGATGGCGGTGCTGCCTTAAATAATTATCTGATGCAGTTTCAGGCAGATATTCTGGGGATACGGGTAGAAAGACCTGTAGTCACGGAATCAACAGCCTTGGGGGCTGCTTACATGGCAGGTATGGAGGCCGGCATATGGAAACAGGAGGATATTATGAAAAATCGTAAAATCAACCATACCTTCCGGCCCGAAATCAGTGCAGCAGAACAGGAAAACTTATACCGCGGATGGCAAAAAGCCGTTCAACGCAGCCTGGGCTGGTTAAAAAAGTAACCAAATAGTATGAATAACCTATCTTTTTCATTTAAAAACAGGAAAGCCTTTTTAAAATCCCTTCATACAGAATCCTTTGATCTGGTCATTATCGGCGGAGGAATTACCGGTGCCGGTATTGCTCTCGATGCTGCTGTCAGAGGCCTTAAAACGGCATTGATTGAGAAAAATGATTTTGCCTCAGGCACCAGCAGCCGCTCCACCAAACTTATCCATGGCGGATTGCGCTATCTGAAACAATTACAGTTTCATGTAGTGGCCGAAACAGGACGGGAACGTAGTATTGTTCATCGCCTGGCTCCCCACCTGGTAGTTCCGGAAAAAATGATGTTGCCGATCTTCAGAGGGGAAGCTATGGGAAAGTGGATGGTCTCTATGGGCCTGTGGATATATGACCGTTTAGCCGGGGTGCGCGGAGACGACCGGAAAAAAATGCTGGATAAACAGAAAACCCTGGAGATAGAACCGCTGCTTACGGGAGACCGTCTCACCGGAAGCGGCTATTATGCGGAATATATGACCGATGATGCCCGCCTTACGATCGAGGTGGTGAAGACAGCTGTAAAACACGGGGCAACCTGTTTAAACTACGTGGAGGGAAAAGCCTTTCATTATGATGATCAGGGCCTGATAAACGGCATCCGGTGTAAAGACAAGTTTGCCGGAGACGAATTTTTGCTTACCGGAAAATATGTAGTAAATGCATCAGGACCCTGGGTGGATGATTTGCGGGAAAAAGACCACTCATTGACAAAGAAACATCTTTTCATAACAAAAGGGATCCACCTGGTTTTCGACAGGAAAACAATCCCCCTGCACAATCCCCTTTACTATGAGATACCTGATGGCAGGATGATTTTCCTCATTCCCAGATTTGGGAAAACGTATATCGGCACAACAGATACCCCTTATACCGGGGATAAAGAAAATATCCCTGTCACGGAAGAAGATGTGGATTATTTACTGGACGCTTTTCATCGCTTATTTCCTGCCATGTCACTTGAGAAAAAAAATATTTCCTCCGCCTGGGCCGGCATACGTCCTCTTATCTATGAAGAAGGGAAATCTGCATCAGAAATCTCCAGAAAAGACGAGATATTTATATCGTCTCAGGGCCTTATCTCTATGGCCGGAGGCAAATTAACAGGTTACCGCAAAATGGCTGAGAAAGTGGTAAACCTGATTTTAAAAAAGATGAAAAAAAACAAATTGTTCCGGAGAAAATCTTTCTCTACAATATATACCCCGTTGACGGACAATCCATTTTCCGGTATCAGAGAAGTAAAATCTTTCAACGAGGAAATGAACAAGAAATTTAATAAATCAGGTATTCGGGAAAAAGAAGTGTCTGACCTGGTTTTTAAATACGGAAGACAAACCACCGGCATTCTTGATCGATTTACAGGTTATAAAGAACCGGATCCTGAAAAAAAATTATTGCTGGCCGAACTGGACTTTTCCCTGGAAAATGAAATGATATATGAACCTCTGGATTTTCTGGAGAGAAGAAGCAGCCGGTTGTTTTTTAATATCGAAACAGTAAAAAAATATTATATGGATGTGCTGGAACGCTTCAAAGGTCTGTTTAACTGGGATGAGGAACGGTTTCAGAAGGAGAAGCTGACAGTGGAAAAACGCCTGGAGCAAGCAAGCCTGGAGAGATTAAAATGAGTAGCCAGTAGGGTATATTGAGCATTGGGCATCCTGACAATAAGCGAATCACAATGTTTCACTATGCCGGTAACAAGGGTTTCGTCACCGGTAAAGCCGGATACGGTGACCTCACTTTTATAGAACTGAGCACCCCCCCAGATTGATATCCTGTGTATAATATTGTAACTATGTCCATTCATTTTCCAGTTATTATATCCCAACTCAAAAATGCTGCGCAAAGGTCCGTTGACAATCATTTTATAGGTACCTTCTTCAGGAAAGTCCAGACGGTAAAGACGGCCTTTTTTTTTCAGAGCGATAGCACCGGCACCGAGTGAGTTTCCTACTTTCAGGATATCCATACCCCAGGGTGCGAGCACATGATAGGAATGTGACACAATTCCGA
>CAYLJE010000004.1:18952-42799 GCA_964383915.1 uncultured Rikenellaceae bacterium
AGGATATCCATACCCCAGGGTGCGAGCACATGATAGGAATGTGACACAATTCCGATTATTATTATTATTATGAACGTATTATTAATCTTCCCCCGCATGACTTCCCAGGGTGGCCAGAATTCCCCCGTCTACATAAAGAACATGTCCGTTGACAAAATCAGAAGCTTTGGATGCCAGAAATATAGCGGCACCTGCTAATTCTTCGGGTTGTCCCCAGCGTCGGGCAGGGGTTCTTTTGATAATAAACTCATTGAAAGGATGTCCTCCCACCCGGATAGGTGCCGTTTGTTCCGTGGCAAAATAACCGGGACCTATCCCGTTAGACTGGATATTGTATTTGGCCCATTCATCTGCCATTTCTTTTGTCAGCATCTTTAATCCTCCTTTGGCGGCGGCATAAGCACTGACCGCATTGCGGGAAACTTCACTCATCATAGAACACATGTTGATGATTTTTCCTCCGGACTTACGGACAATCATGCTTTTTGCCACATGTTTTGCCATAATAAAAGGTCCCACCACATCAATATCCAGTACCTGCCTAAAATCCCCCACTTCCATATCAAGCATAGGTACCCGTTTAATGATGGCTGCATTATTTACCAAAATATCAATTGGTGAAACTTCCTTGTTAATTTTCCCCAGGCTTTCAATAACCTGTTCTTCCACGGTAACATCAAAAAGATAAGTAGTTACATCTATTCCTTTTTCAGCATATTCCTTTTTTGCCTGTAGCAGTCGCTCAGGGGTATGACCGTTAATCACCAGTTTAGCTCCGGCTTCGGCGAGGGCTGTAGCAATAGCCATTCCCAGACCGTGCGTGCCTCCGGTAACCAGGGCAGTTTTTCCTGTAAGATCAAATAATTCCAGTCCCATGATTTATTAATTTAATTTTTAATTCTATTGGCATAATCAATTTTTCATCCCCGGAAGGCTTAAAATTTGTGATCATTTCAATTCATCCGGTTCGCAGAAATCCATGTCTCCATAATCCAGGTTCTCCCCGGCCATGCCCCATATAAAAATATAATTAGATGTTCCCGCAGCCGAGTGAATAGACCAGGGTGGGGAGACAACAGCCTGTTCATTCTGTAACCAGATATGACGCGTTTCTTTTGGTTCTCCCATAAAATGGCAGATTGCCTGGCCTTCCGGAACTTCAAAATAAAAATAAGCTTCCATCCGCCGACTGTGGACATGGGCAGGCATAGTGTTCCATACACTGCCTGTTTTCAGTTCAGTCATCCCCATCTGAAGCTGACAGGTATCTACCACCCCATGTACTAACAGTTTATTGATCTGCCTTTCATTGGAAGTTTCGAGAGATCCCAAATGGACAACCTCGGCATCTGCAAGAGTTACCCGTTTCACGGGGTAAGCTTTATGCGCATTGGCAGAGTTAAAGTAAAAATGGGCCGGTTTATCCGCATCTTTGCTGATGAACACTACCTCTTTAATACCCCTGCCAATGTATAAGGCATCTTTGTATTTTAATTCATATTCCACGCCATCGGCCTGAATTATACCGGTCCCGCCAACATTAATAATCCCCAGTTCACGTCTTTCCAGAAAATAATCGGCTTTTAACGGGTCTATAGGCTCCAGCGTAAGATGTTGTTTCACAGGAAGAGCTCCTCCGACAATAAAGCGGTCATAAAAAGAATACTCCATATTGATTTCATCTGAAACCATGATCCTGTCAACAAGAAATTCCTTCCTCAACCGTGTTGTATTATACAAAACAGCATCTTCGGGATGAACAGCGTACTTTATTTTATAATTTGTAGCCATAATGTAATGTATTAAGTTTATTTTAAACAATAATATTTTTTTGCGTCGATTGCCGAATAAGAACCTCGGGACTCAGCATCACCTTACTTGCAGGTAAAGTCTTCCCGGTTATTTCTTTCAGGAATAATTCAGTACAGTATCTCCCCATTTCCCTGCTGTGCTGATCGACTGTCGTTAGGGAAGGATGAATATAAGATGTGAATTTCTCATTACTAAATCCTGCGACACCAAATTGTTCCGGTATCCGGTAGCCTTTTTCCTGCATATAGAACAAGGCACCCAAAGCGGCATAATCACTGGCTGAGAATAAGGCATCAGGGACGTTTCCCTGTATAAGTAATTTTTCCATAGATTGTTTTCCTGCCTCCCGTGTCAGGTTGTTATAAATGATCATATCCTCTTCAATGGCAATATTGTATTTATCCAAGGCTGCAAGATATCCTTCCCGGCGGTTACGATATACATTCAGATAATCAGGACCAGCAAAATGAACAATATGCCGGTATCCCATTTTAATCATGTGCTCTACCACTTTAAATGCTCCTTCAAAATCATCTGTCGTGATATGACTAGCGTTTATTTCTTCAGGGATCCTGTCAAAGAAGATAAGTGGAATGCCTGAGTTTTTTATTTTCCGGAAATGATCATAAAGATTCGTTTCAATGCTGATCGATGCAAGAATTCCATCTACACGGGCACTCAACAGCGTATCAACATACTGACGTTCTCTCTCAATCTGGTCATGAGTCTGACATATGATCACTCTATACTTATGATCAAAGGCTGCTTCTTCAATCCCTGCTATGACGCCTGAGAAAAAATCCCCGTTTACACGGGGCACGATCACCCCTATTGTATTGCTTTTCCCTTTTCTTAATCCGGCGGCTACCGTATTTGGTTGATAATTTAATTTTCTGGCCAGTTCTTTCACACGCTTCCTGTTCTTCTGCCCCACCCCGGCTTTATCCCGCAAAGCACGGGATACGGTAGACGGGGTAGTATTGAGCATACTAGCCAAATCTTTGATAGTTACCGGCTTATCAACTGTTTTTTTTCTTTTTTCCATTTTTTCTGCTTCATGACAAAATTACCAAAATTTTTCAATAACACAAACGTTTGTGTTATTTTTGTAATGGCAATGAAAAAGGATAATTAAAAAAAAATATTACTTTTGCATAAATAATTATAAACATGTGCTTTTGGAACATAAGATACCAAAGAACATCTGAAAAATAATCTGAACAAACGATTGTTTATAAATAAAATACCCAGTATAAAATACCAACGATGGCAACATATACACGCATAAATGTTATTTTAAAGATAAAAGAAACAGGGGTTGTCCCGGTTTTTTACCATCCGGATCCTGTAGTGAGTAAGCATATTATCAAAGCCTGTTATGAAGGGGGTATTCGTGTATTTGAGTTTACCAACCGGGGGGATTTCGCTCACGAAGTATTTTCAGAAATCAATAAATATTGCAGGGAATCATTACCTGAAATGGTACTCGGTGTGGGTTCGGTTCCCGAAGCTTCCACAGCCTCATTATATATACAACTGGGGGCCGGTTTTGTGGTTGCTCCCACCCTTCATCCTGAAACAGCCCGTGTCTGTAACCGCCGGAAAATATTATGGATCCCCGGTTGCGGCACCGTCAGTGAGATCTCCCAGGCAGAGGAGCTGGGGGCTGAAATTGTCAAGATATTTCCAGGATCCTCGGTCGGCGGACCTGATTTTGTAAAAAATGTCAAAGGCCCTATGCCATGGAGTAGTCTCATGCCTACGGGAGGTGTCAGTCCGGAAAGGGAAAATCTGCAAAAATGGTTTGAAGCTGGTGTTATAGCCGTAGGGATGGGGTCTAAACTATTTACCAAAGATATTCTGGAGAACAAAGCATATGATCTTTTGGAAGAAAAAGTAAAAGAATTGATGTTTACCATCCGGGATATAAAAGATGATATGAAGGAGGAGTAAAAGCTCTTTATCCCCTTACGTTGATTTACAAAACTACATAGGAAAAGTACCGTGTATTAGGGGAACAAGATTCCTGGGTCATTTCAGGCATTTACATTGGGCATAATTTTTGTATATTGTCAGCGGAGCAGACTGTCTTGTCGCTGTCCGGGGTTCCCGGACAGAGGAAAGTCCGGACAACACAGAGCACCGCACTTCCTAACAGGGAGATGTCCGCAAGGGCGTAGTACCGGAACAGAAAAAAACCACCCCGGTATTCCGGGGCAAGGGTGAAAAGGTGAGGTAAGAGCTCACCGGTGCCTGAGGTGACCCAGGCAGCCGTCCGGCTTGCGGGTTGAAAGACCATGTATACCGGCATCTGAGGGTGGCTCGCCCGACGCCGGGGGGTAGGTCGATAGAGGCGCATGGTAACATGCGTCCCAGACAAATGACAGGATAACAGAAAAGTCTCTTGCAGACACATTCTGTGAAACAGAATCCGGCTTACAGGTCTGCTCCTTTTACATTCGTTATGCTAAGATACTCATGCATTTTACGAATCAGGACATCCGGTTTGATGGGTTTGGAGAGATAGTCGTTAAATCCTGCAGTGAGACATTTTTGTCTCTCGTCTGACATAGCAAATGCTGTCTGGGCAATAGCGGGAATGTCCGGGATAACTTTTCTGATTTCATTTAAAGACTTAAATCCATCTATTTCAGGCATACGTAAATCCATGAGCAGCATATCCGGTTTATGACTCTCATGGCAAAGAGCAATGGCTTCTTTTCCATTCCTGGCATGAAGAATATGTATCTCTGTTTTTCTCAAAATGGCCTGCAAATAATCAAAATTTGAAATTTCATCTTCAGCTATTAACACGACTTTATCATTCCACGCAGGAAGATTATCTGACAAAGCAGGCGTCAACTGTTGTTGTTGTAAATCTGTTTCGCCCGTAATTCCGGGAACAGCAAAATAGAAGGTGGTTCCCTGTCCCGGTAAAGACTTCAGACTCATATTTCCATCCAGACGTTCCACGAGATTCTTGGATATCGCCAAACCCAGTCCGGCTCCTCCATATTTTCTAGTCAAGGTATTATCCAATTGTCTGAAACGTTCAAAAATAGTATTTTGCTCTTCTTCCGGGATGCCGGGACCTTTGTCTTTTACATAGAACAGGGCCTCTTTATCTTTTATCGAATAGCCAATTTCTACAAAGCCCTCATCGGTGAACTTCAAAGCATTTCCAACCAGGTTTGTAAGCACTTGTTTTATGCGGTGCTGGTCACTGTATAATATAGAAGATCTCACACCTTTAGGGGTAATAAAACGTAGCTCCGATGATTTTTACCATATTTATTCTGTAGTTCCCTGATGTATGGCTTAAATTCCTGCATGAATTCCTCAATGAAAAAAGGTTCTTTATGAATGATTACCTGTCCTGCTTCAATCTTGGATATATCGAGAATGTCATTAATCAGGTGCAGTAAAGTTTCGCTGCTTTGATCAATATAATGGATAAACTCTTTCTTTTCTTCCAGAGAAAGATCAGGATTGGACAACATTTTCGAGAAACCGACAATGGCATTCATTGGAGTTCTTATCTCATGGGACATATTGGTGAGAAAAGCAGTTTTCAGACGATCTGATTCTTCGGCTTTTTTCAAAGCGTCCCTGAGTTTTTTATCCTGCTCCATGGTTTCCGTAATGTCCCTGAATGTGGCAACAATAAATGTTTGATTTCCTTCCAGATCAGGCACTAATGTTGAAGATACTTCGACATTAAGTATTTTTCCCTGTCGATTTTTCATCTCATAGACCTTATTTTGGATGGTAGGAGATTTTTCATATGCCTCTCTCAGGGTTTTTATTTTAGACCTGGTTTCTTCCGTCATCAGATCAAAAATATTCAGAGAATGGGTATCTGTTTCTTTTTCAAAGTCAAAAATTTTCTTCCCGGTGGTATTGGATTGAATGATGTTTCCATCCATATCAATAATAGCAACTCCGTTTAGTGAGGACTCGAAGGCAGAACGATAAAGAAATGCAGGTTGTTTGGTGGATTCTTCTTTTATAATGTCTTCCGGTATTTTTTTCCTGTGGATAAAAGCAAACATCAGATATATTTTCTTATTTCCTTAAACAGGTCATGGCTCTGCAATGGCTTTGCGAGGTAAGAATCACAACCCACTTTCAGACACTTCATTTTTTCCTCCATAGAAGCATAGGCTGTTTGGGCAATTACGGGAATCAGAGGGAATTTCTCTTTTAAATAGATGGTGGCATCATAACCATTCATTTCGGGCATTTCTATATCCATTAATACCAGATCTATTTTTTTTTGACCATTTTTGAAGAAATGAATTACCTCTCTTCCTGTATTGGCGTGAAATACATTGACGCCGGCTTGTTGCAGAATTTCCCTAAGGTACACATAGTTGAATTCATCATCTTCGGCGACCAGTATATTTTTTCCGTTTAAACTCATTCTTATCCTGGTATATCTTGTTTTGTTTGACTGTCTTGTATCTTCCTGATATACCTTTAATGGAATGGTAAAATAAAAAGTAGATCCTTTGCCAACTTCTGATTTTACCCAGATAGTTCCGCCAAGCAATTCAGTTAAACGCTTAGATATAGCCAGTCCAAGACCTGTACCAGGATATAAACGGGTTTTGGAATTATCCACCTGCAGAAATCGTTTAAAAATAATTTCCATTTTATCAGAAGGAATACCAATTCCGGTATCTTTTACAAAGAACATAATTTCATTTGAGGGAGCTATATTATACCCGAATTCAACAAAGCCCGAATGCGTAAATTTTATAGCATTACTCAGCAGATTATTCAGGATTTGTCTAAGACGTACAGGATCTGTAAGCACTTTGTAAGCCAATGTTCCCCGTTCCCTGTTATAACGCAATGTCAGGTACTCATTCTGGCGTCCACTTATCATCTTTGAAAAAGCAACATACAATGATTTAAGTATTTCATCTATATCCACGGGCTCTTCCCTGATAACAACCTGTCCTGATTCCAGTTTTGCAAGATCAAGAATATCATCTATAAGTCTAAGCAAGCTGTCTCCACTGTTTTTAATAATATTTACATACTCGGTTTTGTTTTCAGCACTAAGGTTTTCTGAAGAAAGCAACTGGGCAAATCCCATAATAGCATTCATGGGTGTACGAATTTCATGGGACATATTGGTCAGGAAAGCAGTCTTTAAACGATCGGCTTCTTCTGCTTTTTCTTTGGCAGAAACCAGTTTCCGTTCTACTTCTTTTTTTCGGCTAATATCCCTGTAAATAGAGTAAATTATGGTTTTATCCTTAGAAATATTAAAAGACGTAACCATCAGGGATACTTCTATTTTTTCTCCATTTTTTTTCTTTCTGACAGTTTCTGTTTCAATGGTTTTTCCATTAAATATATGTTCCGTTATTTTATGCGCTTCTTCCATGAATTCATCGGGAACGATGATGTCATTCAGGGATTTTCCTGTGATTTCATCCAATTCGAAGCCGAATAATTTTGTAAAAGCCAGATTAACGTCGGTAATAGCACCGGGATATTCCTGGATAACAATGGCTTCAGGGACATTGCGGAATAATTGCTCGAAATAAGTTTTTTCAACCCGTAATTCTTCTTCTTTCTGTTTACGGTCAATAGCAAGTCCTATCTGATAAGAAACAAGTTCCAGCAAATCTTTATCTGATTCAGAATAAATATTTGCATCAGTATAACTTTGGAGACCCACCATGCCAATAATACGGTCGTTCACACGCAAAGGAGCTCCCATCCATACTTTGGAGTCAGTTCCTATAAGCTCTACCTCCCCTCTTTCAACCAGTTCACGAAACTCTTTATCTCTAAGTAAAAGCGATTTCTTACGCTTAATAACGTAATATGACAAAGTTTTTCCTGCCGGCACCCTGTCAAAGTGATCTTTCTGATCACTAAAAAAAGGCATGCTGAAAGAATCATCTTCGGGATGATACAGAGCAATATAAAAATTGGTTGTATCCATCAGTTTCCCGAGTTGTTCCCGGATAAAAGATATTAACTCTTTAATGTTCTGTGAAAGAACCGCAGCATTGGAAATTTCGACCAGGTGACGCAACACTTTTTCCTGTCTGGATACAGCCGTAATATCTGTACAAATCACATATATCAAACCGGATTTAGCGCTGGAAAAATCATTTAGAAATAGCAAATCAACACGAAAAAAAGGTTGCATCAGTAAAGTTCTGTCTATCTGTAAATGCAAATGCCCGGATTTATTGCGGTTAAGTTCTGCCTCCAAAGAAGACATTAAATGTTGCTTGCTCTCAGGATCAGATGTAAACAAATCAAAAGCATTCATGTTCCTTTTTTCTGCTTTGGAAAGAGCTTTTTTATTGAACATTCTATAAAAAGACGAATTGGCCCAATGAATATTTCCCCGCAAATCAATGATGGCATACCCCAGCATAGATTTTTCTAAAAAAAAATCTGTATTTAAACTTTTATCTGACATTTTTAAACTATCTAACAGGCATCAACTCAAAAATCGATTAAAAATACAATTAATTTTATAATTAATTTTACCAATAACCTGTTGGAAATAAAAAATTATGACATAATTATTAATTTTGCTGTCGAACATTCCTGATTAAGCTGATCAAATGAAGAAAAATCTTGTATTGGTATTGGATTGCGGGGCAACCAATATACGCACGATAGCAGTAAATGAAAAGGGATTTATTGTTTCTGTTTCTTCCGTCCCCAATCATACGCAACCCGATCCGGAATTTCCTGATTACCGCATTTGGGATGTGGAGGAAATCTGGAAGAAATTTGGCCAAACCACAAGAAAAGTATTTCAGGAAATTGACCCGGAAAGGATTTCTGCCGTTACCGTTACTACTTTTGGTGTGGATGGGGCTCCTTTTACGGCCAGTGGTAAAATGCTTTATCCTGTTATTTCGTGGCAATGCAGTCGTACTGCTCCGGTTATGAAAAACATAGACAAATATATTCTGTTGAAAGATTTATATAGGATAACCGGGTTACAACCATATAATTTTAATACTATTAATAAATTAATCTGGCTGAAGGAGAACAAGCCGGATATTGTTGAGAAAATGGACTATTTCCTCTTTATATCTTCCATATTCCATTATTATCTTACCGGCGAAATGATTACGGATATAACGATGGCTGGTACCTCTATGCTTACCAATTTGAAGAGACGAAGTTTTTCCGAATCGGTCTTAAGACGTATCGGCTTCTCCCCTTCCATTTTCCCGAATCTTTCTGAACCCGGCACTGTTGCCGGAAAAACGTGTGGGCGAGCAGTGACGGACCTGGGCATTCCGGAGGGTATTCCGGTCACTGCCACGGGACATGATACCCAGTTTGCAATATTCGGATCAGGAGCGGAAGTGGGAGTTCCGGTATTAAGTTCAGGAACATGGGAAATATTAATGGTAAGGAGCCGGAACATAAAGTTAAGCGAATATTTACTGGGACAAGGAGTAACGACTGAATTTGATCCGATACCAGGGAGGTATGACATTGGGATGCAGTGGATAGGATCCGGGGCACTGGAGTGGATCAAAAATAACTTCTATCCTACCGAAGCGAGAAATACGGGCGTTTACGATCTGATGATACGGGAGGCAGAAAAGATAGCTTCCGGAAGCAATGGCATTCGGATTGATCCTTCTTTTTATCCGGGTTCAGCCGACGCAGGTACAGGAATGATCAGCGGATTAACCATAGACAGCCGGCGCGGAGAAATATACAGAGCAAGCCTCGAAGCACTGGCCTGTCGCACCCGACAAAACCTCAGTATTCTGGAAAACACGGGAGACTTTAGAGCCAGCCAGTTATTGGTCGTCGGAGGCGGTTCAAAAAATAAACTCTGGAATCAGTTGCGTGCAGACATACTCGGTATTCCTGTAAAAGTTGTCAAACAAAAGGAGACAACAGTCCTGGGATCCGCTTTGTTCGCCCTTTTTGGCATTGGATTATATGAATCACCTGAAGAGGCCAGAAAGGTAGTAAATTTTAAAACAGAAGACTACTATCCCCGAAGGGAACGAAGAGAAGAATATGAAAAGATATTTGAAGATTACGTACAATTTTTTAGGTACCGGAAAGGTTAAAAAAACGGGGACGATTTTGTCCCCGTTTTTTTTACTTATAAAGCGGGCCGTAGGTTTTACAAGCCCGGAAATCGGCTCCTTCGTAATCATTTGTTCCGAACATCGACCAGGCTGCCGGCCGGTATATCCGATCCTCTTCCACATTATGCATATTTACCGGGATGCGGAGCATGGAGGCCAGGGTGATCAGTTTATCGCCATTATGACCATAGCTGATGGCTCCATGGTTGGCACCCCAGTTAGCCATTACAGAATAAACATCCCTGAACGGGCCTTTGCCTGTCAGTTTGGGAGCAAACCAGGTGGTGGGCCAGGTGGGATTTGTCCGGCGATCCAATATGCGATTTACTTCAGGGTCAAGATTTACAGTATATCCTTCGGCGATCTGCAGGACAGGTCCCAGGCCTTTTACAATGTTGATGCGGGTCATGGTGACAGGCATCTCCCCCTGTGTCAGGAACTGTGAGGAAAAGCCGCCTCCCCTGAAATATTCAATGTCGGCAGGACACCAGTGGATAGCATCCAGACATTTTTGTGTGTCTTCTTGTGTGACCTCCCAGAATGGCTTCATCGCAGAATTTCCATTGGCATTTTTCATCTGGCCAGTAGCATCCATCGTTGTCGAACCGGAATTAATCAAATGAATGATCCCATGGACAGCCAGGCCAGTAAGTTCTTTCCCGGTGACCCGCTTAACGGCACCCGGACTCCAGTAAGTACGCACATCAGAAAATATCTGCGCTGTATTCGTCAGGAGATGACCGAAAAGCATGGATATGCCATTCAGACTGTCATTTTCCGTGGCCATGATAAAAGGTTCACGGATCCCGTTCCAGTCGAAGGATGAATTTAGGATCGTCTCCATAAAATCACCATTGGGAAAATGATCTGTCCATTGTCGCTGGCCCTGAAATCCTGAAACGATAGCATTATGGCCCAGGGCTTCTTCCCCAAAGCCTATCTGTGTCAGACGCGGGTTCCCAATCATCAGGTCACGGGCAATCATGGTCATTTTTACAATAGTCTCCCACTCGTAGTCTTTCCTTTTGCCGGAAACCTGTTTTGCAGGTTTATTTAGATCTTCCCCCTCTTTACAATAGGCTTTTACCCATTTCATGGCTTTCTCAAACTCTTCCTGATCGTAGATGTTTTCCTCTATACGTCTTACGAGTTCAACCATATCCACCACTTCGGTGCGCATACCCAGATAATCCAACAAGAACTCCTGATCCACTACCGAGCCTACGATACCCATAGACATGCTCCCCAGGGAGAGGTAAGCCTTGTTCCTCATTTCTGCCACTGCCAGGCCTGCTTTTGCAAAACGCAGCAGTTTTTCTTTTACATCTTCCGGAATACTGGTATCATCAGCGTCCTGCACATCACGCCCGTAAATACTGAATGCCGGCAATCCTTTCTGATTGTATCCTGCCTGTGCAGCAGCCAGATATACGGCACCCGGCCGTTCGGTGCCATTAAAACCCCAGATTGCTTTCGGTCGCCACGGATTGGTGTCCATGACTTCGGTACCATAACACCAGCAAGGGGTTACCGTCAGACTGACACCTACCCCTTCCCTGCTAAACTTTTCCTCACATTGTACTGCTTCAGCTACTCCCCCGATGGTCGTATCTGCAATAACCACTTCGACAGGGAGTCCATTCGAATGTCGCAGATTTTCTGATAAAAGCCGTGCTGCCCGTTTGGCCATGCCCATGGTCTGGCCTTCGAGGGATTCTCGAACCCCTTTGCGCCGGCCATCAATTACAGGACGGATACCTATCCTGGGCATGCTTCCCTGTAAACGATTGATTCCTTTTATTTCTTCCATAATTAATTAATTTATTTTGAATAGATATAAAAATGTGTGATAAAACATCATATGTTTACGATTCTTCAGGGTTAAAATTTAAGCAAAATAATGAAATGTTATCACATATTATAAGAGAGAAGATTTATTATTGTCAAAATCCTGTATTGCCTGAAGGAGCTGTTTTTCATACCGGTTTGCAAATTCAATCCAGCCGTGAATCATTTGGTTCATCTCTTTCTGGTCCATATTGTTAAAGGAAAGTGTTTTATAAGACAATTCCTTGAAATAACCGATCGTCTCCAGTTGATATTGCATATATACCACAGGTAGATTTTCTGTAATATAGAAATGCCTTTTTCTTTTTCCGGCCAGCATATTGTAATCGACCAGTTTTTGAGATATTAAATAATTAAGGGAATTACTTATCGTGCTTTTACTGGCTCGGAAAAAAGACACCATCTCATCAAATGTTTTATCCTGGTGGCCGGAACTTAAAAGATAAGCAAGAATCCTTCCCTGCATGGGTGAAAAGTTCATTTTTTCAAACATTTTTGCCATTTCTTCAATATGGCGTCCTAATTCAGTTTCATTACTTGTACCCATAGACATATGATTAATAAAAGCTTTTATTTAATATCTCAAATATAAATCAATTCAATCTGGTTCACAAATTTTAGAACTAAAAAAACAAATTTTCTTTTGATGTTTTAGTCAAATCTTCTACATTTACATCTTTGAAAAATTAGTGCATGGCCTCCCTTCATTAAAATATACAATCAATTCTTAAAATAAAATTATGAAACAAACACTAAAAAATCGTGGAATACGTCGTCGTAATTTTGTTAAAACGACGGCTGTTGGAAGCCTGGGTCTGACCATGGTACCTTCCCTATCTTTTGGGGAATCTTCATCAAAAAAGGCAAAAAAAGTTACCATTGGATTCATTGGTGTTGGAGGTCGGGGGCGCACGCATCTTCGTAATTTGTTAAAAAGGGATGATATTGTCGTTCCTGCTATTTGTGATATTGATCCGGATGCCATTGATCTGGCTCAGCATTTAATAACAAAAGCCGGTTATCCCAAAGCAACAGTATATTCTGATAGCGAACATGCTTTTTTAAAATTACTACAACGGGATGATCTGGAAGGTGTTATTATTGCCACCCCCTGGAACTGGCATACGCCCATGGCTGTTGCTGCCATGAAAGCAGGAAAATATGCCGGAGTGGAAGTTTCTGCGGCAACCACCCTGACCGAGTGCTGGGACCTCGTAAACACTTATGAAGAAACGGGTGTGCCTACCATGATCATGGAAAATGTTTGCTACCGGCGTGATGTAATGGCTGTTTTAAACATGGTTCGTCAGGATCTATTCGGGGAACTCACCCATATGCGTTGCGGGTATCGTCATGACTTACGCGGAGTGAAATTTTCCCCGGGCGTAACTTTTGGTAAAGGAGCCCGCGGAGAAGCTCGCTGGCGTACCCAGCATTCTCTACATAGAAATGCCGACCTCTACCCTACCCATGGCATCGGACCTGTGGCAATGATGTTGAACATTAACCGGGGAAACCGTTTCCTTTATCTCACTTCCCATGCCACAAAAAGCAGAGGGTTACACCGTTACATTGTCAACAATCCTGCGGGGGGACCTAATCATCCCAATGCCAGGCTCAAATGGAAACTGGGAGACATTGTAACCTCATTGATCACCACTTATAATGGAGAAACAATCCTGGTTACGCATGACACTAATTCCCCAAAACCCTACTCTCTTGATTTCAGTGTACAGGGAACCAATGGTCTGGCTGATTTTGATTCTAACCGACAAAGGATTTATGTGGAAAACCAAAGTCCTGAACATGACCAATGGGAAAAAATGGATGACTGGCTGAAGAAATATGATCATCCTCTCTGGAAACAATATGGGGAATATGCTGCCGGATCAGGCCATGGAGGGATGGATTTCTTTGTAGATCATGCCTTTGTGGAATCGGTGAAACGTAAGATCGAACCACCTATAGATGTTTATGATGCAGCTTCATGGAGCTCTATTACGTCGCTATCGGAACGGTCTCTCGCTGAAGGCAGTGCCCCGCAATACTTTCCTGATTTTACCCGGGGACGCTGGATTAACCGGAAACCGGTGTTTGCACTGAATAATGATTATTAATACTTTGTATTTTTATTTTATAATTTTAAAAATAAAAAAATGACAGCCCATCGAAATGACAAGAAAAGAGATTACAGCATAGCAATTGTTATTATCGGAATTTTATTTTTCATCTTTGGTTTTATAACCTGGCTTAACGCTACGCTGATCCCTTATTTAAGAACAGCCTGTGAGCTAACTTCCTTAGAATCCTATTTTGTTACTTTTGCTTTTTATATATCTTACTTTGTAATGGCCATACCCTCGTCAAAAGTGCTGGAAAAGACAGGCTTTAAAAATGGAATGTCCATCGGACTGATAACCATGGCCGTCGGGGCTTTGATTTTTATACCTGCGGCTTTAACAAGAACTTACGTCTGGTTCTTGCTTGGGTTATTTGTTCAGGGTACCGGACTGACTATATTGCAAACGGCCTCCAACCCGTATGTAACCATCCTGGGGCCTATCGAAAGTGCTGCCAAACGGTTTAGTATTATGGGGGTAGCCAATAAATTTGCTGGAATATTAAGCCCTTTTATTCTGGGTTCCATTTTGCTTAAAAACATAGGTAAATTTAAAAATCAACTGGATACCTTGTCTGCAGCTGATAAAGTGGCAGCGCTGGATCAACTGGCCCACAAAGTTATTATGCCTTATGTTATTATGGCAATAGTTCTTGTGTTGTTGGCTTTACTGATTATATTTTCGCCACTGCCCGAAGTAGAAGCTGAAGAGGAAAAACCCAAAGAACATGAAGCAAAAAAATCCAGTATCTTTCAGTTTCCTTATTTTTGGCTCGGTGTTATAACGTTGTTCTTTTATGTAGGCGCCGAAGTAGTTTCCGTTGATACCATGATAAACTATGGTCTTTCTCTCGGGTTTAATATTAAGGTGGCAAGATTTTTCTCTTCTTATACCCTGATTGCCATGATTGTCGGCTATCTTTTGGGGATCATTACCATTCCGAAATATATTTCCCAGCAAAAGGCATTGAAATATTTTGCAGTAATGGGACTTATTTTTACAACAGTTGCGGTTTTAACGCATGGTTATACTTCTGTGTTGTTTGTGGCATTGCTTGGGTTTGCCAACTCTATCATGTGGCCTTCCATCTGGCCTTTGGCCATACACGGACTGGGTAGATTCATTAAACTTGGATCGGCAATCATGATCATGGCTGTGTCAGGGGGGGCATTGATCCCTTTGCTTTATGGCTATTTGGCAGGACTGCCCGCCGAATACAGTAGTACCCATGCCTATGCTATTCTTATTGTTTCCTATCTTGTTATTTTCTACTTTGCCTCATACGGTTATAAGGTTGGTAGAAAGAAAGCCTGAATGCATCGAAAATATTTATAGTTGGACATGCGGCAATATGCTTCCGTGTATATTGTAAAATTATTCAATAATGGAAAATCATTTAAAGGAGATATTTAGCCGTTTCCGGGCTGAGGGAACTTTCGAAAAAGCTTTTCCCTATGGTTCCGGACATATTCATGATACTTATAAAGTAGTCACTGCCGAAGGAAATCATTTCGACTATATCCTTCAAAGGATCAATACCTATATTTTTAATGATGTGGATAAGTTACAAAACAATATTTACAAGGTAACTTCGTACATCCGTAACAAGCTTGGTATGATCCCGGGATCTGATCCGGACAGGGAAACATTAACGATTATTCCTGCCACTGACGGAGGCTTATATTATCGGAACGCGCAGAGTGATTATTGGCGCATGTATCTTTTTATTGACAAAAACAAGAGCTATGACCGGGTAGAAACCGTTGATCAGGCTTATGAAGGAGGACGGGCTATCGGACGTTTTGAGACCCTGATTTCAGGGCTGGACCCAAGAGTCATCTATGAAGTGATCCCCGGTTTTCATGACATGGCACTGCGACTAAACAACTTTTTTAGCGTATTGGAAAAAGATCCGGAAAGCAGAGCACATGAAATACCTGAAGATATTCAGTTTGTCTATACCCATGCCGAAGAAATGAAAACCATTCTTCGCCTGGGGAAAAAGGGGAGTATCCCGCTACGGATCACACACAATGATACGAAATTTAACAATGTCTTACTGGATGAACATGACAGAAGCCTGTGTGTCATCGATCTGGATACGGTCATGCCGGGATATATCCATTATGATTTCGGAGATGCTATCCGCACCACTGCCAATTCGGCTTTTGAGGATGAAAAAGATCTGGGTAAAGTATATGTAAGAATGGATTTTTTTGAAGCTTTTACCCATGGCTTTATGGAAGAAACCAGGGAAGAATTAACACCGGCAGAAACAGACTATCTGGCCTTTTCCTCCCGCATGATGACCTTTATTATCGGATTGCGTTTTTTGACGGATTACATTGCTGGGGACCGGTATTTTAAAATACATCATCCGGGACATAACCTGGAACGGACAAGGGTTCAGTTCAAACTGGTAAAAAGCATGGAAGATCATCAAAAAGAAATGAAAGAGATTGTGCGTAGATTATCCGTAAAATAACCGGAACGATTTTCTATATTCTGAAACCGGATAAACTATCTGTAATAATGCAGGTACCATTCAACAAAATTACGGATACCCTGTTTCACATCTGTTGTTGGCTGGTATCCTGTCAATTGTGTCAGGTCACTTACATCTGCCCAGGTAGCAGGGACATCGCCGGGTTGCATAGGCATTTTATTCAACCGTGCTTTTTTCCCCAAAGTCTCTTCCAATGCACGGATGAAGTCCATTAATTTAACGGGTTTACTGTTACCTATATTGAGGATGCGGTAAGGAGCTGAAGATACGGCCGGATCTGGCATTCTGGCATCCCAGTTTCTTTCAGGCTCCGGAGGCAAAGACATAATAGACAGGATTCCTTTCACAATATCATCCACGTATGTAAAATCCCGTTCCATATTCCCATAGTTATAAACATCTATGGGTTGTCCTGCAAGTATTTTTTCGGTAAACAAAAAAAGAGCCATATCGGGGCGGCCCCAGGGTCCGTAAACTGTAAAAAAACGTAATCCTGTGGAAGGAATGTTATAAAGATAGCTATAGGTATGAGCCATCATTTCATTTGATTTTTTGGTGGCTGCATATAAGCTCAGCGGATGATCTGCCGGGTTATGAACAGAAAAAGGCAGGTCCCTGTTCAAACCATAGACACTGGAACTACTGGCAAAAATAAAATGATCAACAGGATGGTGCCTGCATGCTTCCAGCATGGTTAAAAAACCAGTGATATTACTGTCCAGATAGGCAAAAGGATGCGTTAGACTATAGCGAACGCCGGCCTGGGCTGCCAGGTGAACCACTCTCTCCGGTTTTTCTCTTTCAAAAAGGTGAAGTATCTTTTTTTTATCCTCCAGGTTGATCCTGTAAAACAGATAATTCTCATAAAGATCACTCTGCACCGGTGTATTCCATATAATCTTTTCTTTATCTATGCCTGTTTCATGCAAACGGTTGTATTTAAGCTCAGGATCATAGTAATTATTGATCTGATCCAACCCAATCACTGTATGTCCCTGGTCCAGCAATTGCCGTACCAGATGGTACCCGATAAAACCGGCTGTGCCCGTGACCAGAATTTTCATCCTTCTATTCATTATTTTGTTGACCGGTTAAAAATGCAAAAAAACAGGCAGAACACCTATTTTCTTATGTCGGAAATATTTATTTTCTCAAGAATCTCCCAGGCACAACGATCCACACTCCTGCCACTTGTATCTATCATAATTTCGGGATTCGAAGGTACTTCATAAGGGTCATCCAGACCGGTAAAGTGGTGGATATCACCAGCCCTGGCTTTAGCATACAATCCTTTTGCATCCCGTTGTTCACATACCGATAAAGGAGTGGATACATAGATCTCAATAAAATGACGACAATGTTTTCTGACAAACTCGCGGGATTCCTGATACGGAGAAATAAAAGAAGCAACCACTGAGATGCCGTTTTTTTCGAGCAAACCTGCAAGAAAACCAACTCTTCGAATATGACGGTCCCGTTCTTCTTTAGAAAAACCTGTTTTAGGAAAAATGTAACGGAGGGCATCCCCGTCCAAAAACTCAACAGGGAGGTTTTGTTTTCTGAATGTTTCGACCACCGCCCTTGCAAGGGAGGTTTTTCCGGCACCTGACAACCCTGTAAACCATACAACAACCGGAACATGTCTTTGTCTTCCGGTGACAGCATATGGTTTCTTTCCCAGCAAAAGAAGCGTTAAAAGATATTCAACAGGGACCATCACCACCCCGGTCAATAAAGCGTGTGTCAGATTATTCCCAATCCAAAATATAACCAAAACCGTGAAGACATATGAGATAATAAACCAGATGGATTTTCTCATCACCTGAGCAGTTTTTGTCTTATCCGGATCATGCATACTGCTTTAAAGATTTTCAATGATTTCACGGCATATAAACTCAGCGGCATGACCGTCTCCGTAAAATTCAGGAAAATGAAGATTGGTCTTTTTCCAGAAGGTTTCAACGCCATGGATTATTTTCTGTTTATCTGCATCTACAAGCAACGTCGTTCCGTTTTCTGTCAGTTCCACCCATTCTGTTTCAGGACGAAATACCAGGCAGGGTTTTTTGAAAAAATGAGATTCTTTCTGTACTCCTCCCGAGTCGGTCATAATCAGCAGGGCGGTTTTTTCCAGGAGGGTCATCTCCAGAAAAGAAACCGGAGGTATGATTCTCAAACGGGGGTTTTTATTGATATCTTTCTTTAGTTTTTCCGGCAAATTTACAAGAGCTCTGGCAGCCCTGGGATGTAACGGGATGATAAGCGGCATACCGGAAGAGACAGAAATTTCCAGCAACGCCTCAAAGATTGCCTGTAAACGTTCAATATCATCTGTATTATGATCACGGTGGATGGTGACCAGGATAAAATCATTCTCACGGATCCCCAGGTTGTTGAGCAGGTCTTTATTTTTTTCTGCCAGTTTGCCAAAAAAAAGACTGTTATCATACATAATATCCCCCGAGTGATATATTTTGGGATTGTTAATATGATAAGGCGGAGAATTTTCGGGGATAAATCCTTCCCTGATCAGGTTTTTAAATCCTGCAATGGTCGGAGAAAAAAGCAATGTGGACACATGATCACAGGTAATCCTGTTAATTTCTTCCGGCATGTTTTTATTAAAACTTCTCATGCCCGCTTCTATATGCACCACCGGAATATGAATTTTAGCAGAGGCCAGACTGCCGGCCAGGGTTGAGTTTGTATCACCATATAAAACCACTACATCCGGTTTGACTTCATGCAACATCTCTTCTATTCGGATCATCATGGTGCCGGTTTGCAAGCTATGGCTCCCGGAACCGACATGAAGATTCAGGTCAGGCTCCGGTATCTTCAGCTCCTCGAAAAAGACAGCAGACATTTGATGATCATAATGTTGGCCGGTGTGAACAACAATTTCCCTGATTTCACTCCGGAAACTACCGGAAATGGCACGACTAATAGCAGAAGCTTTGATAATCTGGGGCCTGGCGCCAACCAGGTTGACAAGTTTTATCATAAGATATTTTCTTTTTCATCTGAGAGGACAAAATATTCACCCAACATAAAATTCATAAGCCATCTGCATCCTTTATTTAGCATAATTTACGGCCCGGGTTTCCCTGATGACGGTAATTTTAACCTGTCCGGGATAGGTCATTTCATTTTGAATCTTTCTGGCAATATCAAAGGATAGCTTTTCTGCATCCTGATCCGACACCTGATCAGCCCCGACGATAACCCTTAGTTCACGGCCTGCCTGAATAGCATACGTTTTATTAACCCCCGGATATTCCAGCGCCAGCTCTTCCAGGTCTTTCAATCTTTTTATATACGATTCAACCACTTCTCTTCTTGCGCCGGGCCGGGCGCCTGAGATAGCGTCACAGACCTGAACAATAGGTGCCAACAAAGTAGTCATCTCCACTTCATCATGGTGCGAACCAATGGCATTACACACTTCAGGTTTTTCTTTGTATTTTTCTGCCAGTTTCATACCCAGGATAGCATGTGGCAATTCAGGTTCATCATCGGGGACCTTTCCGATATCATGAAGTAATCCTGCTCTTTTTGCCAGTTTTGGATTCAGTCCCAGCTCTGAGGCCATAATAGCACACAGGTTGGCTACTTCGCGGGAATGTTGTAACAGATTCTGACCATAAGAGGACCGGTATTTCATTTTACCCACCAGCCGGATCAGCTCGGGATGTAAACCATGAATACCCAGATCTATGGCCGTTCTTTTGCCGACTTCAGCAATTTCTTCTTCAATTTGTTTGGAAGTTTTCTTCACTACTTCTTCAATTCTTGCAGGATGTATTCGTCCATCCGTCACCAGTTGGTGAAGGGCCAGACGTGCGATTTCACGGCGTATAGGATCAAAACAGGAAAGCAGGATGGCTTCCGGGGTATCGTCCACTATGATTTCCACCCCTGTAGCAGCTTCCAGCGCTCTGATATTTCTACCTTCCCGGCCGATAATACGCCCTTTGATCTCGTCTGATTCGATATTAAAGACTGTCACGGCATTTTCGACGGCCGTGTCGGAGGCCACACGTTGAATAGTCTGCACTACGATGCGTTTGGCTTCTTTGTTCGCCGTCATCTTGGCTTCATCGACAATTTCATTAATATAGGACATGGCCTCTGTTTTGGCTTCATCCTTCAGGGAGGTGATCAGCTGAGCCTTGGCTTCATCAGCAGAGAGACTGGAAATAACTTCCAACTGTTCTACCTGCCTTTTATGCATGCGAGTCAGCTCTTCGTTTCTTTTTTCAACGAGTTGCAACTGATTATTCATGTTGGTGCGTATCGCTTCCATCTCTTTCTCTTTGCGCTGGTTCTCTTCTAATCTTTGATTCAGCGTCGATTCTTTTTGCTTAAAACGTTGTTCAGCTGCAGCTAGCTTATTGTTTCGTTCATTAATGTACCTTTCATGCTCTGTTTTTAATTGTAAAAACTTTTCTTTGGCCTGCAGGATTTTGTCTTTTTTAATTATCTCCGCTTCTACTTTAGCTTCTGAGATAATCTTCTTTTGTTTGTTCTTAAGTGCTTTGCTGAAGATAAAAAAGGCAATTACAAATCCGATAAAAAAAACGGACACGGTGACAACCTCAAACAAGATTAAAGATACATTTGTTAATAAAATCATAGTCTGTCTGTTTTAAATATTTTAAAAAAAAGCCCGCTCATTTCCATAACCTAGTAAAACCCCAATTCGACATGGGTGGAGCTGCCATAAACATTCCGACTTCCACTGCCTTCCGGAGAAGGTCCCGGTTGCCCGGGACTGAGGCCTGTCGTACAGTTCACGAGCTGGGCTCCAATGTAAGTAGTGTTGAGTTTTCAGCAGAGTTATAGAAATTAAGCGGGCTAACTTAATTTTTTTAATATGTAAAAGAACGTTTATTCTCTGTTCAGATAGTCATCCAATTCTTTGTTTAACTCCTGGATATCTTCCATAATGGGAGATATATCAGCATTTCTTTCACTATCAATCAATTTTACAACATACTGCAAAGCTGCCATGGCCAGAAAATCCTGTGAATCCTTATCTGCATACCTTTGCTTATATTGCAACACCTTTTCATTAATCATTCTTGCAGCTTTACGAATCTTCTCTTCATCCAATCGGTCAACCTTCAGTGGATAATATCTGTCTGCTACATTTACCCTTATTGTGAGCTTCTCTTCCATAACTCCTTCTCAACACTCCTCTTTTAACGGTTTAACAGGCCAATGCACCTGTCTAAATCCCGTACCATCAAATTTATTTTATTGCTGGCATCCTCACCACTTGTGTTTATGCCCGAGATTGATTTTGCCAGTTTCAATGTTTCATACTTAGTTTCCAGGTTTCTTAATTCGTTTTCTTTTTGTTTTAAAAGCTCTTCACGTGTCTTTAAATCTTCTTTTAAAGTTCTGTTTTCAGTGCCGTAACGCTGCAGCCTATCTCCTATCTTTTTTATTTTTTCCCGCAGTTGCAATAACATTTCGTTTGCTGCCATAACGAAAGTATTTTTATACAAAATTAATATTGATTGTGGAATTACAAAAAAAAAGAATCATCTAATTTACTTCCATGACAATTAATTTATAGTTTTGCAACCTTAAAGTCTTTCTTATGAACCTATATAGAAGAATATGGATTTTTTTTACGGGATTTTTCTTTTTTTCATTTCTTCCTGTAACAATAGCTCAAAATACAGAGATACGGTTTAATTCTCCGGTCAGATTTCCGATTCATTTATCATCGAATTTCGGTGAAATCCGTCCGGATCATTTTCATTCCGGCATTGACATAAAAACCAACGGAAGAATCGGGGAGAATGTATATGCGATCGAAAAAGGATATATTTCCCGCATCAAAATATCCTTGTCCGGTTTTGGGAAAGCTGTATATGTTACGCACCCGGATGGATACACCTCTGTGTATGCCCATCTTAGCCGCTTTGCAGAAGAAATCTCTAATTATGTCATCGGGGAACAATATAAAAGGAAAAGTTATACCGTGGATATGTTTCCCGAAGCCGGTCTGTTCAAGGTAAGGAAAGGTCAGTTGGTGGGATACTCTGGCAACACAGGCAATTCATCCGGTCCTCATCTGCATTTTGAGATCCGTGAAACACAAAAGGAAGCCCCTGTCAACCCATTATTGTTCCATTTCCCGGTAGTAGATACCATTGCGCCAAAACTATTCAGACTTTATATTTATCCGGAAAGCAAGACTACACTGATTAACAACCGGCATGAGAAACAAATGTTCAGAACCAAACCGTCAGGTCTTCATATTTATTCCCTGGCTGACACCATCATTCATGTAACCGGTCCTTTTTCCCTGGGACTGGAAGCCCAGGATTACATAAACGGGTCAAACAACCGGTGCGGAGTTTATTCTTTTAAACTCCTGGTTGATAACCAACTTTTTTTTTATTATACCATGGATGAATTCACATATGGAGAAACCAGGTATATAAACAGTTATATTGACTACAAAGAAAAAATAAAAGAAAACCGGAATGTGATCCGCACAATTATCTTACCTAATAACAAATTGGATATCTATAAAAAAGTCCTTGATAAAGGTATTGTAAATTTTTCTGATGAACGGATTCACCAGCTGGAGTTTATCATTTCCGATATAGATGGGAATACTTCCCGGCTGGTTTTTTATGCTGTCAAAACCGTAAAACCGGTTCCTCTCAAAACCCTGAATTCTGAAGATAATTATCTTTCTATCATGCCATATAACCGGGATAATTATTATTCATTTGATAAATTCAGATTATTTATTCCCAGACTGGCGCTTTATGACACCCTTGTTTTCCACCTGAAGATCAAACAACGACCGGAACATGCTTTTTCTTCTGTTTATCAGATACAGGATGCTTACACTCCGTTACAACTTCCCTTTACAGTCTGGATCCAGCCGGATTATTGTCCTGACGGTAAAGAAGACAAGTTGTTGATAGCAGAGGTCAGTAATCCGGGACAACCCGAGCCTGCCGGTGGAAAATGGAATGGGGAAAAGGTGACAGGCACCCTCTCAAAATTTGGCACATATACCCTGTTGACAGACACTGTCCCGCCTGATATTAACCCTTTGTTTGACACGTCGAAAGTAAATTTTCATAATGTTCTCTCCCTCCGGTTTATCATCCGGGATAACCTGGCTGGTATTGCTACCTATAATGGAACGATTGATGGTCAATGGGTATTATTTGAATATGAACCCAAACGGAAGTTGTTACTTTACCGTTTTGATAAAAAAAGGCTTTCGGACAACCAGCCACACCATCTGATACTTGAAGTAACCGATAAGACAAATAATATAGCAATTTTTGAAAAAGATTTTTTCTGGTAAGGTCCCTGCGAAGAATTTTCGTAAAGAATAGATTATAAAAATACCTATTTAAATACCTATTTAAATACCTATTTTATTTCTCTTAAACCCAAAGATTTTCCGGAT
>CAYLJE010000004.1:42899-58815 GCA_964383915.1 uncultured Rikenellaceae bacterium
AAATACCTATTTAAATACCTATTTTATTTCTCTTAAACCCAAAGATTTTCCGGATAGACACCGGCGTCAACCAGTTCTCTGATCTTTTGTTCCACCACTGGTTTATCCTCACGGTATGTCACACCAAACCAGGATTCCCTGCTCTTCAGCACTTTCATTTTGATTTTTCCGCTACGGATCATGGAAGTAACAGGCAGAGGAATAAAAAACTCAACTTCAGGGTCACCGGCATGTTCACGGATAAATACGCTAAACAGCTTCTCCAGTTCCGGGAAAATATCCGGATTGAAACACCAGAAATTCATGGAAACGGGCTCATGACCTTTAAACTCCCTTTTACTCCCATCCTCCAGTAGAGAGATTATTTTTCCGTTTTCACGATATATTTTGGTATGTTCTGTGACTTCCTTGAGGTAATCCTGTGTATTTGTTTTACATATTCCACGGGCTACAGAACCATTCTCCGATAATGTATTATCCAGCCGGTATCCCACCATGGCATACTCATTGAGACCCGTATTATGCATCAGAAAATCTGCTGACTGGCGATAAGCGGAAGGGCCATAGAAGTCATCTGCATTAATTACAGCAAAAGGTTCTTTAATTTTTGAGGCGGCTACCAGTACGGCATGTCCTGTCCCCCAGGGCTTTTTGCGTTTGACAGGTACCGAAATTCCTTCAGGGATCATATCCAGTTCCTGGTGTACAAAATCGAACGGGATCTTTCCTTTCAGTCTGGGTTCAAAGAAAAATCTCACATCCTGTTCGATTTCTTTACGAACAACAAAAACGATCTTTGAAAATCCGGCACGAATGGCATCATAGATAGAATAATCGATGATAGCTTCCCCTCCGGGGCCCACTTTGTCAATTTGTTTTAATCCGCCGTAACGGCTGCCCATGCCTGCTGCTAAAATTAATAGAACTGGTTTCATATTATTATTGTTTTGGATAGAAATGGAATGACAAAAGTAAAAAAAACCTTATATTTTTATATTTTTACAAAATTATTTACATCCTATTACCTTGACTTCCGGAATAAAATATGCTGTAGGATTGATGTCTGGTACGTCGCTGGACGGGCTGGATCTTATTTTGGCCGGTTTTACACAAATATCCGAGAAATGGAAATTTACAATTCTGAAATCAGAAACCAACCCATATATTGAAGCCTGGAAGCAGGAGTTATCTTCTGCAGGCAGTCTGGATGGACTTTCTCTCATCCGGTTGCATAAAGAATATGGCAGGTATCTTGGGCAACAGGTGAACCTGTTTCTCAAAGATGTTTCCATCCGGCCCCATCTGGTGGCCTCTCATGGTCATACCATCTTTCATCAACCACAAAACCACCTCACTTTCCAGTTGGGAGATGGCAATACCCTGGCGGCAGTGTCCGGAATCCCCGTTGTTTTTGATTTCCGCTCACTGGATGTAGCACTCGGCGGACAAGGAGCTCCCCTGGCACCCATGGGAGACCGTCTGCTTTTTCCTGAATATACATATTGTCTTAATCTTGGTGGATTTGCTAACATCTCCTTTGAAAGGCAAACAAAACGGATTGCCTTTGATCCCTGCCCTGCAAACCTGGCTGTACAACATATTGTTCAACCTATGGGTATGGATCTGGACAGGGACGGGGAGACAGGACGCCACGGAAAAATAGACACCCTCTTGCTTACCCGCCTCAACGAATTGGATTATTATCACAAATCTGCCCCTAAGTCTCTTGGCAGGGAATGGCTGGAATCATTTTTTTTCCCTGTCCTTGACAGCTTTGATATTCCTGCAGCAAATAAACTAAGGACCGTTTATGAACACATCACTATGCAAATATGTGGTTCGATTACCCCAAATGATAAGGAGAAAATGCTGGTAACCGGAGGGGGTGCACATAATGTTTTTCTAACAGACCTTCTAAAGGAAAAATGCCGGGCAGAAGTTGTTATCCCCACCGATACTCTTGTGGATTTCAAAGAAGCTCTTATCTTTGCTTTTATAGGTATATTACGAAAAGATAATAAAATCAACTGTCTGTCCTCGGTAACAGGTGCTACAAAAGACAGTAGCAGTGGAATTATTGTGAACATGTAACTGAAATCAAAATAAATATGAAAAATTTTGTGGCTTATAATCCGGTGCAGTTGCATTTTGGGAAAGATGTGACAGATGATCTGGGAACAGTAGCAAGATCATATGGTAAGCGTGTGTTATTGGTCTATGGCAGAAATTCAGCCAAAAAATACGGGTATTACCAACGAATCACCGGCACTTTGAAAAATGAAGGACTTGAAATTATTGACTTCCCAGGGATACGTCCCAATCCTCTGGCATCGGATGTTGACCGGGCTGTTACCCTCGCACGAGAAAAAGGGGTAAATGTTATTGTTGCTTTGGGAGGAGGCAGTGTGATTGATTCGGCCAAAATTATGTCCCTGTGTATTCCGGACAATCTGAAAGCATGGGATGTAATGACAGCAAAAGCCAAACCTGTTTCAAATATCCCGTTGATTGCTGTTTTAACCTTGGCCGCTACAGGCACAGAAATGAATAATGCGGCTGTTTTACAGGACTTTGACGCCGCCACTAAAAAAGGATTAAAACATATCCTGTCCTATCCTAAACATTCTTTTCTGGATCCTTCTTTCACAGCAACAGTAACGCCTGAATACACGGCCTATGGCATTGCTGATCTGATTGCACATGCCCTGGAGGCTTTTTTCGGCGACAGCGATGTCTCCTTAACCGATCAGTTCGTGGTGGATATTATCAAAGATGCCATGCATTATGCCCCGAAGGTAATAGATAATCCGGGAGACTACGAATATAGGGCAAATATCATGCTGGATGCAACCTTCGCACTCAACGGAACCACCCTTTATGGCCGTTCTACAGGAGACTGGGGGGCACATGCTATTGGCCATGAACTTTCTTTTCTGTATGATATCCCCCATGGAGCCACGCTCTCTATTGTCTATCCTGCCTGGTTGAAACTGATGAAAAAAAGGATTCCGGAAAGAATATCCAAATTGGGACAATTGCTTTTTGCTACTTCCGACCCCGATGAAGTCATTACGGAACTTGTCCGGTTTTTTGTCTTTATTAAGTGTCCTGTAAATCTATCAGATGTCTTGATAGATAATTCAAAAAAAATTGAAATACTGAACCAATTGATAAAAAACAATGCCAGCGGACTGGTACATTTTCTAAACAAAGAAGATCTCGAAAACATTGTTAATTTCATGATGTAAAGAATATCTCATGTCCGGTCTTGCATTCCTGTTTTCTTTTTTATTTTTGTGACTTCCTGATTTCCATTTTAGGTAGGTCCTTTTTTAATAGCAACGAAAAATAGCAATAATGGTTAGAAAACGTTTTTTCAGGATAAGTGGATTATTCTTTCTTTTTGCCGTTTTTATTATCATGCATCAGGCTACCGCCTGTACAAACTTTTTAATCAGTCGGGGAGCAACAGTGGATGGGTCCACTATGATTACTTATGTTGCAGACAGTCATGTTCTGTATGGTGCGTTGTATTTTCGGCCGGCCAAAGACTATGCTGACAGTGCCATGCTGGATGTTTATGAGTGGGATACCGGAAAATTTCTTGGCAGAATAAAACAAGTTAGCCATATTTATTCTGTGGTAGGGAACATGAACGAACACCAGGTGGCTATTGGAGAAACTACTTACGGGGGTCGTGAAGAATTAAGGGACACTACAGCCATAATAGATTACGGAAGTCTGATGTACATAACCCTGCAACGTGTCACAACGGCCCGTGAAGCTATCAGGATTTTTGCAGACCTGATGGCTGAATACGGGTATTACAGCGAAGGAGAGTCTTTTTCTATTTCAGATCCAAATGAAGTCTGGATTATGGAAGTAATCGGCAAAGGTCCGGGAAACAAAGGAGCTGTCTGGGTAGCCCGACGGGTGCCCGACGGGTATATCTGTGGACATGCCAATCAGGCCAGGATTACAACCTTCCCGCTGGAAGACGGAAAGACTTCCATTTCTTCAAAACACCTGGACAAAATTTCTGATCCGCAAATTACCACCGTTTATGCTGCTGATGTAATTAAAGTAGCAAGAAAGCACAAGTATTTTAAGGGAAAAGACAAAGACTTCAGCTTCGCTGATGCTTATGCCCCCCTTAATTTTGGAGGGGCAAGATTCTGCGAAGCAAGGGTTTGGTCAGGTTTTACCAAAGTGGCTCCGGGGATGGATAAATATCTGTCTTATGCTATGGGAAAAGATTTGTCTAATCGGATGCCTCTTTGGGTGAAACCGGATAAGAAGTTAACTGTTCATGATGTTATGGAAATGATGCGTGATCATTTTGAAGGAACACCCATGGACATGACCCGTGATATAGGTGCCGGTCCTTTTGGCTGTGGATACCGGTGGCGTCCGTTAACCTGGAAAGTGGACGGAAAAACCTATTTTAATGAACGGGCCATCTCCACCCAACAGACTGGTTTTTCTTTTGTTGCACAAGGCAGAAGATGGCTGCCAGACCCTATCGGCGGCATCTTCTGGTTTGGCGTGGACGATACTTATTCCACGGTTTATACCCCTATGTACTGCGGTATAACCAGCATTCCTCACGAATTTGAAACAGGAAATGGAGATATGATGGATTTCAGCGACGATGCCGCCTTCTGGGTCTTTAACCAGGTATCTAATTTTGCTTATACACGTTACAACGTAATCATCCCGGACATCAGAAAAGTTCAGTATGAGCTGGAATCAAAATATATTAATGAGATAAAAGGCATTGACATGGCTGCTTCTGATCTTTATGCCAGAGACCCGAAACTTGCCCGTAAATTCCTGACAGATTATTCTGTTCTCCAGGGAGGGAATACCGTAAAAGTATGGAAGAAATTATACGCTTACCTCTTTACCAAATATATGGACGGGAATATCAAAGAAAAAGTCAGCGTTCCCAAAGGCTATCGCTTTCACAACCCTAAATTAAGTCAACCCGGTTACGGGGAAGACTGGTACCGAAGAATTGTGGAAGAAACCGGTAAGGAATTCCTGTATCAATCGAAAGACGGTCATTAAAACATTGACAAAGAGGTATAAGCATATCAGGGAAACGCTCTTATTCTTTATCCTCCTAATCACCGGAGGCTGCCAGTTATCGCCAAAATGCACCGAATCCACAGAGGTCTATTGCCATACCCGTTTTGTTACGCTGGTAAATGAGCAGGATAAGGATACGTCATTAACCGACGTGGATATCTATGGCGTCGGGAGGGAAGACAGCCTGCTTACGGCCCGAATACAAACGGTAAATAAAATAGATCTGCCTATGGAACCTGACCGGGATTCGTGCAGCTTTGTGATTTGTTATAACGGGACAACGGATACCTTACTTTTTTCATACACAAGGAATATCAGATTGCTGTCTTTTGAATGTGGTTTTTTACAGGAATATAGTCTGTCACATATCTTTACTACCAATCATCAAATTGATTCTGTAGCCATTATGGATTCACTGGTTACTAATATAGATCATGAAAACCTTAAAATATATTTATTTAGGCATTAGTTTATTTTCGGCTGTCACCGTTTATTCCCAGACCGATTCGACGCGGTATGGGGGTGTTCGTTTTGGGCTTGACCTGTTGCCTTTTGCCGGGTATCTTCAAACACCGCAGCAAAAAGGTTATGAGATTACCCTGGATGCCGAAGTCAAAGATGGTTGGTTCATTACCGCCGGAGGAGGATCTCTTACTTATGATAAAAATGAGGTTGATTACGACTATAGCATGAACGGGTATTATGCCAGGATAGGTCTGGATCACAATATCCTCCCGCGTCTGCCGCAGGAAAACGGAACGATCTTCTGGGGCTTTCGTGTGGCTACGGGAAGTTTTACACAACAACCCGACAGGATAACCATCCGGGATGGTTATTGGGGAGATTATGGGACTTCTCTTTCTGCACAGCAGGTACATCCATTCTGGGCCGAACTGACCGTTGGTATCCGCGCCGAAGTGCTTAAAAATCTGTTCCTCGGGTGGAATGTAAGGGGGCATTTTCTGTTAAGGTTGCCCAAAGATATTTTGACGCCTTACATCATACCGGGCTATGGAAACAGTCAAAAAAACTTTCCTATAGGGTTCAATTATATGATCTCTTACAAGATCCCTTATAAATTAAAATAGTGACTTTTCCTGATAAGACTAAATAAGAAAGATCATTGTAACAACGATCCGCTTAAGTCCCCTTAAGTGTACCCTTTTGTTATTCTGATTTTTTCCCGTGTTCCAGAAGATATGTCTCTGCTTCTACTGACCAGAGTCCGTGGTGTTTCCTGGTTATCTCATCCAATTTGGCGAAGAGCGGATTATCTGCTCCCAATCTTTCAAAATCATCAATAGCTGTTAAAGGCATGCTCAGATGAGTATAAATCAATTTCTTGCCGCCGGGGATCTCAGGCAGATGAAGCGTAGTATTAACAACAGCATCCAGCCCGCCAATATGTGTTACCAGTCCGGACGGATCCAGTCCTTTTGAGAAGAGATCCAATGCTTCGATCATATCCTGGTTGTTTCCTCCACTGGTCCCGGCAATATGCGTGGAAGCATAATGCACATTGTAAAAATTGAGTAGAGCTTTAAATTCAGGGTTGGTAGGTCCGGCAAAGAAGTTAAGGCAACCATCCCTGGACAACAGATGGTCTCCCTGCTCAACCACAGCGGCCACAGGAGCAAAGATAAAAACATCATGAAACCCTTCTCCGCCGGTAAGTTTATTCAAAGATTCTCCCGGATCTTTCAGTGTTCCGGTGTTAATGTAATGCAACTCAACCCCCTGTTGTTTGGCAATATCCGGAGAGTAAAGACGGGAAGCACGGTTGAGCCTTTCTTCATCAATGTCGGTTACCACCAGTAGGGCCGGCCTTCTGTCAGAGAAAATAGCATAATTGATGGCTGCCAGGCCCATCGGTCCGGCTCCGGCAAGAATAGCCAGATTTCCCCCTCTTCTTATTCCCATTAAATGATCATAGCTTCCTGGTTTTGTATGATAGCTGGCGTGGAAGGCTCCGATGACGCATGACATAGGCTCGGCCAGTGAGGCCGGGAAAAAACCTTCTCCCTCATAGGGCAATAAACAGTCCATTTCCATTACCTCATGAGGAATCAATACGTACGTTGCATCTCCCCCGATATAGTGATATGAATAACCGGGAGCATCCAGGCTCCCTTTATAGTTTAATGCCGGCTGAATGGAGAATTTCTGACCGGGCTGATAGCGGTCTCTCCATTTTTCACCTGCTTTCATTATCACCAGACTGAATTCATGACCTATGATGGTCGGATGCTTATGTACATCATCCGGTACACGCTTATGAGCAGCTCCCTGTTTGGCAGCTTTATAGGAGGACATACAAATACTGTCCGAGACAACCTCTGCCAGGATTTCATCTTCCTGCATCTGGGGAAGTTCAAACGTTTCCAGTCTTAAATCTTCTTTCCCGTATATTCTTACTGCTTTTGTTTTCATATTTTTGGTTTTTGCTTGTCATACAATCGTCATTTGATAGTCATTAGGATGCGTTAAATAACTTGTCTCTTGTCTCTTCAACTTTTTCCTTTTATCTTATTTCAACATAACCTGTCCTCCCGTTACCGGCAAAGCTTGTCCTGTTTCATATGTCTGATCCACAAGGTAGGCAACAGCTTTATATACATCGTTCACATAGCAACCCCTTTTCATGGGCACCAGGCTTTCATAATGTTTTTTCACATCTTCCACCGTTTTGGCTCCCGGGATTTTTCCTGCCCGCAGATACTGTATAAAAAGACCTCTGTCAGGATCTGACCATAAAGGACCATCGAAGAAATTCCCGGGACAGACCGCATTCACCTTGATATTTTCCGGAACCAGCTCCAGGGCAAAAGACTGAATAAGGCCGATGCTACCGAATTTGCTGCCGGCATAAGCAAAATTACGGTTACTGCCCTGCAGTCCTGATTTTGAGTTGATCTGGATAATATCCATGAAATGATCAGACTTATATTTATGTTGCGTCTTCATCACACGGGAAGCATATTTTGTACCGAGATAGAGACCTTTATAATTCACGCCGGTAACAAAATCGAAGTCTTTTTCCTCCAATGTTTCCAGTCCACCGGCCTTAAGCACACCTGCATTACTGACAAACAAATCCAAACCCCCGAAACAAAATACGGTTTGTTGGATCATGCTATCAACAGACACACTGTCTGTGACATCCACAGGGATAAAGACTACTCCTTCATTCCCTGTTTTTTCTATCAGCTCATTTACACTTTTTTCACCTGTTTCCTTGTTAATATCAGCTACTACGACCAAGGCTCCATCTTCTGCAAAATGTTCTGCCAGGCCTTTTCCAAAACCTTGGGCAGCTCCGGTTATAATAATCACTTTACCTGAGAAAGAAGCCTGTGTGTTTTTTGTTTTATCCGGTATCTTTTCTCCTGATAGTAATCTGTTGACGACAGCAGCATTTGGTCCCCAGGCTATCAGACCCAGTTTCCGGATTATCAATAGTCCCGTATCTGCTGCCATGCTTTTTTTTATAATATTTATGATCACCTCTGTCTCTGTTTCTTCTGCCAGATCCAGAAAAGAAACAGGCATCCCCGTCCAGGTCTTCTGCCATGCTTTAAAATCATTTAGGGAATGGGAAGCTCTCAAGAGGTCTTTCTCTCTATCCAGCCGGATAACAGGCAGGTTATCACCTCTTTCTATCATTCGCAAAGCAGGGAATATCTCATAGGCAAATTTTGCCGACATCTGATCATCCATTATACCTGTCTTATATTATTTTAACTGTTGATAATATTCAATAATTGCATCTCCAAGTGTGATAAAATAATCCCGTTTATTCTTTAGTACCAATCCATCGGGCCGGCAATAACCATCTTTTCCACGGCTTATCAGATATTGATGGGCCACAATTATGCAGGTCGCATGATATACAATTTTCCGCAGACTTTCCGGCAATGACACACCGTTCCGGCAGGAAACGGTCAGAGGTATCATTTCCGGTGTGTTGTGTTCGGTGCCGAACATTACCAGAAAACCCCTGTTATAGAAATACTCTGCATATTCTTCCAGATAGCGACAGTCATTTCTGCCCGGTATAAACTCTACCGCATAAACACCCATAACTTCCAGCCTGTCTGCCAGTGTTTTTTTCGGATATTCAAATCCGGTTATCTCCCCTTTCGGGTTGTCCAGCAATATTGGATAACAAGGGATCCCCCCTGTTTCCAGAATAAAATCCCTGACCT
Source organism: uncultured Rikenellaceae bacterium (assembly GCA_964383915.1). Classification (GTDB taxonomy): domain Bacteria; phylum Bacteroidota; class Bacteroidia; order Bacteroidales; family VadinHA17; genus DRPN01. Next base: position 52,196 of record CAYLJE010000004.1, read on the forward strand.
TATTGACTGGCAGAAAAGTCCCCGTATCTTCAGGTATAAAAGCTGGACCCCCTTTTTTAAGCAAACGGTTTCTGATTTCATTTTCCAGTGTTGCAGGGCTATCAGGGGAAGAAACGGGAACAGTTCCCTCAAATATACGCGTATAAGCCTCGATTTGTTTTTCAGGCTCCGGGAATTTTTCAGCCATGGCCAGACGAATGGCCTTGGCCACATGTCTTTCTCGCACCAGACCCCGGGTGAGCAGATCCCGGATATTTTTAAATGAGATAGTCAGTCCGGGTACGTTTTTTTTCAAATGCAGATTTACCTTTTCTACCATTTGTCGCACCTGCTCATTACTTTTTTTTATCAGTGTATCTAAAAACTTTTCTTTCCCGGCAGGGGGTATAAATGGGTATCGTAATCCTTTTCCGCTGAAATAAGTACGGCCGGGATTGTTTGGATCATTGACACAAATATTATTTTTTTGTTCTTCTTCCAGCAGTCCTATAAATTCAATGTTAAACAAAGGAAAAACATGATAGATCATTCCCAGGCGGAAAAAATCAGGATAACCTTTTACGCTGATAAAATCATTAAAACCCAGCACATCAATCTTTTCCTCCACAGCCATCCGGAAAGGTTCTTCCAGGTTTGTAAAAGCACTGAAAGAATAAGGAGTATGAATGTGTGCATTTACGTTGAGGATCCTCCCGGTATGGTATTTCATTAATTCCTCCGGCCCCGGAAAATCCGTAAACCCTGTTATTTGTTTTTTTACCATAATTTTCTTTTATATTTTAAGACAAGTTTATGTGTAAAGACAAGACAATGCCTTGTCTTTACACATCCCACTATATATTATCGTTAATTTCCGGCATTCTTTACTTTTTTTAAAATCAAGAAACAAGGTCCCCTACCCCGTTTAATATAAATCCGGGTTTATATGGAAACTCACGGATGGTTTCACGGGAGGATATTCCGCTAAGTACCAGCAGGGTATCAATCTCAGATTCTATCCCGGCGATAATGTCCGTATCCATCCGGTCCCCGATAATAATGGCATTTTCTCTTTGTACTCCCAGCTTTTTCAGGGCAATACGCATCATCAGCGGATTAGGTTTTCCGACGAAATATGCCTGCTTTCCTGCTGCCAGCTCGATGGGTGCTATCAGGGCTTTTGTTGAAGGAGCTATTCCATTTTCTACCGGACCGGATAGATCGGGGTTGGTGCCGATGAGCTTGGCGCCTTTCAAAACCAGATTTACCGCCTGTTCCAGTTTTTCATAACTGTAGTTGCGGGTATCCCCTACCACCACATAATCAGGATCCACATTATTCATCGTATAACCCACATTATACATGGCGTTGATCAGTCCGGCCTCGCCGAGGATGAAGGCAGTTCCTTTTGGTTGTTGTGAAGATAAAAACTGGGCCGTAGCCAGTGCGCTGGTATAAAAAACATTACGCTCCACATCTACGCCCAGGCGGTGCAGTTTTTCCTGCAATTCCCGTGGGGTCCGTTCGCTAGAGTTAGTCAGAAAAAGAAAATGTTTTTTTTCTTTTTTCAGCCATTTCACAAAATCCTTTACCCTTGGTAACAAACGATCGCCGTGATAAATAACTCCATCCATATCAGAGATAAAACCTTTCTTTTCCCGTATCCTTTGTTTAATCAGCTCTGTATCCATTATTTTTTTCTTTAAAATTAGTATTTATCTCTGATTATGAAAAAAAACGATCCGGGATTATACCCCTTTCCTTTTCTGCATCAACAGGTTATCATAGGTATAATTATTTTTCACTCTATGGCCTGACAGGGGCATGATCCGTTCATGGATAGCATCTACGATCCATGCAGGTTGTGGAAAGAAAAAATCTTCCAACTCATGTGCCGGGGTAATCCAGTTACGCGAGCCCACCACCACGGGGGGGGCGTCCAGGTCGTCAAAGGCCAGGTCAGTTACACTCTGAGCCATATCTTTCAGATAAGATCCTCTTTCGGTAGCATCCCCGGTGAGCACGATTTTCCCGGTTTTTCTGACTGAAGCCAGAACCAGACTGTAATCAAACGGAACCAGGCTGCGGGCATCAATCACCTCGGCGGAAACCCCATATTCATCATGGAGGATATCAGCAGCCTCCAGGGCTCTGTAAAGGGTTGCTCCGATGGCTACAATGGTAATGTCTTTTCCTTTTCTTTTGATGTCCGGCTGTCCGATAGGGATCTCATAATAACCTTCCGGAACACCCCCTTCATGGAAGTATTCACCGACATCATAAATTCGTTGACTTTCAAAAAAGATTACCGGGTCTGTTCCCTGTAGGGCAGCATTCATTAATCCTTTGGCATCATAAGGAGTTGCCGGAAACACTACTTTTAGTCCGGGGATGTGAGCCACCAGCGAGGTCCAGTCCTGCGAATGCTGTGCCCCGTATTTTGATCCCACAGAGACCCGGACTACCACAGGCATTTTAAGGATCTGTCCACTCATAGCCTGCCATTTGGGTAACTGATTGAATACTTCGTCGCCGGCACGTCCCAGAAAGTCACAGTACATGATCTCCGGTATAACCCTGCCCCCGCACATGGCATATCCGATAGCTGTACCTACAATAGCTCCTTCCGAGATGGTTGTATTAAACAGGCGGTGATAAGGCAACGACTCGGTCAGACCACGATATACAGCAAAGGCACCACCCCAGTCCCTGTTTTCCTCTCCATACGCTATCAGCGTAGGATCTTTGTAAAAACGGTCCAGGATGGCTTCGAAAATACCATCTCTCAACTGATAGCTTTTTACCTTTGAGAAAGGTTTCCCGTTTTTATCCAGTCCAAAACGTTCTTTGCGTTTTATCTGCTGCACCCGTGGGTTCTCTTCCTGCGGAAGCAGCACTTCAGGTTTCCGATCTTCCATTTTGTCCACGGAACCATTGGAAAACATCAGGTCACCAATTTCATCAGGATATTTCACCAGATCCATACGCGGTGAGATGGTATCATCTATAGCCCATTTCAATACTTTTGTCAACTTTTTTATGACCTCTTCCTGTAAGGATTCAATTCGGGATCTGCTTGTTATTTTATTTTTCTCCAGTTCATTTTCAAAAAACCGTAACGAATCCTCTTCCATCCAGGCCTCGATCTCTTCTTTCGTACGATAGGTAGATGCATCCGAAGGAGAATGGCCACTATATCGATAAGTCAGGGTATCCAGTAATACCGGTCCTTTTTTCTCTTCGAGTATCTTTTTTTTCCTGCGATATGCATCAATGACGGCCAGGGGGTTATAACCGTCGATCCGTTCTGCATGCATCATTTCCGTATTGACACCAGCACCTACACGAGCCAGGATACCATATCCCATGGTTTCACCACTGGTCTGTCCTCCCATACCATATTGGTTGTTCATGAAATTAAAAATCAGTGGCAGGCCGCCACGGTAAGGTTCATCCCATAATGTCCTGAACTGGTCCATGGTTGCATAACTAATCGCTTCCCAAACAGGACCACACCCTATTGAAGCATCTCCGATATTGACAACCACGATTCCCGGTTTCCGGTTTACCTTTTTATACAAGGAGGCTCCTACTCCTATATCACCGGAACCTCCGACAATGGCATTGTTGGGATAAATGCCGAACGGCGGGAAAAAAGCATGCATGGATCCACCCAGTCCTTTGTTAAAACCAGTCTTCCTGGCAAATATCTCAGCCAGCGTCCCATATAACAAAAAATCCAGAGCCAAATCGGGAATATCCGGGTGCTTTTCCTGTTCCACTACTTTTAACGTTCTTCCGCCCATATAATTTTTCATGGCATCTATCAGGTTGGGTTCATCTATTTTCCGGATGGCAGACATCCCTTTGGCCAGAATCTCCCCATGACTACGGTGTGAACCGAATATATAGTCCTCCGGACCCAACAGCCAGGCCATGCCTACGGCAGCCGCTTCCTGTCCTATGGAAAGATGGGCAGGCCCCGGATGATTGTAGGAAATACCATTATATTCGTTCGTCGTCTTTATTTTATTCAGCATTGTCTCAAACTCCCTGATAATCAACATATCCCGGTAAATACCCAGCAAATCCTCACGGCTGAAATTTTCCTTTTCCTCCGCCAGGGTTTTTTGATACCGGTTTAAAGGGATCTCCCCAAAGGTGATCTTTCCTGGTTTTCTGACTTTCTTCGGATCGATAAATAGTTGTTTCGGCATTTTTGTACGGTTTAAAATATTTTTAATGATAGCGTTATTTCTTCGTTCCTTCGATGACCGGACTAAAAGTTTCTATTTCCTCACAGACCGTTTTCAGAAATCTGGAAGCAGGAGCACCATCAATAGCCCGGTGATCATACGTAAGGGATAGTCCGATACGGGGAATAAAACCGAATCCCCCGTTTTCTAAAGGTTGTGGTTCATATTTTATGGTATTTACGCCCAATATTCCCATTTGCGGAAGATTCAGCACAGGGGTGAAGTATTCCACACCAAAAGCCCCCAGGTTGCTGAGTGTAAACGATGCCTGTTTTGCAGATAACAGATCGGGGTTAATACTTCCTGTCTGACATTCTGTTGCCAGCTCTTTCATATGGATGCTTAATCCGTTTATTGTAAGCAGGTCAGCATCACGTATCACAGGCACCATCAATCCTCTATCTGTATCCACCGCAAAACCAAGATGCACATGTCTGAAAATCCGTATAGTGTTTTCTAAAAAATGTCCGTTGATCTCCGGGTGTTTAATCAGCGCACGGACCAAAGCATAGCTGACCATGTCATTTAAAGTAATATTCGGCAGTTTCCCGGATTCTGCCACAGGTTTTATTTTTTCCCGCAAAGTCAGTAGTTTCCGTGCATCAGCACTGATATGGTGCGTAACTTGTGCAGATTGCTGCAGAGAACGGTACATACTTTCTGCAATCAGTTTTCGCATCCTGGAAAGGGGTTCTTCGGTATATTCGTTGTGGATAGTACCTGACTCAACCAGGTCATGGGAGGTGATCCGTTCATGCACATTTACTTTCTCAGGGGGCACAGCCAGATGGTCCTTTTCTATTTTTTCACGGGCCAGCGGGGTGATCAACGGCTGTTGCTCCAATACACTCTGAATATCTTGTTCAATTATTCTTCCCTCCGGGCCGGTACCACGAAGCTTCAGATAATTCACTTCTTTTTCTTCTGCCAGTTTTTTAGCACGGGGAGATATTTTGATTTCATCCGTACTCTTTGTTGCCGTCTCAGCGAAAGTTGGTTTAAAAACTCCGGGAAGTCCGGCCTCTTCAATAGGTTCCGTTACCCGGGACGCCGGAGCCTGTTCCTCCCTCTTTTCTTTTTTCTTTGCTACCGTTTCTTTATGGCTGCTATAATCCTCCACGGATTCCCCTTTTCCCCCAATTACAGCCACGGTGGACAATACCGGCACTTCATCGCCTTCTTCAAAAAATATATCCAACAAAATCCCGGATACTTTTGCTTCTTCATCAAAAGCGGCTTTATCGGTTTCATAGGAGAATAAAATATCCCCTTCCTCTACCTTATCTCCTTTTTGCTTAAACCATTTGGTGATCACACAGGTTTCTACGCTTTGTCCCTGCCTGGGCATGATGACTTTTTCTGTCATTTTAATAATTATTTTATTACAACGATACAAAGATAAAACAAAAACATGTAAATACAAGTTAATAATCATTATTTTTATAAAGTATGTAATAAATTATATATCAGATTATAATAACATTATATTGTTCATGTATATTTACAAGTCTGTATATATATTGTTACATAATTTGTCTATTTTATTAAAAAGGTCTATCTTTGGCAGGATATCCCGGGAGTAAACGCAAAGAAACAGGTATCGTCATGAAGAAGAACACAGCCATCCCGCAATACAGACAACTTTATGAAGTTTTGAGAAGGCATATCGTCAATGGGGTTTACCGTGAAGGGGATCTGTTGCCTTCGGAAAATGAACTATGTATCATCTACCGGATGACCCGTCCCACTGTCCGGCATGCCTTGGATGAGCTTGTCAAAGATGGCTTCATCAAAAAGCAAAAAGGAAAAGGAAGTATTGTTCACCCGTTACCCAAAGGGATTGGCATATTGTCCATTGCAGGGACCACCTCTGCTTTAGGCAAAAGAAATCTGGAAACCAAAATATTGGTAAAACCGTCTGTTCGCTCCTGGATGGAAACTTTTTTCTTTCCGTTACCCGGCCATATGCGGGAATCGGGATGTATATACATGGAAAGACTTCGGTTGGTGGGAGGCAAACCTTTATTTTATGATATTACCTATCTGCCGAACATCAACCTGCCTCGTTTTACATCACGTTCATTCGTGAACAAATCATTGTTTGACACCCTTCGCCGTTTTTACCAGATTGAAGTTACAGGAGGTGAGCAGCGGTTGTGGGCCATCAAAGCTGACAAAGAAACTGCCGGATACCTTCAGATAAAACCAGGCGAGCCTATTCTGCACCTGGAGCGGAAAATAGATACAAACCGTGTTGCATTTAGCTTTTTTTCCAGTTTATATTGTAATACCAGAGATCATGCCTTGTTCGGGGTGTTTTAGAAACGCATTAGTTCTACGCTGCGCTCAGTGCGTCATTTGCTTGCTAACGCAAGCGTCATTTGT
>CAYLJE010000005.1:0-41449 GCA_964383915.1 uncultured Rikenellaceae bacterium
AACGGATGTACAGCCCAGGCTACAGAGACATTAACCGAACCCGATGCCATCACTATTGCTGCCATCAGGCAGGATGTAAGTTGCAACGGAGCCGGCGACGGAAAAATCGTGCTTACCGTTTCCGGCGGGACAGCCCCGTTCACCTATCTGTGGACGCCTGGGAATGAAACGACAAAGGACATTACTAATCTTTCAGGAGGTGATTACACGGTTACGGTTACCGACCACAATAATTGTACGGTTGATTCCTTGTACACTATCTCAGAACCAGCTGCAATCTCCATCGACTCCGTTTCTGTAACAGATATATCAGGATGTCCGGGAAATAGCAACGGAGAATTAGTTATTCATGTTTCCGGCGGTACCCTGCCTTTTGATTTCTCTACCGACGGAGGGACAACTTTCCAGGCGGACAGTACTTTCAGCAACCTGCCAGCCGGCGATTACGATATATTTATCAGTGATGCCAACGGGTGTACCCTGGCAGGGAATACAATCACTTTAACCGATCCGCCGGGCACATCCATTGACCAGGTCATAAAGACCGATATTACCTGTAACGGAGAAACTGACGGAACTATTACGGTTACTGCCAGTGGGGGGGCCGGAGGGTTGCTCTACTCTGTTGATGGAGGTATTTCCTATCTCGATAATTCGGGTATTTTCACAGGCCTAAACGCCGGGAATTATGATGTAATGGTAAAAGATGCTGCCAATTGTGAGATGGCCGGCAGCACTTTAAGTATTACAGAACCTGATGCATTGCAAATTAATACGGAAGATCACCTAAATACCTGTCCCGGGAGCCTGGACGGAAGCATAAACATTCAGGCAACAGGAGGAACCCTGCCTTTGACATTTACATTGCTGAATGCCACGAATGTGAGACTTGACAGTAACAGCACTGGAGTTTTCACTGGTTTGGATATGGATACTTATACGGTAGAAGTAAATGATGTCAATAATTGCGGGCCTGTTTTGAGTACCTCTATAGAAATTGTTCAGGGTGAGAATTGTGCACTTGTCGTTTATAATGCTTTCTCCCCGGGCAACGGAGATGCCACTAATAATGTATGGAATATCGGAGGAATTCAGTCTTATCCTGATTGTGTAGTGAAGATTTTTAATACCTGGGGTAATGAGGTATTTAATTCTAAAGGCTATACGACGCCCTGGGACGGGACATTCAAAGGGAAACCCTTGCCGGCAGGTACCTATTACTATATCATCGATTTAGGACCGGGTGAGAAAAAATATTCCGGAACCGTTAATATCATTAAATAATTTGCGACAACATTCATAAAATTTCAGACTTATGAAAAAGATACTGTCCCTCATAGTCCTTGCTTTGTTTCCGGTCGTTGCTTTTTCGCAACAATTGCCAATAACCTCTCAATACAACTATGATCTTTATCAGATCAATCCGGCCGCTGCCGGCAGCATGGATTATATGCCCATTGCCCTCACCGTCCGAAAGTTATGGGTAGGCGTTCCGGGCAGTCCTTCCATTCAGGCATTGAGCGGCCATATGAAAGTTGCCGACAGAATGGGTGTCGGAGCCAAACTCTTTAATTTCATGCAGGGCCCCTTACGCCACACCGGTATGGAGGCTACGTATGCTTATCATATCCCATTAGGCGGAGGGGATACCAAACTGGCCTTCGGATTAACAGCCTCCCTGTATCAGTACTACTTAAACAAACAAGATCTGACCATGGAGGATCCTTCCGACCCTGCATTACTCGGAGGATATAAAAAGGTCGTTCCCGATGCTAACTTCGGGACGCTGCTTTATGGAAAGAACTATTTTGTAGGATTAAGTATCGCCCAGCTTTTCCAGGGGAAAATTAATCTGGGCACGGAAGGGATCGCCGAACAGAAAAGGGTCCGCCACTACTTCTTTAACGGAGGATATAATTTTATGATCAACGATAATTTCATGCTGCAACCTTCCGTATTATTGAAGTTTATCGAGGCAGGTATCTTTCAGGCAGATATTAATGCCCGCTTAACTTATATGAATATGATAAACTTCGGGTTGTCTTATCGTATAAATGATGCCTTAGGAATCCAGATAGGTTATCAGAATGATAATTTCCTGTTCGGTTATGCCTATGATATTGCCTTGTCGGATATCCGGACACAAACATCCGGTTCTCATGAAATCATCTTTATGTATAAGTTAAATATGTCGGGGAAATAAGTTTAGGGGACTTCTAATAATTACCCAAGTTTTTCCGCCATTTCAGTAATATTCATTAAGTTTATCCCGTTCGAACAAAAACGGATGTTTTATGAATATTCTTGTTTTAGGATCGGGAGGCAGGGAACATGCCCTTTCGTGGAAGATAGCCCAAAGTCCACTCACTGAAAACTTATATATCGCCCCGGGGAATGCCGGCACCAGCCAGGTGGGAGAAAATGTCCCTGTAAACCCGGAAGATTTTATCGCTGTTGAGACATTTATTTTATCCCATGATATTCACTTGCTGGTCATCGGACCGGAAGGGCCTTTGGTAAAAGGTATCTATGATTATTTCCGAAGCCAGTACCGTTTTTCAAGTTTGTATATCATCGGGCCTTCGCGCGAAGGAGCCATGCTGGAAGGGAGCAAAGCCTTTGCCAAAAATTTCATGCAGGAATACAACATCCCGACTGCCCGTTTTCAAACTTTCTCCGACAAAGAGCTTGAACAAGCCAAAAAATTCCTTAAAAAAATGGAACCTCCCTATGTCCTCAAGGCCGACGGTCTGGCAGCAGGGAAAGGAGTACTGATTCCGGAAGATTATGATGAGGCGGTAAAAATATTAAAAGAGATGTTCCGGGGGAAATTCGGAGAAGCCGGTAAAACGGTTGTTATCGAAGAATTCCTTCACGGAATCGAATGTTCCGTATTTGTCCTCACCGACGGAGAATCATACCTTTTGCTCCCCGAAGCCAAGGATTACAAACGCATCGGGGAAGGAGATTCCGGTTTGAATACCGGAGGTATGGGTGCTGTTTCACCCGTGCCTTTTGCCGATCAGGAGTTTATTAATAAAGTGGAAGAACGGATCATTCAGCCTACCATCGGCGGACTCCAGGAAAAGAGAATCATTTATTGCGGGTTTATTTACTTTGGCTTAATGAATGTCGCAGGTGATCCTTACGTTGTCGAATACAATGTAAGAATGGGCGACCCCGAAGCAGAGGTAGTCATTCCAAGAATTTTTTCGGATATTGTTCCTTTGTTTCAGGCAGTAGCCACCAAGAATCTTTCACAACAGGATGTGCAGCTCGCTCCGCAGGCAGTTGCAACAGTCATGCTGGTGTCGGGAGGATATCCTAAAACATACGAAAAAGGGAAAAAGATTATTTTCCCGGAAAATATTCCGGATACCTCTATGATTTTTCATGCCGGCACAAAAGAAAAAGACGGACAAGTCTTTACCAACGGCGGAAGGGTAATGGCCGTTAGTTCTTTCGGCGAGGATGTGAAGCAGGCATTGCAACGCTCCTATACAATAGCAGGAAATATTCAGTTTGACAAAAAGTATTTCCGGAAAGACATTGGATTTGATTTAATCTGAGCCTATGCTTTTAAAATCATTTCAGGGGTTCCAACCCAGGCAAGCTTTTTATGTTCTTCTGGCAGGACTGTTATGCTGGATACCGGCTTTTTTGTTTCCGGGAGAATTCCCGGCTCATATTACGATTTATCCATCCCCCGCGGACACCATCCTGCAACCGCTAATGAGACTGTCCGGGTTTTCATTGGCAGTTGTTTCCTTTCTCTTCTGGTTGCTGGTTGGGTACCTTCTGGTGATCCTGAACCTGCGTCATCTTTTTCTAAAAACACGTACGATCCTTCCTCTTTTCTTTATGCTTACCCTGTCAACACCCCTGTTTCCTTTTTTTGAAATTAATAACCTGACCCTCACTTTCCCTTTTCTGCTTCTTTCCATCCATCTCGTTTTTAAGACTTATCGAAACAATAATATAGATTTCTCTTTTTTTATGGCAGCTTTCTGGGTCGGAATAGCTTCCATGATCTGTGTAAAGAGTTCCTCTTTTCTAATCATAATATGGATTGCTTTATTAATTCTCAGGCCTTTTTATTATCGTGAATGGTTTGTTTCACTGGCCGGATTTCTGACGTCATGGATTCTTCTTTTCGGATTTTATTTTCTTGCCCACCATAACATTTCTATGCTTGCAACCAATACTCTAAATGAGTTCCATACTCCTTTCAAACCGGTACCTATTAATTATCTCCAACAGGGGGTTCTTTTATACACAGCACTATTGACCTTTATTAGTACGGGATATATGTTTTTTAAGCTGCCCGGATTGAAAATCAAATTGCGGAGATTTCACCTGATATTTTTCTGGATTAGTTTATTGGCTGTGTTACTATGGATTATCTTCCCGGGTTCGTGGAACACCTCATTCCCCCTTTTCTGTCTTTCATTATTTTATCTGCTCTCCTTTTTTTTCTCGACAGAAAAAGCCTCTTTTATAAAACAAATTCTTTTTGATCTGTATGCTGGCGGGATTATTGCCGTTATTACTATTACTTTCCTCCCATAAGCAAATAAGAACACAACTTATTCAACGGGATGGAGCGAAAAAACGCATACGCAGAAAAGAACAGGGAGTTTTCGTTACTATCTATCTGACTTATTTTTTCACAAAAGACAAGATGCTGACAGCCATCCCGGGCTCTCCGTCTTTAAAAGATATAAATACGGTATAGGGGCCTGTTTTCTTGCAGAGAAAATCGATGGAATTATATATTTTTCCTGTTTTAGCTATATAATTTGTCCCCAACAAGCTTTTGGTATCATAAAGTTTAAGGATTCCCCTCCCGGGATATTTTTCAGAATTACATATCGTAAATCTATAATGGGTGTTTTTCATTAATATCAGTGTATGTTTGGCAACCGGTGCTCTATCCGGGGTGGAAGCTTTGGGCAGTTTAACTACATAGTCTTTCAAATAGGTGGCATTCGTACCACTTTCTTCCACACACAGACTCATCAGTTTATCCTGTGCCTGGCCAAAGCTACTTTCTCCTGCTAAAAACAGAAAAAAAACACCTCCTAAAATGAAAAATTTAAAGTTCATGTTTATTGCACTTTACGGCACCAACCGGAACAAAAATATAAAAAATAATAATTTTATGATTTTTTAAAGTCATTATTTTGACAAAAAATAAAAATTTATTTAATAATAAGCCCATTTCTAAGGTCATCTAATTTCTTAATGATTTTTTGCAGGAGATCATCCGAATATTCTGTTTTGCTTTCTTCATGTTGTATTATAACCAGGCGTCCGTCTTTTTCTACAGTCTCAGGTTCTCCAGGTGTTACCGTTATTGAAACCTGCTTAAAAAGTTCTTTCAGGGGACTTAATTGTGACATTAGATTACTGATTTCCTGGTTATTACGGTAATGTTGGAGGAGCGTAAAAAGATCTTCCATAATAATCTTTTGCTCTCCTATTCGTTCTTTTATTTCAGGATGAGGATTATTCTTCTGAACCTGTGTGGCCAGGTACATTCCTTCAAGCCAAAGACCCGAGATAATCATGGCGCTCACTTCACCCCTGTGTATTTGACGAAGATACTGGTCTATCTCGTTAAAACTATGAACAGCCAGGAACATTAAAGAATCCAGATTGGATTTACTGGAAGATAATCTCTTCAATGTATTAAAATCAAAAAACTGACCAATCATCAGATCTTCAGACAATCCCTTAATGTTTGAGATATAATCAAGTATGGATGTGTTTTTGCCATACATTACCTGATATCCCAGATCTGCTCCGTAAATACCTAATCCATAGGCTTTCTGTATCTCCGTGTTCAGGTCTGACACATTTTTAACAGGGTAAAGATAATGATTGGAAAAGGGGATATGTAACTGATCTAATAAACCGGCAACTTCAACAGGAGAAGCCAGATTGTCAATAATATCTGCCGTCACCTCCTTATCCAGCATGGAAGATTTTTTCCCATTCACAATAGAATCAGGAATTTCAAATTTCTCCGCATCCTTTTTTTGCGAACTATTATGACATGCGGTTAATAGGAACAAAACCCCAAAAAATATACTCAACAGAGATTTCATTTTTCTTTTTTTAAAACATAAAGGATTTAACGAAATAAATATATACAAACAAAATTAAATATTCAAATTTTTTCTTCGAAAAGATAGTTTCCCAAAAAACTCAACTGTTTTCTTTCCCAGATCATAATACAAAATCAGGTATAACAACAAGATCATTACCCAGACTACCATTATATTAAACCAAAAGGTATCGTATAAATGACCGGCAAAGTATTTCTTCGGGGCAAAGAAATGTGAACGGACCCCCAGCCAATGACTCATGTCCGGATCTTCATAAACAGGATGATATTTCTGTATGAGGCGGTTTTTGTATTCAAGGATTCTGTTCCGCTCATAAACTTTTTGAACAATATCCGCCAGACTTATATTATAATAATTGTTTTTCAACTTTTTAAAAAGCACAGGATGGGCATCCAGCATATACTCCATAATCTTTTGTTTCTTACGGTTGGCTTCCAGCATTTTTTGATTGTAGTAATGATCCAGCCTGTTAAAATAATTTCCCAGAGCCAGTGCTATATCTCCCTGAAAACCCACAGGCGTAAGCATAGAAAGACTGTCAAAATGTATGACCGGATTTTTCCGGTTTTCTTTTTCAATCTCATTCTTCAACAGCAGAAGTTTTCCGGGCCGCTTTGACGTTAACATCCCGTTATTATACAGGATCAAGGTTGTGTTCAGGGCTTCCCTCAATTTTGGAATACGATAAACCTCCTGAAAATCTGCCTGACTTTCTTCTTTCTCCAAGTCATAAAAATATTTTTCGTATTTATTGTCTTTAAACTGATGAACCATCAATGCCTCATAGGTCCATTTCGTCGGCATCAATTCAGCGACAACAGGAACCTTATCAATGCTGCTGAGTTTCCTGTTTAACTTATCAAAGCTGAACATTGCCCCGCTCAGAACCATCATAGGAATGATCAGAAGGGGAACAACAATATATATAGTAATGGCTGAATTAAACGTAGAAGAAATGATCAAGCCGAGGAGGTTTGCACAAGCTGCTGTGGTAAACAAAGCGATCCAATAAGGGATAAACATCCCCCTGATTTCCAGTATGGCATTTCCAATAAGTACAAAAAAAACAGATTGAATAGCAGAGATAAAAAATAAAACAGCAATCTTTGATAGCAGATAACTTCCCCGCCCCAGGTTCAGAAAACGTTCTCTCCTGAGTATTTTCCGGTCCCGGTATATTTCTTCGGCACTGATAATCAAACCCAGAAAAAGTAAAACTATCAACGACATAAAAATATATACAGGGATATTGTCATTTTCCCGGAATATATATACATTGGATTGTGGATCTGCAATGTATCTTATCAGATAGGCCAGTACAAATGCTAACAAGGGAGAAACCAGCATGTTCAGTGTAACATATTGTTTATTAGACAGCTTACTCAGCACATCCCTTCTGATAAAAATAAGAAATTGCCTGAACTTATTCGGAATATCCAGGGACGAAGCCGGCCGTTCATGGACCTCCTCTGTCTGAGGAAGCTTTATTTTTTCACTGAAATAATCCGCCCATCTTTCCGGTTTTATCTTTCTTTTCTCCGTATATCTCCCGTATTCATCCAATACTCTGGCGTCCAGTATATTAAATATCATCTCCGGATTAACATTTCCACAAACAGGACACTCTCCGACATCACTTTTTATCTGCCCGTTCAGCTTTTTAAAATAAACAACAGCCTCGATCGGATTGCCATAATAAACCAGATAGCCACCTACATCCAACACCAGCACGGTATCAAACATCTTGTATATATCCGAAGAAGGTTGATGAATAACCACAAAAATCAATTTCCCTTTCAGGGCCAGTTCCTTTAAAAGATCCATCACATTCTCCGAGTCCCGGGAAGATAGCCCCGAGGTAGGCTCATCCAGAAAGAGTATAGCTGGTTGCCGGATCATTTCCAGGGCGATATTCAGGCGTTTTCTTTGCCCTCCGCTAATAATGCTTTTTTTGGGAGAACCGACTTTCAGGTCCCTGACACTATAAAGATCCAGATCTTTCAGTACCTGGTCAACCAGTTTCATCACAGCTTTTTCCGGTTTATTTTTAAAACAAAGCAGGGCATTGAAGTAAAGGTTTTGGAAAACGGTCAGTTCCTCTATAAGAACATCATCCTGAGGAATATAACCGATCACTCCTTCCAAATATTCTCTGTCTTTAAACAGGTCATACCCATTGATGATCACTGTTCCTTCCGTAGGTTTCTCCGTGCCACTAAGGACATTCATTAATGTGGTTTTGCCGGAACCGCTGGCCCCCAAAATTCCTGTCAACTTCCCGTTTGTTTCAGAAAAAGATATATTTCTGATCCCGTAATATCCGTTTGGAAAACGCAAAGAGATATCTCTGACCTCAAAAGAAACCGGAACAACATTTTGATCATGTTTAAAACGCGCCACCACATCACTGTAATAAACAGGCTTCCCGTGTGGAAGATGAAGGCTGCTGCCGGGAGCCAATAAATATGTCTGACCCGGCTTTACCGCTAATCCATTCAGGAAAACATCGTCAGTACATGAATGTTTCAGAAAATAAAGTTCTACATCTTGCACATGAAGAAACATTACAGACCCTTCCAATCCTTTTAAATAAAGATACTTTGCTTTTATCAGGGGAGGGGGGTCTCCCGTGATCATAAAAATTCTCTCATTATCCAGGCGCTCCGGTTTTTTTGCTCTGATAAATTTTTCAATATCCGAATAAACCTCACGGGAGATTTTAAAAACTTCCGCTACCGTATTGAGAATATTCATCCGTTGAGGAGAAAATTTTCCGTCACTGTTCAACAGCTCAAACAAACGAACCAGGACAACAATCTTCTGTTCACGGTTAAGCGTACGATTGATTTTTTTGCATATACTGAAAATACGTACCGAGTCCCTGACTGAAGGAGAACGAACTGCTGAGGATTTTTTCTGATGATCTATTTCGGCAAATTTTTCAAATTGTTTTAGATATTCTTCGGCAGCCTCTTCTCCCAGTTGCCGGAATAAAAAGTTACGTACGAACAGGTATTCTTTTTCCTGGACTCCCTCATCTTGTTTCACCACCAGGGCAAATAACTGCATCAGGGCTTTCAGTATCTCTTCACTCATGCGTTCACCGGTTTAATCGCACGAAGATAATGAATAGGACAGAAAAGAAAAAAATCCATGAAATGGAAACATGAAAAATACAACATTTTTAGGAGGAAATGTAAAAATGTTTTGATACGCCGGATAAAATTAAATAACTTTGGGTATTCAATTAAAAAAAAATACTATGAAATTCGGGGTGGTAATTTTTCCCGGGTCTAATTGTGACCAGGATACGGTCTATGCACTACGGGACATTATAGATCAGGAAGTTGTAGAACTCTGGCATAAAGATACATATCTCAAAGATGTTGACATTGTAGTCCTTCCGGGTGGGTTTTCTTACGGGGATTATTTACGGTCTGGGTCTATTGCCCGCTACTCTCCCATTATGGAAGAAATCATCTACTTTGCAAAAAGAGGCGGATTTGTTCTTGGTATTTGCAACGGATTTCAAATTCTTTGTGAAGCAGGATTACTTCCGGGGACCTTGCTGCCAAACACAAATCAAAAATTCATATGTAAAAATGTTTATATCATCCCGGATAACAACAAAACACCACTGACAGCCAAACTGGACAAAACACATCCCTTAAAAATACCTATTGCACATGGAGAAGGAAGGTATTATGCCCCGGAAAAAGAGATAGCAAAGATTCGTCAGAATAATCAGATACTATTCCGTTATTGTGGAGAAGACGGGACCATCTCCGAAGCATTTAATCCGAATGGATCCATGGATAATATTGCAGGCGTTTGCAATGAAACCAAAAATGTCTTTGGGATGATGCCCCATCCCGAGCGAGCCTCAGATGATCTTCTGGGAAATACCGACGGTCGGTTGGTTTTTGAGTCTCTCATACGAACACTGGAAGAAAAAAAGTTTAGTATATACAATTAGATTAGATGTTTTCCTGTATTTTGCAGTGAATACAGTAATGTAACAAAATGTTTACAAAAGTTCGTTTGGGGAGTCTCTCGGTCGGGGTTTTGCTGCTTATTTCCGGCATGTTAACATCTTTCCCTTTTCGTTTATCCGCCGATCAGTCTTCCAGTGCCGGAATAATCCATGCAGATTCAATAGATATCCTGCATTATACCATTAACATCAATATTCATGATCTGGCTTCCAAAACAATTTCAGGGATTACAGACATTCAGGCATTTACTCTTCAGGATTCTGTTCACACCATCCGTTTAATGCTTCAGCATCTTACCGTTGATTCTGTGTGGATTGATGAAGAAAGGATAAAAAATATCTCCAGACATAAAAATGTAATACTGGTGCGGTTACCTGATATCCCGGATAAAGGAAGCACGATTCTGCTCACTGTTTTTTATCACGGACATCCGGTACATGATCCTCATTGGGGCGGTTTTTATTTCACCCCGCATGCTGCTTTTAATATGGGTGTGGGGATGACTGTTTCACCCCATCCATACGGACGTACATGGTTCCCATGCGTGGATAATTTTACGGATAAAGCCACTTATGACTATTTCATCACCGTTCCCGACACGCTGGTGGCAGCCTGTCCGGGGACATTGCAAAAGATCATCCGCACCCACGGCAGGATGCTCACCTATCATTGGAGCCTGGCTGACCCAATTCCAACCTACCTTTCCTCGGTAGCGGTATCCAAATATACCATTCTTACAGATAGTATTCACGGCCTGACCGGATTAATACCCACCTATTATTTTGTCAGGCCTCAGGATGTTTCCAAAGCGCGAATTACTTTCTCCCATGTTCCAGAATATCTCCGGGTTTTTGAAACCTTATTCGGACCTTATCGCTGGGAAAAAATCGGATATGCATCCGTGCCTTTTTTCAAAGGAGCTATGGAACATGCCACATGCATTTCCATCCCTGCATATGTCATAAACGGCACACATGACTTTGACGACCTATTGTCTCATGAATTTGCCCACAGTTGGTTTGGAAACCTGGTTACCTGCCGGACAGCCAGGGATATGTGGCTCAATGAAGGATGGGCAACCTATTGCGAAGCCCTCTACCGGGAATTCAGCCGGGGTAAAGTAGATTATAACCGGTTCATTTCAGAAAACCACAAAAAGGTTCTGCAATTCACCTATATCACCGACGGAGGATATTACCCCGTCTATGGCATTCCGGATTGCCTTACCTATGGAAGCACCGTCTATCAAAAAGGAGCTGATGTCATCTATACTTTACGTAATTACCTCGGGGATAAAGTTTTTTTCGATGCCCTGAAAATATACTTTCGTAAATTTGCCTTTCAGAATATATCAACCGGGGAATTTGAGTCTTTTTTAACAAAAACCACCCACCGGGACATGACTGATTTTTTTAATACCTGGATTTATGCCCCCGGATTTCCTCATTTCAGCCTGGATAGTTTTCTCATTATCAAAGACCGTGATGATTTTATCACAGGTTTATTTCTGAAACAACGGTTAAAAGGAAGAAAAGACTATAGCTATAATATTCCACTCGCCGTTACTTTACTGGATAAATCATGGAAAAGAGAAGATGATAACGTAATGATCTCCGGCCCTTTGCAAAAGAAAACGCTGATTACCTCCTTCCGGCCTGTGGCAGTGATGATTAATCTTGACGAGCATTTATCTGACGCCACTACTTCCGGATATAAAATCATCCGCCACACCGGACAATATACTTTTGAGAATTGTTTCTTTAGACTGGATGTCAATGAAATGCAAGATTCTTCATTTTTCAGAGTCGTCCATCATTGGATTGGACCCGAGATGTCAAAAAAATATCCTGCCGGACTGACTCTTTCCATGAGCAGGTACTGGAGTATTGAAGGGGTTATTCCTTCGTCCCCATCCTGGGAAGGAAATTTCTACTATAATTTTTCTCATTCTATGAAAAACGGATGGCTGGACACTATTCCTCCTCCCGTTACAGGTGACCGGTTAACTTTGGTTTACCGTCCTTCTTTGAATTCATCATGGCAGAAAATTCCTTCCGAACAACAGGGAAATAACCTATCCGGTTTTTTAAAAACGCCTTTTATTAAAAAAGGGGAATATTGCGTAGCGATTATAAAACAAAGCGGATCAAAATAATACCTCATTCAATATACACCTGTTTGTTTTTGGGATATTTAACTGAAAATTTCAACGTAACGGATTTTGCTTGTCCCGGTTTCAAATGGATATCCCAAACACATTTCCCCGTCACCGGATTCAAGCGGGCCCCGGACAAATCAACCGGATCCACAACAATCTCTTTTCTTTTTGAAACAGGTATCTGCTCTTCGATAGTTACGTGAACAGGAAGATTTTTCGTATTCATGACCCGTATTTCCCATCCGTGTAATTCCCTGACATTACTTCCAAGCATCTGTTTCCGGGTGAAATCAACCATTTTTTTTCGTTCCACCTTTATTCTTCTGTCCCTGCCCAGTGTTAAAAATAAAGTATCTTGCGCCGAAGCCGCATCCAGATACGAATTCCCAACATAGGTGCCTTCAAAAAACAGATTCATCTTACCTGAAAGAAAATCATGTTTTTTCCAGTCGGAAATACCGGCCATCAGAAAAGCATCTTTATCTAATTTTGGAACAACATTATAAGCATAAATTGCAGGCAATTTGATATTCTTGATTATCACCACCTGTTCCCTGTTATCTGAAGGAATTGTATAAGGTTCCGCAATTTCAAACTGTGTGGTTGTCTGTTTCTGAACCGTTGTAGTAAAGGCAGCAGCAGTTCCGGCGGCGGGGGTTGTCATTTCATTCATGGCCCGCTTACTCGTGGAATATTTTACTTTGGCCTTGTATTGATTATACCTGACCGGAGGCTTAAAATCAAGATACCACGTTGATAATTCAGGCTTGATCCCTCCAATGGCAGGATTCCCGGTAGATAAGGTAATCGGAACATGGGTCCATTTTTCCCCCGTTGTCTGCTTTACATATGCCTTATAATTAATAAGGACATTTTTTGTGATATCTTCAACACGGACATCGTATTCAGGCCGCCAACCTGCTCGTTCTGTATAGTAACTTAGTAAAAAAGATGCTTTCTGTTCCTTCTTTGCAGATACAGTCACAACCACTTCCCCTGTAGATTTCTTTTGTTTCTGTGACCATTCACCTATCTGAAGATTCACCTGACGGATTTTTTCATTCAGCATTTTCAATTTCCTGTTTATTTCCAGTTGTCGTGTTTTTACATCAGATAGTTTTTTGCTGTAAAATTCCAAGGCATTAGCCAATGCAGTAACACTCAGCCCATTCTGACTTCCTCCAATAATCTGGTTTTTGTCCAGCATCTCCTCCTCACTCTTCAGGACCTGCATTTGCACAGAAATATTTTCTTTAGATTGAGTAAAAGTATCAAGCTTCTTACGCAAAACCAGTAGTTCCGGATTATCTTCTCCTTTTTTTAAATAATTGATCCGGCGCTTTACTGAAAATATTACAAAATCACCTTCCCCTTCCACCTGGATGCTATTTTGTTGTAAATCAGACGATAGTGAGCGGAAAACCAGCGTATGTCTCCCGCCGGGTAAGTCTGTTATCCCTTTTCGGGTTATCTGAGCTCCTTTTAGAAATACGGTTACACGGGTAATCTTTGTTTTTACGGAGATTTCCTGCGACATTACAGATATCCCCCAGAATACCTGCAGAACCATTGCGAAATATAACACGGTTATTTTTTTCATCATTCAATATTTTTATGATTCAACATAAAAGTAACACTTTATAATTATAAGGTAAAATAAAATCCTATGTTGATTAATTCTCAAAAATCATGCTACAAAAATACCGGTTGTATGTTCAGACTCGGATAATTTTTCCCGTGCCGAATATTTTTTTTAATCAGAACGGACCAAATCTCTCAGAAATATTTGATGCTGAAAAAAAGTAAAGTGGAGGCTAGGGGAGTCGAACCCCTGACCTTATGGCTGCCAGCCATACGCTCTAGCCAACTGAGCTAAGCCCCCGGTAAAAATGTCCAAGGAAATGTTGCCGTGTAAAAATAAATAAAATCTTCTTTTTGCCTGTGATTTTTTAAAAAAAGTTTTTTTCTGTTATTTTATGTCGGATTGGTTCATTTTTTGTAGTTAGTATTTTGAGAAGCAGGGATTTATGAAAATATATAACAACAAAAAATTAAGGCCATGGAAAAGAAAAAATCAGACAAAGTTGATCTTGAAAAGAGTTCGGGTATCTTTTTCGAAATCGGACTCATCGTAGCTCTGGCTTTAATATTAATTTCTTTTGAATGGACAAGTACAGGATTTAAAACCAATGAATATGAAGTTAATCAGACAGAGCAGGCGGAACAGGAGATCATTCCGATCACGCGACAGGAAAAGCCCAAACCCAAGCCACCGGAACCTCCCAAAGTAACAGAAATTCTGCAGATTGTTAATAACGATGTAAATCTCCAGGATGAACTTAAATTACAAGACCTTGAAGCTGATATTAACACAGAGGTAAAACCTATCAATTATGATGTGGATGAAGAAGAAGATGCCGGCCAGGGACACATCTTCTTCATCGTTGAGGACATGCCTTCTTTTCAGGGAAAAGATGTTAATTCTTTCCGTACCTGGGTATCACAACATATTAAATACCCGGAAATTGCCGCCGAAAACGGGATCAGTGGCAGAGTCTATATACAGTTTGTCGTGGAGCCGGACGGGCATGTGGACAATGTAAAAGTTTTACGTGGTGTAGATCCCGCCCTGGATACTGAAGCCATAAGGGTAGTAAAATCATCGCCGAAATGGACCCCCGGAAAACAACGTGGTAAACCTGTACGTGTAGCTTACACCATACCGATTGTTTTTGTCTTGCAATAGTTTATCTGTTAAAAACATTAGAAACCCTGTTTTTGCAACAGGGTTTTTTTATATATTTCATGTTTCATAGAAAAAAAAACCTGCCTTTTTGATATTAAATGTTTATTTCACTACTTTTAGACCCCAAAAAGAATTTATAACCATGGAAAAGAAAAAATCAGACAATGTTGATCTTGAAAAGAGTTCGAGTATCTTTTTCGAAATCGGACTCATCGTAGCGCTGGCATTAGTATTAATTTCTTTTGAATGGACCAGTACGGGTTTTAAAAAGAATAAATACGAAACCAATCAGGCTGAACAAGCTGAACAGGAGATTATTCCGATCACGCGACAGGATAAGCCCAAACCCAAACCACCGGAACCTCCCAAAGTGACAGAAATACTGCAAATCGTTAATAACGATGTAAACCTTCAGGATGAACTTCAGCTTCAAGACCTCGAAGCAGATGTCAACACAGAGGTAAAACAAATTAATTATGATGTGGAAGAAGAAGACAATAGTGGAGATCAAATCTTTTTTATCGTGGAAGATATGCCCAGCTTCCAGGGAAAAGGAGTAGATGCTTTTCGCGCCTGGGTTTCCAAACGTCTAAAATACCCTGAGATCGCTGCTGAAAATGGAATCAGCGGACGCGTTTATGTCCAGTTTGTCGTTGAACCTAATGGCGTTGTAGATAATGTAAAAGTTGTACGCGGGGTTGACCCGGCTCTGGATGCCGAGGCTATCCGTGTTGTAAAATCATCACCGAAATGGGCCCCCGGGAAACAACGTGGAAAAGCAGTACGTGTAGCTTATACCATACCTATTGTTTTCGTCCTTCAATAGTATGTAGCCCCGGTTCTTACCGGGGTTTTTTGTGGGTCTTTATTTTTTTCTTAATTTCAACAAATATAATCAAACCACAATGACTCTTAACTAATTCATTATGAGACATATAAGCTATATATTTCTCCTATTGATGGTACTGTCTTCCTGCGGTTCATCAAAAAAACAATTTGAAAAAGGAAACTATGATGCAGCTATTAACAAAGCTGTGAAAAAACTGGTTAAAAATCCGAATAGCACGAATGATATCCAGATACTTGAAAAATCTTATAAGCTGGCAAACGAACAGGATCTGGAACAAATCAAATTTCTTAAACTGGAAGGAAAACCGGAAAACCGGGATCGGATTTTAAATCATTATCTGGCCATGAAGCAACGTCAATCTAAAATAAGACCCATCCTGCCGTTAAAATTAAGTAACCGTACCATTCATTTTGATTACGTGGATTATGACTCTCAGATCATAGAAGCACAACACAAAGCAGCCGAATATTTTTTCGCACATGCACAGAAATTAATGGGTAACGGAGATAAAAACTCCTACCGGAATGCATACACTGAATTTATTAAAGTTAAGAAATACTGGGGAGATTATCAAAACATTGACCAGTTGATCAACACTTCCCGGTATTACGGAATAAGCAGAGTACTTATTGTCATTCAAAATAATACCTCCCTGAAATTATCATCCGAATTTAAAGACGATCTTTTGGCCATAGACCCTTCCAGACTTAATACCGAATGGGTAGAATATTATACCCGCAATCTTGATGACAGTGTCACTTATGATTACCAGGTTTCTGTTAATCTGAATAACATTATGGTATCTCCTGATCTGCAAACTGAAAAAGATACAATGATTAAAAAAAGAGTCGAGAACGGATGGCAGTATATTTTAGATAAAAACGGGAATGTCCTGAAAGATTCACTGGGAAATGATATCAAAGTAAAAAAATACAAAAATCTTACCTGTACCTTAATAAAAACCATTCAGCAGAAAAACGTTCAAATTAATGGCAACACTGAGATTTACTCTTTACAACCGTTGAAATTGTTGAAAAAAGACCCGATGGGAGCAAACAGCCATTTTCATTATCTGTCAGCCAGAGCAGTTGGAGATGTAAATGCTCTCCCTACCGGAGACAGGCAACTACTTTCTAACAAAAAAGTCCCTTTTCCCTCTGACGGAGAAATGATCATGCGTTGCAACGAATCTCTGAAACAGGCTATCCGGCAGGTCCTCTTACAGGATCGACGGTATATCTATTAACAGAAGCAATTCCGATTTGCTAAATGGCAATGCCACACGTTGAAGACCAAATCGAAAAATCTATATTAATAGGCATCCATTTCCCGGGACAATCCACCCGGGAGGTTGAAGATTATTTAAACGAACTGTCTTTTCTTGCAGAAACGGCCGGATGCCAGCCTGTCAGGAGGTTCGTTCAGAAATTTGAGCAAGTCAACCCGAAAACATTTGTCGGAAAAGGGAAACTTGAAGAAATAAAGGAGTTTTTAAAACAACAGAAAATTGATCTGGCGATCTTTGATGAAGAACTTTCTCCTGCTCAGATCCGGAATATTGAGAACATGCTGAAATGCAGAATTCTGGATCGTACCGATCTGATTCTGGATATTTTTGCGCGTCGGGCCAAAACCGCTCAGGCACGGGCACAGGTAGAATTGGCTCAATACCAGCACCTGTTACCCCGTCTCACCGGTATGTGGACTCATCTGGAACGGCAAAGAGGAGGTATTGGGCTCCGTGGACCGGGAGAACGTGAAATAGAAACCGACAGACGAATTGTCAGAGACAGAATCTCCCGTCTCAAAGAAGAATTAAGCCGCATCGACAAACGGATGATCATCCAACGAAAAAATCGCGGAAAACTGGTACGCGTTTCCCTGATAGGATATACCAATGTAGGCAAATCCACCCTGATGAATGTTCTGAGTAAATCAAGCGTAAAGGAAGAAGATAAGCTGTTCGCCACATTGGATACGACCGTTCGGAGAGTAGTTATCCATAACCTGAAATTTTTGCTTTCCGACACCGTGGGTTTCATCCGTAAACTTCCACATCATCTGGTCGAATCGTTCAAATCGACCCTGGATGAAGTCCGTGAAGCCGACCTGCTTTTACATATAGTAGATATTTCTCATCCTTCTTTCGAAGAACAGATAAAGATAGTAAAACAAACACTTGAGGGACTGGGGGCTGCAACCAAACCACAAATCCTCGTCTTTAACAAGACGGATGCTTACCGGTTTATTCCGAAGGAAGAAAATGACTTAACCCCGCCTACCAAAAAAAACAGGACACTCGAAGAATTGGAAAAAACATGGATGGCGAATGCCGACATCCCGGTGGTGTTTATCTCAGCTACCAAAAAATGGAACCTCGACATTCTCAAGGAATTAATCTACCGGGAAGCCGTCAGGATCCATACCCGTCGGTATCCCTATGATGACTTTCTATATTAGGTGGTGGCTTAACAGATGCTCAGCGATCTGAACCGCATTGGTTGCAGCCCCTTTCCGCAGGTTGTCCGCGACAATCCAAAGGTTTAATGCTTTCTTTTTTGAGAAATCCTTTCGTATCCTCCCGACAAAAACATCATCATGACCCTTTGCCTGCAGGGGCATGGGATATTCATTCTTCAATGGATCATCGAGTACCACGACACCGGAAAATCTGCGGAGATGTAAATAGACATCATCTATCTCAAAACGGTTCTTGAACTGGATATTCACAGATTCTGAGTGACCTCCCACAACAGGTACCCTGACAGCCGTAGCAGTAATCTTTAAATTTTTTTCGTCCAAGATCTTCCTGGTTTCATCTACAAGCTTTATTTCTTCTTTGGTGTACCCGTTCTCCAGAAAAACATCACAATGTGGAATGCAGTTTTTATCGATTGAATGGGGATAAGCTTTCGGACCATCAATCCCTTTTCTTTCATTCTCTAACTGATCCACGGCCATCTTGCCGGTACCCGTAACTGATTGATAAGTAGAAACCACAATACGTTTTATTTTGTATTCGCGATGCAGAGGGGCCAGTACCATGACCATCTGTATGGTGGAACAATTTGGGTTGGCAATAATTTTATGCTCCCGGGTAAGAATGTCTCCGTTAATTTCGGGAACTACCAAAGGTACTTCAGGATCCATTCTCCAGGCAGATGAATTATCAATAACTACCGCCCCCTGTTTGACAAACAACGGAGCTTTTTCTTTTGAAACAGATGCGCCTGCAGAAAATAAAGCCATATCCGGCCTCTTTGCCAATCCCTCTGCCATCGTCACCACCGGTATTTCATGATTCCGGAATGAAACCTTTTTCCCTGCAGATTTTTCAGAGGCAACAGGAATCAACTCATCCACAGGAAAACTTCTTTCTTCGAGCACTTTTAACATTGTTCTTCCGACCAGACCTGTGCCCCCTACGACTGCTACTTTCATTTCTAAATTATTTTATCTACATTGCAGACAAGGATCATATCGTTGTCATGCAGGTATCCTTTTTCAAGGCGCTAAATTAAACCTTTTTCTTTATCACCGGATGAAAACAGTCTTATCATTACTGATTTTTATTCCCCTGTCGTCTTTTGCCCAGATCCATGAAGATTTTGAAAGCGGACAGCTAACCACCTGGACAGAGAGTGAAACCGGACATTGGGCTGCCTCGCCGGAACAACCACTAAAAGGAAACTACTCGCTGAGACAGACTTACGATCGTCCGGAAGCAGGCAGGGATCAAATTTCCTTTCGTCTGGGAGACCTCTCCTTATCTGCAGGAAATACAGTCTGGCAGTTTTCCATAAAACAGGGATATCTCCCTTCCTCAGCCAATAACTGGGCAGTTTTTCTGGTTGCCGATTGCAACGCAGGATTTATGAAACCGGGAACAACCGTTAATGCCTTTGTGGCAGGGGTTAATTTTAACGGCTCAGATGACCTCTTGAAATTATGGCATATAAAAGACGGAAAAATAAATACGGTTCTTTCCACTGATTTCAACTGGCAAACAGAAACAGGTACCCGGGCAGCCTCTTTGCGTATTATCCGTGACAGTACAGGCACCTGGGAAATAGAAATTGACACAACCCTCACCTACCGGTCTTTTCAACTTCTGGGAGAAATCTCATATCCTGATACGGTCCCGGCTTATTATTTCGGCATCTCATATAAATACTCATCTTCCCAGGATTGCAAGTTATGGGTAGATGATATTACAATCGATGGCATTTTTATAAAGGATACGATTCCCCCTTCTTTGTCTGACTACCGTTTTATTGATTCCAACCGGCTGGCTCTTTTTTTTTCCGAGCCAGTAAAATCGGGAGAAGCCACTTTTTCATTGGATCATCATCTTGAAAATACTACCACATTCCTACAGACAGCACCGGATTCTGTTATTCTTTACTTCACGGAAGCTTTATCCGAAGATACCATCTACCATTTACACATCCAGGGCATTAAAGACTTCCCGGGTAATCAGCTCACCGGCTCTATCCGGCAAGTAAGTTATCATTTGCCCCACTATCTGGAAATCCAAATCAATGAGATTATGGCAGATCCGTCCCCTCCGCTGGGGCTTCCGGAGGTCGAATACATTGAACTGTATAATGCCACAGATTCCCGTATCTGGCTGGACAGATGCATCTTTAAGTTTGGGAAAAAAGAAAAATATCTGCCCTTATTTGACATGCTCCCACATACTTTTAGCATCCTTTGCTCTGCTGCCGATATCCCCCTTCTTAAAGTATATGGCCGTGTCATCCCGGTTCCTTCTATGCCTCCCCTGTCCAACGATGGAATGGCCTTAACACTATTTGATAAATACCACAGGACAATATCTTATATCACTTACAACCCCGACTGGTACCATGATTTATCCAAATCTGAGGGAGGATGGTCCCTCGAGCAAATGGATCCTGACCACCCTTGTCCGCGTGAAGAAAACTGGCGGGCAGCCAAAAGCTATCCGGGCGGATCCCCCGGCACAAAAAATACAGTATTTGCTGATAATCCCAACTTCACTCCCGCTGAAATATCAAACCTGTACTTTTTGAATGACTCAACGCTTTTTATCCGTTTTTCAGAATCATATGATCCTGTTTCCGCATCCGATCCCAACAATTACCAGATGGACCACGGTATGGAACATCCCGCTTCCGTCCTATTACATCCGCCTGACTACCTTACGGAACAATTAATCTTCAAGAGATCTTTCCGGAAGGGAATTTATTATATCCTGTCCCTGTCAAAAAAACTTACCGACTGTTCCGGGAACCATATTATCACCGCCAATCATTACCAGGTGGCACATGCTATTCCTGCCGATAGCCTTGACATAGTTATCAATGAAATACTCTACAATCCCCCACCCGACGGTGCAGATTTCGTTGAAATATATAACCGTTCCGAAAAAGTCATTGATCTCCATTCGCTTTTATTAGCTTGTCGCGATCAACAGACTTATGGCCTGAAAGATATTTATCGGATAAGCGATGAACCCCGTCTTTTATTTCCGGGACAATACCGTGTGATCACCCCTGCTCCTGCTTTTATACAAAGTGAGTTTGTCACATTGGATAAACATGCTTTTATAAAAATTGACAGGATGCCTGCGTTGCCGGATGATCATGGAAATATATTACTGATTGACAAAAAAATGAGTGTAATGGATGAGTTCCATTACGAAGACGATATGCAGTTTCCGTTACTCCGGAAGACCGAAGGGGTTACACTGGAACGGATCAATTATAACAGCCCGACACAAGACCGGCTGAACTGGCATTCTGCCGCCGCAGATGCCGGATATGGGACTCCGGGATTACAAAATTCCCAATACAGTGCCGAACCGGGAGGAACCAATCGTATCACGACCGAACCTGAGATTATCTCTCCTGACAATGACGGCTATCACGACTTGCTTCATATACACTACCATTTCGACCAGGGAGGGTATGTGGCTACCGTGCTGGTGTTTGATGCAAACGGCCTGATTATCCGGACTCTGGCCAACAATTTACTTTTAGGCAAAGAAGGGGAAATTGTCTGGGACGGTCTGAATAGCGAAAGAAAAAAACCGCTGTCAGGCATCTATTTGATCTACTTGAAAGTATTTAATTTAAAAGGAGAAGTACATACTTTTAAAAGAACCTGCGTTCTCACATGGCGAAAAGGTTAACTCCTTTCCGGACCTTTATTCCCCGGTAATCTCCACGCAAAATATGCAGCCGGAAGTGCAAAAACGGCAGAATAAGAGATATTATCAGCTTTCCGTTCATATTTTTTTTCTACAGGGACATCCTTCAGCTTCACAAATAATACAACAGAAGCCAGTAATCCGAAAGGAATTAATTTATAGGTCCCTTCCAGACTGATAAGATTAACAGCACCTACAATAATCAAAGGACCGAGAGTGCGGGCCAGTTCTCCCCCCAACATAAACCAGCTCATTCCTTTTCCCACGCGATCTCCCGAATAACTTCGAATCATCACCGGCGCCGGTACATGAAAAAAAGTAGAACTGGTACCAGCAACCAGCAAAAGAACAGCCAGGAAAGCATACCCCGGGGCTACTCCCAAAAGACTCATAGCCACGGTAGTAACTGCAGGAGCAACAATTACAAAATAGTGACTTTTTACTTTTTCTGCCAGCACCCCCACCAGGGGATTCATTAATGCCGGCAACCGCTGGTAGATAGACAGCGAACCGGCCAGAGAATAGGAAAGAGAAAACTTATCTACAAGCAACGGCAGAATAGGTGCCAGAAAAGAAGAATAGATATCGTGGGTCAAATGAGCAAAAGAGATGGAAATAATTTGTCCCGGCCTGAAAATTCTATCTGCCATCCCTTCGGTCTCTTATAGCTGTTCAATCATCGATTTTATGATCAACGTCATTTTCTTTTCTGCCCAAGCAGCCACACGCTGAACCTCTTCATGGGTGATCTTTTCTATTTTTCCCGGCACTCCCAAATCGGTAATAATAGAAATGGCAAAACAGGGAATCCCCATTTGATGGGCAGCAATGGTCTCCGACACGGTGGACATGCCTACCGCATCCGAGCCGATCGTACGAAAATATCTATATTCTGCAGGCGTTTCATAAGTAGGCCCGGTAGTGGCAGTATATACTCCTTTTTCTATAGAAAATTTATTTTCCCGGGCTATTTCTTCCGCCAGATGAATCAGCGCCGGAGAATAAGTATTACTCATATCCGGAAAACGGATGCCAAATTCAGGATAATATGATCCAATCAACGGGTTAGGGAGTAAATTAATATGGTCTGTAATAATCATCAGATCACCTACTTCAAAATCAGGGTTGACTCCTCCGCTGGCATTGGAAAGGAACAGATACTTTATCCCAAGAAATTTCATCACCCGAACCGGAAAGATAATCTGCTGCATCGGATACCCTTCATAATAATGAAACCTCCCCTGCATAGCGACAACAGGTTTTCCTCCCAACCGCCCAAAGAATAGTTTTCCGTTATGACCTTCTACTGTTGATATCGGAAAATGAGGAATATCTTTATAAGACAACTCCCGTTCTATCTCAATTTCACGAGCCAGACCGCCAAGCCCTGTGCCAAGGATAATTCCTACTTCCGGGGAAATATGAATATTATTCTTTATGAAATCGGTGGTATCTCTGATTGTCTCTAACATACTTTATAATTTGATTTTCAAAATCTTCCTTTTCTGATTTTTGTAACATAACTACTTCAATCGGAATATAAAACCACCTCTCCTCAAATGGAAACTTAAAATCATAAAATCCGGCTAATCTCATGGCATCTTTTTCGGTGGTCAGAATACTCTTTCGCTCACCGGGCATCTTTTCCAATATCTTCCCAATCTTTTCTATATCTTTTTTCTTAAACCGGTAATGATCAGAAAATGATAAAATCTCTGCATTCTTTGCGTATTTTTTTATGTGTTGCAGAAACGAATCCGGACTGGCTATTCCGGTCACAACCAATACCGGGGCCTGATAATTATCCACCAGTTTTTCCATTGACCATTCCTCCGTCCCCTTTGAAAATACCGGTACAGGATTCCCATACACAACCTTTGTAAAATAAACATGTTGATAAGGATATGGATTAAACTGTTTTACACGTATTCTTTCCTCGATAGGCTTCAGTGTTTCCGGACACTTTGTAAAGAGGACAATATCTGCTCTTTTTTTTTCATGCCTACTCTCGCGCATTCGTCCGGCCGGAAGATACAATTCTTTAGACAAGCAAATGTTATAATCTATCAATAGAACAGATAATCCCGGTTTTACGGGCCTGTGCTGAAAAGCATCGTCCAGCAGAACCACCTGGATGTCTTCCCTCTCTTCCTCAATCTTTTTTAACGCCCTTGCCCTTTTTTCATCCACAATTACGGTTATTTCCGGAAATTTCTTATGTATCTGGAATGGTTCATCTCCTATTTCATATACGGTGGTTTTCTCTCCGGCTGTAACAAACCCTCTTGTTTTTCTTTTGTATCCACGACTCAATACAGCCACATGGGAGTTGCTTCTTAACAACCGGATGAGATATTCAACATGTGGTGTCTTCCCGGTACCTCCCACTGTAATATTCCCAACAGAAATAACAGGAAGATCAAACTCGTGTACAGATAATAAATCTATATCATACAGCATATTTCTGACGCCCACAGTCAACCCATATAAAAAAGAAAAAGGAAAAAGAAGTATTTTCCACACCGGATGAAGCGGATATTTCATATCCTGTTGTTTCCGGCGAAATTACAAATTTTTAAGGGATATGGAAGACAGGGCTCTTGATGAATATAAAATTCCCCGAATACAGCGGATTGTTAAAAAAGATGTTTTCTTCAATTGTTTCAAGGGCTATCCCCTGATGGCCCTGATCCCCGGAAGTTCTTTTCCTTCCATATACTCCATCATAGCACCCCCTCCTGTAGATACATAGCCCATTTTATCTTTAAGGTTATATTTATTGACAGCGGCCACCGAATCACCGCCTCCGACCAGACTGAAAGCTCCTGTTGTTGTGGCATCGGCTACAGCCAAAGCCACCTGTTTGGTACCTTCAGCAAATTTTTGCATTTCAAAAACACCCATGGGCCCGTTCCAAAGGATGGTTTTTGAATCTATGATCACTTTTTTAAAGGATTCAATAGCTTCGGATCCTATATCCAGACCCATCCATCCATCGGGGACTTCATTGGTAGGAGTAATCTGTGTTTTTGCGTCATTGCTGAAAGAATCAGCAACGACGTTATCCCCCGGCAGAAAAACTTGTACATTTTTTTCTTTGGCTTTCCTCAGCAGTTCGAGTGCCAGGTCCAGTTTATCATCCTCTACCAGGGAGTTACCTATTTCTCCACCCCGGGCCTTAATAAAGGTATAAACCATTCCCCCGCCGATGATCAGATTGTCAACCCGTTTCAGCAGGTTTTCAATGATAAGGATTTTATCAGACACCTTGGCTCCCCCCATGATAGCAGTAAACGGATGCCGGGGATCATTCAGTACCTTATCCATATGTTTCAACTCATTCTCAACCAGATATCCGAACATTTTATCTTCTGAAAAAAATCCGGCAACGGTCGTAGTAGAAGCATGCGCCCGGTGAGCCGTTCCGAATGCATCATTTACATACACATCAGCCAGCCTGGCCAGTTGAGAGGCAAAACCTGTGTCTCCCTTTTTCTCCCCTGCATGAAAACGTAGATTTTCTAGTAAAAGAACATCTCCGGGATTTAGTTCCTGTACCAGTCTTTCTGTTTCGGGACCCACACAGTCGGAAGCAAACTTCACTCCTCTGCCAAGCAACTTAGAGAGATGCGGTACAAGATGTCTCAAAGAATATTTTTCATCGTAAGCATCTTTGGGACGTCCGAGATGTGACATAAGAATGGGAATACCTCCGCCATCAATAATTTTAAGGATAGTAGGTAAGGCTGCCTTGATGCGGGTATCATCTGCAATCTGAAAAGTGTTATTGAGCGGGACATTAAAGTCAACACGGACCAGCACTCTTTTCCCTTTAAAATCGTAATTATCAATATTTTTCATTTTATATGTTTTTTTAAGGTGTTTGCAATAAAATCCGTTACAAAAATAAAAACTTCTGACGCCCGGAAAAATGATTTTTGCAGGGAGCGGTAAATTTTTGTCTATTTTTGTTCGTTTATAAATAGAGATTATGCTTTTTAAAGATATACCCGGGCTTGAGAATATTAAAAAACGACTGGCGCAGACCGTTCGTGAAAACAGGGTCAGTCATGCCCAGTTGTTTTATGGAGAAGAAGGGTCGGCGGCCCTGGCCATGGCTTTGGCTTATGCCCAGTTTATTACCTGCATGGAACGTGAGGAAAATGATGCTTGCGGAAAATGTGCTTCCTGTATTAAATCAGAAGAGATGATTCATCCGGATATTCTTTATTCCTATCCTGTTGTAAAATCTGGGATTACTGCAAAAGATGCACGAAGTACACTGCAAATAGAAAAGTGGCGGGAGATCATACGGGAGAACCCTTACATCGGGCCCGGTCAATGGTATGAAAAAATGGGAGTTGAGAATAAGCAGGGAATGATATATACGGAAGAAAGCGATGAGATTATCCGTAAGATTAATTTTAAGGCTTTCGAATCGGAGTACAAGGTTTTGATTCAGTGGCTTCCTGAGAAAATGCATATAAGTGCTGCCAATAAATTATTGAAGTTGATAGAGGAACCCCCTCAAAAAACCGTTTTTCTTTTTGTCTCCATTGAACCTGAGCAGGTTCTGCCAACCATTCTGTCAAGATGTCAGGCCTTAAAGATCCCTAAAATAGATGAAGAAAATATGAGGACATTTTTAACGGAACATTATCATTTGATGGGGGAAGAATTGGACAGGACGATGCAGAGAGCTGATGGCAATATGCAGAAAGCGTTACAATTGATCCGGAACAGGGATGAAGAAAACATATTTCTCCAGCTTTTCATCCGCTGGATGAGGCTGGCTTATGCACTGAACATGCCTAAACTAATGGCATGGGTAGATGAAATAGCTTCCCTGGGTAGAGAAAAACAAAAAACTTTTCTAAAGTACGTATTGAATATCCTACGGGAAAATATGATGTTACATATTCTGCCACCATCACAAAGAATGATCAGGATGACTATGGAAGAATATGAGTTCTCAAAAAAATTCTCCAATTTTATTCATCCTGATAATATGGAGACATTCTATGCACAACTAAATTTAGCTTATGATCATATTGCTGGAAATACATATGCTAAACTTGTTTTCCTGGATGTGTCTCTGCAGATAAACAAACTGTTAAAAAAATAGTTTAATTTTGTTACTTCAGGAAAATATATAATATATCTCACCTGTGTAACGTGGAAACACGGACAGGTAAATTTTAAAAGCTATGGAGAAAAAAAATCTGGAAGGTCGCGGATGTTTCCTGAGCAAACAAACCCAACGTGCTTATCACACGGACATTTGCTGTAAGCTGACATCCTATGACTGGCTGAAAGATATACCATCCGATACTTTTGCAAGTGATCTGGTGGAAGTTCATTTTAAAAATACCCGGAAAGGGATATACCGCAATGTTAATCGACTGAAACTGAGAAAAGGAGATATTGTAGCAGTGGAAGCATCTCCGGGTCATGATATAGGTATCGTAACTCTTACAGGAGCATTGGCTGTTAGGCGCTTACAAAATGAGAAAACAGATTACGAGAACGCCGAGTTTAAAAAAGTTTACCGGAAAGCCAAGCCTGTAGATATTAAGAAATGGGAAGAAGCCATCAACCTCGAACATGATACAATGCTGAAATCCAGGAAGATTGCGTCCGGACTGAACCTCAACATGAAGATCGGAGATGTGGAATACCAGGGAGATAAAACAAAAGCCATCTTTTACTATATAGCGGATGAAAGAGTTGACTTCAGGGGATTAATCAAAGTCCTTGCTGAAGAATTCCGGGTTCGCATAGAGATGCGACAGATAGGTGCCCGCCAGGAAGCAGGACGTATCGGGGGCATTGGCTCCTGTGGCCGTGAACTCTGTTGTGCGTCCTGGATGAATAAATTTGTCTCTGTCTCTACCAGTGCGGCAAAATATCAGGAACTGTCCCTGAATCCCCTGAAACTGGCAGGACAGTGTGGAAAATTAAAATGTTGTCTGAATTATGAACTGGATGTTTATTTGAATGAACAGAAAACTTTTCCAAGAGCCGACATAGTGCTGGAAACAATGGAGGGAAATTATTATCATCAGAAAACAGACGTTTTTAAAAGAATGATGTGGTATTCATCTGATCCCAACTCTTCTGTAAATCTTGTGGCTGCCCCTGTGGAAAGAGTACTGAAAATTCAGCAGATGAACAAAGAAGGAAAAAAACCGGACAAACTGATAAATATTCATTCTCATGAAAAAGTGTCCGGGGCTTTTCTGAGCTTTGAAAATGTTGTTGGACAGGATAGCCTGACCCGTTTTGATAAAAAGTCGTCGAAGAAAAAGAAAAAAAGAAAAACGAACAAAAACCATAAACACCATAGATAAGATCATTCAGGGATGAGGCACAGTTGTACCCATACAAAAAAGAAAAAAACATTTTTTAGAACATCGGCTTTCGTTCTTGCGGGCACCGTTGTCTGGATGTTATTGCTTACGGCCTGTGACCCGAACAGCGTGTTTGAGAAAAATAAAGAGATTCCCGGACATACCTGGAAAATGAAAGATGTTATCCGGTTTAAAGTACCTGTTAAGGATACAGTCTCTTCTCATTCCATATATATAAACATCCGGAATTATTCAAAATATCCATACAGCAATATTTATTTATTTGTTCATGTCACTTCCCCTTCAGGAAATACATTAACGGATACAGTTAATTATATTCTGGCTGATCAAAGAGGAAGATGGCTGGGCCGGGGCCTTGGAGATATGTATTTTATCAGATTCCCTTATAAGCAGAACATACGGTTTCCTTATCCCGGAATTTATCTCTTTAATATTACCCAGGGCATGCGGACAAATCTAAAAGGGATCCGGGATGTGGGAATACGTGTTGAACGGTTGAAAACAAATACAGGTGGGAAAAAATAAGCTTGCCCGTTGGGCTGAGATGGAACAAATGGATTTTGTTATCCAGCCCGCTTTTGATAACGTATATAAAAAGGATTTCTTCCTGAAAGGATACTGGGGAAAAGATTTTTTCCATAATGATCATCCGATAGTGCTGGAACTTGGGTGCGGAAAAGGAGAATATACTGTGGGCCTGGCTGAACGTTTTCCGGATAAAAATTTTATCGGAATGGATATCAAAGGGGCCAGGATGTGGCGCGGGGCTGTCACAGCCAGAGACAAGAGACTGAAGAATGTCGCTTTCCTCCGCACCAGGATAGAGTTTTTACAGTCTTTCTTCAGTAAACATGAAATCTCGGAAATCTGGATTACTTTCCCCGATCCACAACCAGGTAAACGACGGGAAAAGAAAAGACTAACACACCGGCAGTTTCTCGAGATTTACCAAACGATCCTGAAAACCGGCGGAGTTATCCACCTCAAGACTGATAATACCGATTTCTATGAATATACACTTGAAGTAATTCGCCTGAATCACTTTTCTATTGAAGAATACACAACAGATCTGTATGGTAAAAAGAAAACGGACGTGATTTTTGAGATCAAAACATTTTATGAAAGTAAATTTCTGGAGCAGGGGAAGCCAATCTGTTACCTGCGTTTTATTCCTCAAAACATCTCCCTAAAGAACCCTCCTTATGAAAGATAAAGATTTCTTCGAAAAAGTTTATGAGGTTGTCCTGCAGATACCCTACGGACGCGTTACTACATATGGCGCTATTGCCCGTTTTTTAGGGACAGGCCGTTCTGCCCTTGCAGTAGGATGGGCACTGAACCAGTCGTTTCGTTCCGGTAAATTTATTCCCGCTCACCGGGTGACTAACCGACAGGGAATGCTCACCGGAAAACATTATTTTGGTTTTGAAGACACCATGAAACAATTACTCGAAAATGAAGGAATAGAAATAGTTAAAGATAAAGTCCTCCGCTTCAGTGAATTATTTTGGGATCCTGCAGAAAAAATCAAAAAATAAAATCATACTCTTTAAAGAATCCTTATATTTGCATCTTATTTATTTAAATTAAATAAAGATAATTTATTTTGTTACAGATCAAATAATACAAAATGATGATATTAACAAAAGACAAAGTATTGGATGTATTAAAGAAAATTAAACATCCTGAAACGGCCGGAGATATTGTGTCTTCAAACATGGTTGAAAATTTACGTATTGATGGAAGACAGGTGATTTTTACGCTGTCTTTACCAAAACCAAATGATCCGTTTTTTAATTCGATTAAAAAATTATGTGATCGTCAGCTAAAGAGAGCGTTTGGAGAGGATGTAGGGGTGCTGATTACCGTTCCGGTAAAAATAGGCTCTTTAAAAACAGAACCTGAAGTTTTACCTGGAGTCAAGAATGTAGTGGTGGTAGCTTCCGGAAAGGGAGGTGTCGGAAAATCTATGGTAGCAGCCAATCTGGCGGTGGCTTTGTCATTGACAGGATGGAAAACGGGGTTACTTGATGCTGATATTTTCGGACCATCAGTGCCCAAAATGATGCATCTCGAAGGGACCATGCCGAAAGTACATAAAGTAAATGGCATTGACATGATCATACCGGTTGAAAAATATGGCCTGAAGATATTATCCATTGGCTTTTTTATTGATGTAGATGACGCGCTGGTATGGCGTGGGCCAATGGCTACCAATGCCCTGAAACAATTACTTCAACAAGGAGATTGGGGCGAACTGGATTATCTTGTGGTAGATATGCCTCCCGGAACCAGTGATATCCATTTGACCATGGTGCAGGAAATCCCCGTTACCGGAGCAGTAATTGTCAGCACTCCCCAGGATGTTGCACTGGCTGATGCCATCAGGGGAATTGCTATGTTTCGTAGTGAAAAAATCAATGTCCCGGTCCTGGGACTTGTAGAAAACATGGCTTGGTTTACACCAGAAGAGTTGCCGGATAAAAAATATTACATTTTTGGTGAGGGGGGTGCTGAAAAACTGGCTACTAAATATAATCTTCCTATACTATCCAGCATACCTATTGTGCAAAAGATCCGTGAAAGCGGTGATAATGGAACCCCTGTTGCTTTAGATGAGAATACTATGCTGGCACAAATTTTCAGAGAGCTGTCCACTCATGTCGTGGAACAGGTGGATAAACGGAATAAAGAAGTACCTCCGACCGAAAGAGTAATTATCAATCATTAGGGGATGAGACCTGACAACAAGATGGAACCTCATAACGAGGTAAATATACAAATACAAAACAAAGTATCGACCGTCATTAACCGTATGCGTGCATACCTTCAGGCTGACGGCGGAGATATTAAGTTAATTGAAATAACGCCTGAGGGTATCGTTAAAGTGAAGTTGTTGGGTGCATGTAAAAATTGCCCGTACCGAAAACAAACATTGGCAGGGATTGAACAGGCAGTAATAAAAGAAGTCTCACAGATTAAGAAACTCGAAGCCATAAATCTCTGATTTCTTTCACCTGTATGGCTTTTCCCCCCGGTAATAAGTGTAAATTATTTACAAAAAATGAGCCGGAGAAATACTATTTTTTTAGTTTTGCTGTTTGTTTGAGAAAAGCTGCTGACATTGGTAAGAAAGATATTCTATTCTTTATTTCTTGTTTTGTTGTTGATAAACGCAGGCTGTTCTGTTCAAAAAAATACCGGAGCATCGCGGGCTTATCACAACCTAACTTCTCATTATAATATCTTTTTCAACGCCCGTGAAAGTTATAAAAGCGGAATTCGAAAAGCCAGAAAACAATTACACCTGAATTATAACAAACTCCTGCCTGTTTTTCCTATTGACAAAAAAGAAACGGCCAATGTCCTATCTCCCGAGATGGATCGGGTGATAAAGAAAGTATCTAAACTGATTACCTATCACTCGATTACGGCCAAACCCAAACAAAAAAGTTCCAGGCTGACAGAAAAAGATAAAGAATTCTTCAATCTGCCGGAATATAACAAATGGGTGGACGACAGTTATCTATTGATGGGAAAGGCTCAGTATATGAAAAATGATCTTGAATCGGCCCTGACCTCATTCAATTATATCATTAATACCAATTATCCTGACCAAATTGTAAATTTTGAAGCCCGCCTTTGGATTATAAAAACCTATGACCGCACCAATAACTTTCGCTATGCTGAGGATATCCTGACAAAATTAAAAAATCAGGAGAAAGATATTCCTTCTTCGCTGATAGCGGAATACCATGCTGTATTGGCAAATCATTATCTGCTACAGAAGAAAATAACCTTGGCTTTGCCCGAATTACGGAAAGTATTTGAATTCAATAAAAAGAAAAACGAAAGGGCACGGTTTGCATTCCTGTTAGGTCAGTTGTACGAAGAAACAGAAGACCACAACAATGCCATCGCCTGGTTCAAGAAAGTGTTCCACCTGAATCCCCCCTATGAAATGGCTTTCAACGCACATATCCGGATAGCGGAAGATACAGAATCTGCTTCGAATAATCTAAAAGAGATAAAAAAAGACCTTCGGAAACTTTTACGGGATACGAAAAACAAAGAATACAGGGATCAAATTTATTATGCTTTTGGAAAAATTGCGTTGAAAGAAGGAAAGGAAAATCAGGCTATTGATTATTTTAAAAAATCAACACTTTTTTCAGTATCTAATGATTTACAAAAAGGACTGTCATTCCTTTCCATTGCAGATTTATATTTTAACCGGAATGACTATAAAAATGCACAAATATATTATGATAGCACAGTGACAGTGCTTCCGGCAAATTATCCCGGCTTTTCAGCGTTCAAAAACAAAAGCAATAGCTTAAACGGATTAGTACGTTATACGGAAGAAATTACACTGCAGGACAGTTTACAACATTTGGCAGCCATGCCAAAAAAAGAACGGTTGGTTATCATTGACAAAATCATCGAACAAGTTAAAGAACAGGAAAGAAAAGAGGCGGAACAAAACATGACACAGACCTATTCTCCGGGAATGGCCTTGCAGACAGAAATGCGTTACCAGACAGAGATGAACCACAGTGGTAAATGGTATTTTTATAATCCCACAGCCCTTGGTTTTGGCCGTAGTGAATTCAAAAGAAGATGGGGGAATCGTAAACTTGAAGATAACTGGAGGAGAAAAAATAAAGCAACCATATCTTTTGAAACGAATGCCACTCCGGAAGACACATTGTCCAATGAACAAATTATTCAAAAAATTCAAAAAAGTAATAAAAAAAACCGCAGCTATTATCTTCGACAAATTCCGTTGAATGACTCTATGATGGTAGTTTCCAATAAACGCATCCAGGAAGGT
Source organism: uncultured Rikenellaceae bacterium (assembly GCA_964383915.1). Taxonomy (GTDB): domain Bacteria; phylum Bacteroidota; class Bacteroidia; order Bacteroidales; family VadinHA17; genus DRPN01. The sequence continues at coordinate 33,279 of CAYLJE010000005.1, forward strand.
TTGTTCGAATCTTCTTTGATTTTCAGTGATGAACTGAAAGATGATGAAAAAGCCATCAGCAACCTGGAACGATTGGTTAAAGACTATCCTGAAAGTTCCTATCTGCTGGCAGCTTATTATAACTTGTATCAACTGTATAAAAAAACAGTCCGGAAGAATCTTTCTGAAAAATATAAAAATCTTATTATCAGTAAATTCCCTGATAGTAAGGAGGCTAAAATCTTGAGTGACCCGCTCTATTTGCAAAAACTCAACGAGCAGAAAATACGGGAAGAGAAAAGTTACGAAGAGGTATATCATCTTTTTAATGCAGGCAACTATGAACAGGTTATTAAGAAATGTGACCTGGCCTTGCGGGGAACCGTAGTAGATGATCTGAAATCAAAATATATGTTTCTCAGAGCGGTATCATTAGGAAAAGTAAGTGATCCCCACACCTTTAAAAATGCTTTGAAAATGGTGGTTGATTCGGCTAAAGACAAACAAATTGTTTCCCGTGCCAAAAGTTTAATCAGTTACCTGAATAAACAACATCCGATACTAAAACAGGAAGAAATTGAGAAAATCGCCAATGTAATCTATCATTTTAGCGAGAATGAGAACCATCTGATGACTCTTTTTATTTCTGGCAACCAAATAAATATCAATCAATTAAAATTTGAAATTATTAATTACAATACAGACCGGTATCCTCAGACTGATTTTGAGGTGAAAGTAAACAGAGACATATACCATGATACGGTTGTAGTGATGATCCGTAGCGTTGGAAAGTACAATAAAGCACTGAATTACCTCCATGGGTTCAATTCTTATAATGGTTTGGGGAAATTTCTTCAACAACAGGGAATTGTGGACTGTCTTTTTTCCAAAACAAATTTTGAAGTTTTTTTGAAAAATAAATCACTCCCTTCTTACCTGGTTTTTTATAAAAAATATTATCTTCGGTAACTTTTACGATCCTGATTATACATTGAAAATTCAGAAATGAATGAAAAATATCAATATTTTATGGATAGATGATGAAATTGATCTACTGCGTTCACAGGTTATTTTTCTCAAAGACAAGGGATATGATGTAGATACGGTAACCAACGGGGTAGATGCTGTGGAAAAAGTCAGAGAGAACCTGTATGATGTGGTTTTAATTGATGAGCAGATGCCGGGATTGAGCGGTTTAGAAACACTTGCACAGATAAAGGAAAGGATTCCTGAATTACCAGTGGTAATGATTACCAAAAGTGAAGAAGAAGATCTTATGGAACAGGCCATCGGATCGAAAATTGCCGATTATCTGATTAAACCGGTCAGGCCCCAGCAATTGTTGCTTACACTAAAAAAATTAACGGAACAAAATAAAATCCTGGAGGCACACTCAGTATCAAAATACCAGACAGAATTTATGAATCTCACGCAGAAAATTATAGCTGCCGGATCATTTAGTGATTGGGTCTGGATATACAAAAGACTGATATATTGGGACTTGGAACTTGCAAATACAGAATCTGAGCAAATGACAAATATCCTTGCAAATCAAAAGGCAGAAGCCAACAGAGAATTTGCCCGTTTTATCCAGCGAAATTATCTTTCCTGGTTTAAGGAAAAAACAAAACCTGTTTTGTCTCCGCAAGTTTTCAGGAAGTGGGTTTTCCCCGAGGTAAAAAAAGGTTTGAAAACAGTGGTTATCGTGGTGGATAATCTGCGTTTTGACCAGTGGAAAATACTATATGATCTGATCAAAGAATATTTTTTACTGGAAAAAGAAGAAATCTTCTGCAGTATTTTGCCTACAGTAACACAATATGCCAGAAATGCCATGTTTGCAGGATTGATGCCTCTGGAAATTCAACAACTGTTCCCTCAATATTGGCGTTTTGATGAGGAAGAAGGACATAAAAATGAATTTGAGAAAGAGTTGCTGGCAAAACAGATCAAACGGGAAGCATTGGATATAAGGTATATCTTCCGTAAAATACTTAATCAGACAGATGGGAAAAAAGTCCTGGATGATTTGCCTAATTTGCTACAAAACGACCTGATTGTACTGGTATATAATTTTGTGGACATGCTTTCTCATGCCCGTACCGAAATGGACATGATCCGGGAATTGACCAAGGATGAAAAGGCTTTCCGGGCTCTTGCACGTACATGGTTTGAGCATTCCTACATGTATCCCCTGATACGCTTGCTTTCAGAGAAAGATATCAGTTTATGTATCACAACCGACCACGGAAGTATTGATGTGGATACCCCTGTGAAAATTATCGGAGACCGGGATACAACTACAAACCTGCGCTATAAACTGGGCAGAAATTTAAACTATAACCCCAAAGAAGTTTTTTCAGTTCGTCAGCCGGAACAGATTCATCTGCCAAAAGACCATATTACTTCTACCTTTGTTTTTGCCAGGGAAAAACAATATCTCATTTATCCCAAAAATATGAATTATTACATCCGCTATTATAAAGGAACATTTCAGCATGGAGGTATTTCAATGGAAGAAATGCTGATTCCGTTTGTAATATTACGCCCCAGAAAGAAGTAAAATGGCCGGGTATGCAGAGAAAGTTTGTTGCAAAAAAAGCAGAGGATCTGGATCTAATTGCTGCCTCTCTGATTGACACACATGCTGATGATAAAATCTTTGTTTTCTACGGAGATCTGGGGGCAGGTAAAACAACATTTATTAAACGCTTCTGCAAAATACTTGAAGTAAAAGACATGGTTCAAAGTCCGTCATTCTCAATCATCAATGAATATAAAACAAAAGAAAATATGTCTGTTTATCATATGGATTTTTACCGCATTGATAAGCTGGAAGAAGTCTTTGATATCGGATTTGAAGAATACCTGTACAGCGGCAGTTATTGTTTCATCGAGTGGCCGGAAAAAATTGAACAGATATTGCCCCAAGAGATGGTAAGGATATATTTAAAGGTTGAACCGGATGAGTCTCGAACGATCAGGGTAAGGTAGTAAAGAAAAGAAGGATTTACTTTCTTTGATATTCTTCGGGAAAATATTAATTTAGAAATTCTGATTTTAGAAATTATGAAGTTAAAAAAAGATGGTTGAATCGAGTAATTCCATTCGTTTCTCTTTAAGCAAGGAAAGTTTACTCCCCCGCGAAGAGATGCTTGAAACCACACTGAAAAAGAAAGAATTGCGTATCGGGATCCCTAAAGAGACGGACCCTTATGAAAACAGGGTCTCCCTGACACCCGAAGCTGTTGAGATTCTCGTAAACGACGGGCATCAGGTCATTATTGCCAGAAATGCCGGCATACAAGCCAGTTATACAGATCATGATTACAGTGAGTGTGGCGGCATGATTGTGGATACAAATAAAGAAGTATTTCAGTCAGGTATTATTTTGAAAATCTCTCCACTGATGCTGGAAGAAGTAAATCAGTTGAAAGGGGGACAACAAACTATTATCTCTTCCCTACATTTAACAAACCATACTGAGAAATATATCCGGAAATTAATTCAGAAAAAGGTAACAGCCATTGCATTTGAGAATATTCGTGATAAATATGAACATTATCCCGTCGTACGTTCAATGAGTGAAATTGCCGGGCTGGCTTCGATCCTGATTGCCGGAGAATATCTAAGCAATGTTCACCAGGGAAAGGGGGTGTTACTGGGAGGTATTACGGGAATTACCCCTACCGAAGTAGTAATCCTTGGCGCAGGTACAGCCGCCGAATATGCCGCCCGTGCTGCACTGGGTCTGGGAGCTGTGGTGAAAATTTTTGATAATTCCGTTTATAAACTGAAAAGGGTCCAGACTTATCTGGGTCAACGTGTTCAGACTTCTATTTTCCATCCCCGTGTTCTGACCAAAGCATTAAAATCTGCTGATGTGCTGATCGGGGCTGTTCATCTTACCGGAGCAGAAAGAACACAATATTATGTAACGGAAGAAATGGTGCGCGGGATGAAAAAAGGATCAGTGATCGTGGATATCAGTATCGACCAGGGAGGCTGTGTTGAAACATCCAGGTGCATGAATCAGGGAAATCCTGTTTTTACAAAACACGGGGTGGTACATTACTGCGTTGCTAATATTCCTTCACGAATAGCCCGCACAGCTTCCATTGCATTAAGTAATGTTTTTACTCCTATCCTCCGCGAAATAGGGGACGCAGGAGGCATAAAAAATCGTTTACGTGAAGATGCAGGATTGCGTAAAGGGGTTTACCTGTTTAACGGAATCCTGACAAACCAGGTAATAGGCAGACGCTTTGGAATCCTCTCAAAAGATATTGATCTGCTCCTGGCTGCTTTCTGATAGCTTTATAGTTATGATTCATTATCTCATTTTAATCTGTTTTTTGTGATCATTCTTTACCGCATTATTATTGCTATATACGGATTTACAATCTGCCTTGCATCCCTTTTTAACAAAAAAGCAAGAGCATGGTGCAAAGGAAGAAAACATTATTTCCAGCATTTAAAGGAAAATTACCGGCCCGGGGAAAAGACCGTATGGTTTCATTGTGCCTCTCTCGGTGAATTTGAGCAGGGACGTCCCGTTATTGAGGCGCTGAAAGAAAAAAAACCAGAATTGTCAATTGTCGTAACCTTTTTTTCACCATCAGGATATGAGATCAGAAAAAATTACGACCAGGCAAACTATGTACTATACCTCCCGTTGGATACGCCCCGTAATGTGAAAAGATTTCTGGATATTCTTAAACCAGATCTGGCTGTATTCGTAAAATACGAATTCTGGTATTATTATCTGACTGCACTACAAAACAGAAGGATTCCGGTTATACTAATCTCTGCAATATTTAGATCCGGACAGTGGTTTTTTAAAGGATATGGGAAAAAGTTCAGGTTATTACTTAATGGATTCAGCCGGATTTTTGTACAAGACGAAGACTCTCTCGTCCTATTAAAAGCACAAAACATTAATGAAGTACAGGTGGCCGGGGATACCCGATTTGACCGGGTGATTGATATTGCTCTCGCCAGAAAAAAAATATCTGAAGCAGCCATGCTGAAAGGAGATAATCTTCTGGTAGTCGCCGGTAGTACCTGGAAAGAAGATGAAAAAATTTTGTTGCCTTACATAAACAGGAAAATACGCAATTACAAATGGGTCATTGCCCCGCATGAAATATATCCGTTACATCTTAGATGGATTGCAGAAAAACTGGAAGTTCCTTTTCTGTTTTTTAGTGAAGCCAAATATAAAAATCCTGCCGAAGCCGATGTACTTATAATAGATAATATCGGGATGCTTTCATCATTATATGCATATGCTAATGTGGCATATATTGGAGGAGGCTTTGGCAAGGGTATCCATAATATTCTGGAGGCTGCTGTATTCGGAGTGCCCGTAATTTTTGGTCCAAACTATAATAAATTCAGAGAAGCCAGGGAGTTGATTTATCACAGAGGCGCTTTCTCTGTGGATACTGAAAAAAAACTGAACGGAACACTGAATTTGTTTTTTGACAATGAACATAGTCGCAAAGAGGCCGGCAAGATTAATAAACATTTTGTCCACAATTCTGCCGGCAGTACGCTGCAAATTGTTAATAATTTGTTAACGTTTTTTTAACTCCCTCTTTTATCATTTGTGTAATTTTGTGATTGATTCATGAACTATGTATATCCATTAATTATTCTTATTTATTTTTAACCAAAACCTATTGTTTTATGAAAAAAACTTTTGTCAGATTGTTTTTTATGGTAATGGCATTTGCCATTGCAGGGACACTGTCCTATGGACAGGGAACTACAACTGCCGCAATGAACGGCCGTGTAGTGGACGACCAGGGGAACCCGTTGCCCGGAGCTACTGTTGTGGCTGTGCATATGCCAACAGGGTCCCAATTTGGTGGTATTACAGACTCGGAAGGATATTTTCGTTTACCAAATATGAATGTGGGAGGCCCTTATACGGTAACCATATCATTCGTCGGGTATCAGAAATTTGAAAAAAATAACATTTACCTCACACTGGGACAAACGTATAAGTTAAACGTTAAATTAATAATGTCCATTATGCAACTGGAAGAAGTAGCTGTGACAGGGAAACGTTTAGCCTATAATGAATTTGATGGGAACAAAACAGGTGCCCAGACAGTGATCAGCAGCGACCAGATCGCTACGATGCCTACGGTAGAACGGAGTATTGCTGATATGGCTCGTTTGACGCCCCAGGCTTCGGTAACTGGTAACGGAGCCATTTCTATAGCCGGCGTCAACAACCGTTATAACGCTATTTCCATAGATGGGGCAGTGAATAATGACGTATTCGGTTTGTCTCCTACAGGTACCAATGGCGGTCAGACAGGAGGTTCTCCCGTAAGCATGGATGCCATCGCACAGTTTCAGGTGGTACTGGCTCCTTATGACGTTCGTCAGTCAGGCTTCGCCGGAGCTAGTATCAACGCAGTAACACGCAGTGGCTCCAATCAGGTAAAAGCATCTGTTTATTATTATATGCGTAACCAGAACCTGGCCGGATTAACCCCTACCGATAACAAAACTGTCGAACGGAAAAAACTGCCCGATTTCTCTTCTACTACCTATGGAGCACGCATCGGTGGTCCGATCGTGAAAAATAAAATCTTTTATTTTGTCAGTGCTGAACTGGGGAAAGACCAAACTCCTAAACCTTTTGACTTTGCCAACTATGCAGGGAACTCAACCCAAAGTCAGATCGACCAGATAGCCAACAAACTTCGTAGTTTTGGTTATGAACCCGGCCCTTATCTGGATAAGACCGCCTCCCTTAATTCAAATAAACTATTTGCCCGCATAGACTGGAACCTGAGTCAACATCATAAATTGATGCTTCGCCATTCCTATACTTATCTCGAAGCTAAAAAAGTAGGAGCTTCCAACGCTCATTCACTTAGCTTTCTGAATAACAGCCAGTATTTCCCAAGCAAAACAAATTCAACTTCCCTGGAATTGAAAAGTAACTATAATAACTTTTCAAACAATCTCATTTTTGGTTTCACGTCAGTCAAAGACGACCGGAATCCTCTGGGAGGGAATTTTCCATCTTTGCGTATTTATGACGGCAATGCTACCATCTATACAGGGTCAGAACCCTATTCCACAGCAAATCAGTTGGACCAGAATGTTATGACCTTTACAGATAACGTAAATATTTATAAAGGGAAACATACCTTTACTTTTGGAGCCAATGTGGAACTGTCCCATACTTATAATTTATTTATGAGAAAAAATTTCGGAGAATACCAGTATAGCAATGTTAATGATTTCATGACAGTGAACGGACAGGGTTTTGCAGACACAACCGGCGTGGCTTCTGCTATTCAATATGAAAGAGGGTATTCTCTCGTAGATAATGTAACCGGCGACGGTTCCAAAGCAGCGGCAGATTTCAATATGATGCAGTGGGGTATTTACGGACAAGATGCAATGCAGGTAAGTGATAATTTTAAACTGACAGCAGGTTTGCGTGTTGACATGCCTGTATTCCTGCAAAATCCGAAGACTGATAAAAACTTTAACAATCATACAATGCCTGTCATTGAAGAAGCAGGCTGGGATATGCTTGGCGCTCGTGCCGGTCAGATGCCAAAACCCAAGTTACTGTTCTCCCCACGTATAGGATTTAACTGGGATATATTTAATGACGAAACATTCCAGTTACGCGGAGGATTAGGAGTCTTTACCAGCCGTCTTCCCCTGGTGTGGCCGGGAGGATCTTATACCAATAACGGACTAACCATCGGCGGAGTATATGTGAAAAACAGTTGGGGCCATTATATCCCCTTTGAAAGCCGTTGGGACCACCAGTATAAAAATGCTGATTTTGGCGGAACGGATGCTCCCTATGGTGGACAGATGGACTTGTTTGCTTCCAACTTTAAATTTCCACAGGTGTCTCGTTTAAATCTTGCCGTGGATAAAAAGATAGTCTGGGGGATGGTTTTAACGGTAGAAGGTATATATACAAAAACATTGAACAATGTATTGTATTATAATATGAATGTATCTCCCAATCCTGATTTTCATCTTACCGGTGCTGACAGACGGCCTCATTATGACAATGCCAAACTGAATTCGAACTATACCCGTGTGATGGTCGGTACAAATACCAGTAAAGGATATACTTATAATTTTACCGTTCAGTTACAAAAAAACTTTAGCAAAGGTTTCTCCGGAAGCATTGCTTA